>CAXBQX010000016.1:0-41354 GCA_963978365.1 uncultured Opitutales bacterium | reverse complement strand
CCTTGAAACTTTGGTGGAGGTGGCGGGAGTTGAACCCGCGTCCCGCAATCCTTCCCATTCGGCGTCTACATGCTTAGTTCTCTCTATAATTTGAGCTTGGTGTAGGAAGGAACACCTATCAAGCCGATCTTGTCTTCAGCCATTTAGCCTCCGATAGACAAGCAAACGCTCCGAGGTTTTACCTGCTTTTTAACGCCCCGACCACCCAGCAGGTGTCAGTGGACTGTCGACGTGCAGACTTATGCTGCAAGAGCTTCGAGCTCAGGCTCGAAGGCAACGATATTATTCTGATTGCCATGTAATGTTTTGATGCATTGTTTGCGAGGCCAAGCATCATCCTCGGCATGCAACCGAATTTTCCACATTGCGGTCGAATCCGGAACACCCCCATCAAAGTTTCAAAGATCAAGAGAAATAAAATAGCTCAGGCAGCTCTTGAGGTCAAGTGAGCCTGATTTTTTCAAATTCCATTGTCCGTACCAATAAATTTATTTAAGGAAATGATATGGCCGTATCTAATTCCGAAAGCAATCCACCAAGTCCCCGTTTCTTTAACCGTGAGCTGAGTTGGCTGGCTTTTAATGAACGGGTACTCGATCAGGCTTTTTCTGAACAATATCCGCTTTTGGAGAGAACCCGTTTTTTATCTTTTGTGAGTTCAAACCTCGATCAGTTTTATGAAATCCGGGTGGCAGGGCTGATGCAAAAGGTGGATGCAGGCATAACCCGGCCAAGCTTGGACGGGAGTTCACCGCAGAGCTTGCTGGATCAAGTAAGGACCAAAGCAAGGGAGATGTCGGCCAGGGAATATTCCTGCTGGCGGGAAAGCTTACAGCCTGCTCTGGCGAAGAGTGGGGTGGTATTTAAACACATTGATAAGCTGACCAAGGATGAATTTACCTGGCTCAGAGCCTATTTCCGAAGGGAAGTGTTCCCCGTGCTCACTCCTCTGGCGGTGGACCCCACTCACCCTTTCCCCCTAATTCTCAATAAGTCGCTCAATCTTTTTGTATCGCTCCGAAACCTGAGGCGCAAAAAAGCGGCTCCTTTGCGGGCGATTGTACAGGTGCCCCGTATTCTTCCCCGCCTGGTCAAGATCGAGCAGGAGGGTACGAAGAATGAAACTTTTGTTTTTTTAAGCGAAGTGGTTCGTTATTTTGTATCTGATCTTTTCCCAGGGCACGAAGTGATGGGTGCCTGGGCATTCCGCATCACCCGAAATAGTCATCTCTATGTGGATGAGGAGGAGGTGGAGAACCTGCTCCTGAGTATAGAGGAGGAACTGCATAACAGCAGAAAGGGTGCGGCGGTGCGCCTGGAGATTGATGAGCAGGTGGATCCGGAAGTGCTGCAGTATTTGCTCAAGTCGATCCACCTCACGGAGGAAGATGTGGTGAGAATCAACGGGCCGATCAATTTGTATCGGCTGATGCCACTCCCCGAACTGGTTGACCGACCTGATCTGAAATTTGAACCTTTTGAAGCTCGTATACCCAATGAATTATCAACGAGCAGTAAATTGTTTAAGCAGATTGGGAAGAAGGATTATCTCCTTCACCATCCGTATGATTCCTTCACCCCGATGGTCGACTTGTTGCGGGCGGCAGCGGTGGACCCTGAGGTGTTTGCAATCAAGCTGACCATCTACCGCACCAGCGGGGATTCACCCGTGATCAAGGCTCTGATGGATGCAGCCCAGAATGGTAAGCAGGTGACTGCGATGGTGGAGCTAAAAGCCCGATTCGATGAGCAAGCCAATATTACCTGGGCACGCAAGATGGAAGAGGTGGGTGTACATGTGGTTTATGGGCTGAGCGGATTGAAAACTCATTGTAAGTGCTGCCTGATTGTACGGAGGGAAGGAAATAAATTAAGACGCTACGCCCATCTAGGAACGGGTAACTACAATCCGAGCACGGCAAAGAGCTATACGGATTACAGCTTGTTTACCAGCAATGTCGCTTTCACAGCGGATTTAGCCAATCTGTTCAATGCTCTGACGGGCTACACCCGTAAGCCTACCTTTAAGAAGATTTTGGTAGCTCCCTTCAACCTCCACCCTGAAATGATTCGGATGATTGAGGAGGAGGCGGTGGCTGCTAAGGCAGGGAAGGCTGCCCGTATTCTAATTAAGGTGAATTCCCTGATTGACCCAGAGGCGATTCAGGCCCTCTACGCAGCCTCTCAGGCGGGAGTAAAGGTGGACTTGGTCGTGCGGGGGATTTGTGGCCTGATACCAGGTGTAAAAGGACTCAGCGAAAATATCACGGTGCGCAGTTTGCTCGGGCGCTTTTTGGAACATAGCCGGGTATACCACTTTCAAAATGCTCACCAGGCGAAGAGAACTTATCTGGGGAGTGCAGACTGGATGCCGAGAAACTTTTTCCGCCGGGTTGAAGTTGTCTTTCCGATTGAGGATAAAGAGATGGAAACCGAGGTTCTGGAAACCATGGATGGTTTTTTTCGCGATAACCAATTTGCAACCGAGTTACGCAGTCGTGGAAATTATACCTCCTCTTTTAGAAAAGGTAGGAAGGCTTATGCGCTGCAGGATAGTTTGGTTGCTCAGTCGATTGAGGCAAGCAACCAGGAGATTGAGTCTTTGCGCTTAGGAAGAGCCTCGGGAAAACCCGAAGACCAAAGCGAAGGAAACTAAAAATACACCGAGCCCGATTACGGGGTCTCGAGATAAGCAAAGCAAAAGGCCTGCAACTAAAAGAATAGGAGCGAGCGGGCGTTTCCAGTCGAACTTCATAAAGATCAGTTTACCCGAAAGGGGATTTCCAGACTAGAGGAAAATGATCCACCTGGGGGGCGGCCCACATTACCGACGGCACGGGCAACCCGAAGCACAAGATCATCCAAGGAATGGTTACCGGAGGAGCGGGTGATGGATACACTTTGGAGGGAACCATCCGAGCCAATGCGAAACCCAAGGTGGGCAACGCCACCGGTTCCCAAGTCGGTTTGAGCAAGCAAGCGCTGCCAGACCTGTTCGAGCCGGGACTTGACCCCAGCGAGGTATTGGTTGATCAGGGTGGGAGAAACGGTCGAGGTGGAGACCGTCGGGGTATTGACCACGATCGGAGCCAGTTTGAAGTCGTTGGGGTTGATTTTAACTTTTACCGGTTGAGGAGCGGGTGGTTGGGGGACTGGTTTGGGTGCCGGCACATCGTGCTGCTTCCTGAACTGATCAATAGAAATTTTTTGGGGTTGGGGTGGTTGTACGACTGGTTTGGGCACCGGTTTAGGTGTGGGCTTGGGCGTAGGTTTCGGAACTACAGGCTTCGGTTTGGGTGGTGGGGGCTTAGGTGTCGGTTTTTGGACAACAGGTTTTGGGGTGGGTTTGGGAGGTGCTGGTTTTACTTCCGGTAAGGGCGGGGGTGTGGAAGAAGCTAATTCAAAGACATGAACGATTTCGGGTTCTTCCTCACAACTGGGGATAAACCCGTAGATAAACAAACCAAGGGCGAGAAGAAGATGGCAGGCCAAAGCCCAGCGAAAAATTCGTAGTTCCTTTTTGTTCAGTCCCAACATGATCGTATATCCAACACCTGTATAATAATTCCCGCACCGTGATCAAAAAAAGATCACAATTTAGAATTAGCTCGGAGATTCAGGGAAATCAACCCTCAAGCACACTCCTAAGGAAATCATTAATTTCCTGACGGTACCTGCTCCCACCAATTTCTGGTAAGTCATTATGCCCGGCATTTTCAAATTCGAGGAGTTTTTTGGGTTCTGGTAAAGCGTTGAAAAATTTCTTTCCGTGCCGAAAAAGGATCACCTCATCTTTATGCCCGTGAATGACCAAGGACGGAGATTGAATGTGAGGTGCTCTTTCCAGGTTGCGGAACCGATCCCATGGAACCAAGGGGTATTCGGTAACGGTCAGAAAGGTAGACATAAAAGGGCTTTCCAAAAGCAATCCAGCAGTCTTTTGTTTTTTTGCCAGATAACAAGATGGACCGGTACCAAGGGATCTACCCCAGATGACAATCTTATCAGAGGGAATATTTAGTTCCTCGGTGAGGTGGGAATAGACAGCATCGATGGCATCGTAGCATCCCTGCTCGTTGGGTTTCCCGGAGCTATGTCCGTATCCTGGGTAATCATATGCGAGCACAGAGTAGCCATCCTCGACCCATGATTGTAAGGTTTCTTCGATCCGGCCTATATCCTCAGCGTTCCCATGACTGTACAAGATGGTTCCGTAGGACGGGTCTTTAGCTTTCCAATACTTGCAGGCAATTTGGTCATGGCTGGCAGATTTTAGAAAAAAGATATCATCCTCTTTGGAGTACCCGGGTTTCCTCGGAGCAGGGAAAATGAGATGGTCTGCGAAGAGCCAGGCGAAGAGTACAAGGGACAAATAGATAATGAATGCAATGATCGCCATTCTTCCCCAAGGGAAGTTTACGATATCGTCTACAATGGATGAGGATGCCAAAATGGTGATGTTTGAAATGTCCATTCTAAGGTAGCCCTAATCCTTAAATCCTGCTAAGAATGGTTGCGATGAAAATTTGTTGTATTGGAGCAGGATATGTTGGTGGACCCACAATGGCGATGATTGCCCATAAGTGTAAAGACATCGAAGTGACGGTGGTCGACTTGAATGAGCAACGTATAGCGGCCTGGAACTCCGGGGATTTGCCTGTGTACGAACCAGGGCTGGAGGAGATTGTTTCCCAAAATCGTGGGCAGAATTTATTTTTTAGTACCGATGTGGATGAAAAGGTGAGGGCAGCTGACATGATCTTTATAAGCGTTAATACGCCAACTAAAGACTACGGGTCAGGTTCCGGCCAGGCTGCAGATTTGCGCTTCGTAGAGTCCTGTGCCCGGGGGATTGCCCGAGCAGGTGGGGGCAATAAGATCGTGGTGGAAAAATCCACCGTTCCTGTGCGCACCGCTCAGATGGTGAAGGAGATTCTTGATTCCGCAAATAATGGCCATTCTTATCAGGTTATTTCCAATCCAGAGTTTCTTGCCGAGGGAACGGCGATGACCGATCTCGAAGCACCGGATCGTGTGCTGATCGGGGGAGAGACCTCCGAGGCTGGCCAAGCTGCGGTGGAGAAGGTGGTGTCGATTTATGCCCAGTGGGTACCGAGAGAGCGGATCATAACCACCAACCTGTGGTCTTCGGAGCTTTCCAAACTTACCGCTAATGCCTTTTTAGCCCAAAGGATTTCCAGCATTAATGCGATTTCTGCTCTTTGTGAGGCGAGTGAGGCCAATGTGGATGAGGTTGCCAAAGCGATTGGTACAGACAGCCGGATTGGTCCAAAATTCCTTAAGAGCTCCATTGGCTTTGGTGGATCCTGTTTCCAAAAAGATGTGCTGAACCTTTGTTACCTGTGCAGGCATTTTGGTTTGCCTGAAGTCGCAAGTTACTGGGAGCAGGTGATCCAAATGAACGAGTACCAAAAGGAACGTTTTGTTACCCGTCTGCTTGACTCGATGTTTAATACGGTATCGGGCAAGCGACTCGCTATTTTGGGATATGCTTTTAAGAAAGATACCAACGATGCCCGGGAATCTCCGGCAATTGGAATTTGCCGACGCCTCCTCGAGGAAAAAGCGAACCTGGCTATTTACGACCCGCGGGTAAGCAAGGATAGTATCCTTGGAACTCTTGGACTCAGTGAGAAAGATGCAGAGAACAGGATCGAATTTTGTTCCTCTGCAGATCAAGCCTGTGAAGGAGCTCATGCGATTGCCTTACTTACGGAGTGGGATGAATTTAAGAATTTGGACTACTCTGCCATTTACGAGAAGATGCACCAACCGGCCATTTTCTTTGATGGGCGCAACCTTTTAGAACTCGAAGACTTAAGAAAGATCGGTTTTCGTGCCCATGGCATCGGAAAGGTGTAGGCAAGGGGCTGGGCCTTCTGCCTGATCGAGTCAAAAACTGCGTTTAGACTAAGCGCTCCCGGTTGGGACGCCCACTTCGTTTGCTGGCTTGATCGAGCACCCCATTTAGAAACTTTCTCGAATTATCCGAGGAGAAATCCTTACTGATTTCCAAAGCCTCATCGATCACCACAACCGGGGGGACATCCAAGCGGAAGAGGATCTCATAGATGCCGAGGCGTAAAATCGCTAAATCAGTCTTGGCAATCCGGGAAAATTCCCAGTTGGTGACCAATTCGGTGATCAGGGAATCAATCTCTTCCAGTTTTTCGAGGATGCCATCGACCAAATCGATCGCATAGCTGAAATAGTTTTCCTCTTTTTCCAGTTTCTCGAGGAATTCATGTAAATCTGCTGAAAGATCATCGGGTGGGTTGAGTTCCCATTGATAAAGAAAGCGAAAAGCGGCGGTACGGTTTTGGCGCCGCTGGCTCCACTCCGGATTAACGATTAAATCTAGATCCATTTTTGACGAAATTGAGCCATTTCCAACGCGGCCTCGGCAAATTCCCTGCCGCGGTCGAGACTGCCCGTAATCCGCTCTTCGGCGGTGGCGAGATCATCGGTCACCACGATCCCGTTGATGATGGGCAGGGTGTGACGAATGACGAGGGACTGGATGGCATGGCCGGCAGACTCTGCCACAAGGTGGTGGTGGGAGGTCGATCCCTTGATGACCACACCCAGACCAATGAGGCAGGAAAATCGACCACTTTCTGCCAACAGGGATAGACCGGCAGGCACCTCGTGGGAACCGGGTACCCGTTCGATCACAAGCTCGGCGGGTTCTCCTTGTTCCCGGAGGACAGTCGTCACCCGGTCGAGAAGACTCTGGGTGAGGGACTCATTGAAACGGGCACAGACGATACCAAATGCAAAGGGGGAAGGATCAATGACCAGGGCGGATGGAGAATCGGTACTCACGGTAAAAGATTAAGAGAGGAGGGTGCGCTCGACAATTTCCAGACCATATCCCTCCAAACCAACCACCCGGCGGCGGTCCCGTGTGAGGAGGCGTAGCTTTTTAATCCCAAGAGCGGCTAGGACCTGAGCACCGATTCCATAATCCCGAAAATCCATTTTTCCCGGGTTAAGATCGGAACCAATCATTTCTTCGGGATCTTTTCGGCGGGGTTCCAGATAGATCAGGGCTCCTGATTTATTTTTAGCAATGGCTTGGAGGGCTTCATCAATTCCGCTCGTAGGGCGGTTTTTGGGAGTGAGTCCGAGGGCGTCAGTTAGAGGATTGGCAGATTGTACACGAACCAGGGTGGTGGAACGCTTGGTGATTTTTCCCAAGGTCAGGGCATAATGAATTCGTCGATCCAGGACACTGGAAAATACATGTAATGTGAAATTACCATATTTTGTGGGGAAGTTAGATTCGCTTACTTGATTGATCAAACGATCGCGCTGGTGTCGATACTCGATCAAGGAAGCGATGGAGATAAGCTTCATTCCCCATTTTTTCTTAAGCTTTCGAAGGTCCGGGAGACGGGCCATGGTGCCGTCTTCTTTCAAAATCTCACAAATGACCCCACTCGGGTGTAATCCGGCTAGGGATGCGAGATCAACAGCTGCTTCGGTATGACCGGCACGTTCCAGGACTCCGCCCGATCGTGCACGTAAAGGAAAGACATGGCCGGGTTGGACGAGCTCCTCGGGGTTGCCTGCAGGGTTGGCAAGGATTTGGATAGTGGTGGAGCGGTCAAAGGCACTTATACCGGTGGTGATTCCTTCCGCAGCATCCACAGATACAGTAAAATCGGTTCGCTGGGCCTCGCGGTTGTGGGGCACCATGCTGGATATTCCAAGCTTTTTTAACTGATTGCTAAGCAGGGGCACGCAAATCAAACCCCTGGCATGGGCGATCATATGGTTGATAGACTCAGGGGTTACCTTGGATGCGGCCATAACCAAATCGCCTTCATTTTCCCGGTTCTCATCGTCGGTGACAATCACCATGCGTCCCTTGGCAATTTCAGAAATTGCATCTTCTACAGGGTCGAACCCGGAGTTTTTAGGAGTCGGCATGGTGAAAGAACTAAATAAGAGCTTCTAAATATAGGTGAGAATCAAAAATCCTCAATCGAAAACCACCTCTAAAGGGTGGATTTAAAGGGTTTCCGGGTTTTCCAGAAATGTTAGCAGGGTGGGCTCATCCAACACTGGGATACCCAGTTTTTCTGCTTTATCGAGCTTGGAACCAGCCCCTGGGCCGGCCACGAGAAAACTTGTACGCTTACTTACACTGGATGCCGCTTTTCCTCCAAGAGATTCAATTCGGGCAGTGGCTTCATCGCGGGTCATCGCTTGGAGAGTGCCGGTGAGAACAAAGGTTTTCCCACTCCATGGAGTGCCAGTCGATTGATCTATTTCGATTTCTGGAGATAGGCCATGACTGGTAAATTCGTCGAGTAAGGAGTGTGTTTCGGGATCTTCAAAGAATTGCCTGATACTTCTCGCCATAATTTCTCCAATCCCTTCGATTGAAACTAATTGATCGAGGGAGGCTGCGGAAAGGTTGGGCAGGGAACGAAATGTGCGGGCTAAATCCTTTGCGGCAGCTGCTCCCACATGCTTGATTCCCAGGGCACAGATCAAACGCCAAAGATCCTGCTGCTTACTATTCTCGATGGATTGGATTAAGTTTTCGGCAGATTTTTCCGCAAAGCCTTCGAGCGAGCGTACCTGTTCTTTGGTTAGTGCATAAAGATCCGATGTTCGGGTGACCAAATTTTGATCTACGAGTTGATCCACCACGGCTTCACCCAGGTGATCTATATCCATGCACCCCCGGGATGCAAAGTAGCGGAGTCTGCCCTTTACCTGTTCCGAGCAACCTGCATTTGGGCATTTCCAGGCGGCTTCTCCTTCACTTCGTTCCAGGGGAGTTTCGCAACATGGGCAAGTCTCGGGGAAGGAGTAGGGCACACATTCGGGTGACCTTTGGGAAAAAACAACCTCGACCACCTGGGGAATAATCTCACCTGCTTTCTCGACCACCACCCGATCGCCTATCCGGATATCTTTTCGTTGGATTTCATCTGCATTGTGCAGGCTGGCCCGGGATACCTGAGTACCTGCGAGTTGCACAGGAGTAAGCCAGGCAACTGGAGTGATTGCACCGGTTCTGCCAACCTGCAGGTGAATATTTTCCAAAGTGGTTTCCTGCCTCTCCGTCTCAAACTTGTAGGCGATCGCCCAACGCGGAGATTTTGCGGTGGTTCCTGCCTCTGCATGCTGGGCAAAAGAGTTGAGTTTGATCACCGCCCCATCGGTTGGATAACCATATCCATGCCGGAGTTGATCCAATTCGAGGATGGCCTGCCATGCCTGTTTTGCGTCCGATACCGTTTGGAAATATTCCACGGAAGGAACTTTCCATTCTCTCAGTGCCTGATGGAATTCAGATAAGGTGGAGAAGTGGTTCTGTGGATTGCATGCACCAAGCCCATAGAGAACAATTTCCAGTTTTCGTTGCCGGGCTTCTTTGGGATCCAGCAATTTTACCGTGCCTGCGGCAAGGTTTCTGGGGTTGGCATAGAGTTGGAGATTATTTTTTTCACGCTCCTGGTTGATGCGCTCGAACTCCTGGTGGCTCATGAAAATTTCCCCACGAATTTCGATTGTTTCAGGCACGGGTCCGGGAAGTTGGCTGGGTAATCCCTCGATGTGCTGAATATTTTGGGTAACGATATCACCTTCCACTCCATTGCCCCGGGTGGTTGCGGTGACCAGTTTCCCATTTTCATAAGTTAAGGAAATGGCGACGCCATCGATTTTGGGCTCCACCACATAAGAAAGCTGGTCGGTTCCAAAAATTTTTTGCAACCGTTTATCGAACTCAAAAAACTCATTCTCGTCGTAGGTATTGTCGAGACTGAGCATAGGTTGGAGGTGGCGGTGAGAGCTAAAAGATTCGAGACGGTCGTCCCCGACCTGAGGTTTTACTTTTTGCGATGCCCCCTCATCTGTCTGAGAAAAAAGACCGAGCGGATCGAGGTCCGCTTCCAATCGGTCCAGTTCCTTTCTTAAAAGGTCGTAAGCCTGATCAGAGATTTCGGGGAGGGCCTGCCGGTAGTACAATTCATCATGCCGATTGATTTCGGCCCGTAGTTCTTCAAGTCTGGAAGTTTGTGACTTTTCTGATCTTGGGGTACCCATTTTTAGACCAGGCTGGCACATGCCCGGTCGATACGGTCCAATGCCTGTTCGAGTAAAGTTCTGGAGCATCCAAGATTGAGCCGAAGAAAACCAGGGGCACCAAAATCAGATCCGTCCGATAGACCAACCCCATGCTCCTCCAGAAAACGGTGAGGGTTTTCGACGGGCAATTTTCTGGCATCCATCCAGAGCAAGTAAGTCGCTACCGGAGAGTAAGGCAAAAGCCCATTGATTTTAGATAGGCGTTCCATGGCGAGGTCACGATTGCCCCGAAGATATGCCAGCAAAGATTGTCTCCATTCTTCCCCTTCGCGGTAAGCAACTTCAGCCAAGCGAAACCCCATAACGGCAGGGTCGGGTACAATTCCTGTCATCGCTTTCTTAAAGCGTAGGCGAAGATCAGGATTGGAAATAATCGCAAAGGAACACCCAAAACCGGGAAGATTGTATGTTTTACTCGGTGCCATCAGGGTGATGGTATGCTCCGCGGTTTCTGTATTCAGGTTGCCCAAGGGCATGTGCTTGAGTCCTGGTTCCAAAAGCAGATCGCAATGAATTTCATCGGAGCAAATGACCAGTTCTCTTTGTCTGGCCCAGGTGGTGAAACGCTCCAACTCGGGCCGGGTGAACGCTGTGCCCACTGGGTTATGAGGATGGCAGAGCATAAAGAGATCGCCCGGTTGGGTGGGCGTATTTTCCAATAGCTCAAAATCCATGGAGAACCGCTGATTTTGCAACTTGAGGGGGAGGTGGGTGCACTTGAGGTCGAAATTTCCCGGGGCCGATAGGAATGGAGGGTACACCGGGGTGTGTGTAAGAGCCTGTCTGGCAAAACTTTGCTGCATCCGGCAGCATACATTCAAGGCACATACCATGCCGGGTAGCCAAACGAGCCAATTTGGATCTATTTTCCAATCATAGATAGACTGGCAATGATGGACGACGGAATCAACTAAACCGGGGTGAGCCTTGGCATATCCATAGTTTCCAAACTCTGCTTCCTCGCGGGCGGCTTCGACGACAGGGGGAGGAGCACGAAAGTCCATATCGGCCACCCACAGTGGGATGATATCCTTTCCGGCATATTTTCCCCATTTTAAACCGGGGCGGTTCCGGCGGTCTGGGCAGTCGTTAAACCAATGATCCGTATTCAATGTAAATTCCCTTCCCCCCGACCAAGCACTCCCTAGCGCCAGGAATACAAATACTTAAGGGTGAAGTAATTGAGCTTTGCCTCAAAAGCTCTTTGATATTCAAATGAGACTCCATGAACTGCATCAAACCACCAGTTGATCGAAGCATCTGCAGTAAATTCGTTCTCACCAAACTCAGACCATAAGCCAAAAAAACGGCCGCCCAAGTTGAGGGACAGGGAATTGGAAAACTGAATTTCCGACCCAACAAGCAAACTCCAGGTAAAACCATCTTCCCCCAAGCGAATCGGTGTTTCGTCATCCAGGTATCCGATCCCAGCACCAAGAAAAGGGGTGAATCGAGCTGACTGGCCACCCAAACCGTCGAAATTGAATAGGTAATCGGCACCCACATTCCAGGAGGATTCATCTTCTCCATCATCTTTCATTCTGCCGTAATCCAAGTAAACGCCAAGGTCTGAGTAAGAGCTGTTGGGTGCCTGAGCGGTTAACCTGATAAAGTCTCCGTTACGGTCATCGGAGGTGCTGTCTGCCATGCTGTATCCAAAACCAAGGATGTATTGACCGATGCGAGATTTGGCAGAAGAAGCGGTAACAAAGAGAACAGAAAGAAGGGCGAGAGAGAAAATATTTTTCATGCGATATATGAAATCAGGCGGTGGGTTTCCGTCAATCGACAACTCGGGGTCCGATAAACTTTACAATCCGCTATCGCGGGTGCGTGGATGGGAAAAAAGGCGAAGGAAGAGTAGGGTGGAGAGCGTTACCAAAGCGACGGAAAACCAGGCCACCCCCTGATATCCAAGTAGACCGAGCAACCAGTAGCCAAGAAAGGGAGCCAGGGCTCCCCGGAAACCAGTGAGAGCGACATGAGCCCCCATGTACCTAGCTTCCATACCCGCGGGTGCAAGTTTGGTAACCCATAAACTCCAGGCAATTTTGGAACCGCCCACGCCTACGCCTGCAAGGCCCGCCCCCAAAGAGACTCCCATCAATCCATCCGCATGGAAATAAACGAGGGTCGCGGCAATGAGAATGAGATTCAGCGTGATCCGGAAATAAAGAAACCGAACCCGGTCAAACAACTCTCCCCACAGGCGTGAGCTGATGATGCGGGCGATGGAAAAGATCACCACAGTGACCAAGGCAATCTGTTCGTTACTTAAGTTCAGACCTCCAGTTCCACCAAGGTATTCAATTCGCAGAGGGAGGGTCATAATAATTCCCAGTCCCATGACCATCCAGGCAAGGAGCATGCTGGCAAATAACCGGTCTTCTTTGAGGGTCGCTAAACTGTCCATTACCCCATAAGCCCGCTGGCCTTTGTCAATGGGTTGGGATGGGATTAGATACAGGGCGAGGGCAGAGCTCAGCGACACCAATGCCATGCTCATAAAGATCCAGCTAGGTTCAGCAGACTGACGGTCGAGGTAATTGCCTGCTCCGTAGGACAGAATCATTCCAATGAAAGCGGATAGAATAAAATTCCAGGACAGTTTTTTTCCCCTTTCTTTGGGGCTATAATTTCTCGAGTATACCTGAATCATAAACCCAGGGAGTTGAGAAAAACAGACCTGAGCCACAAAGAGAGCCCACGCCAGTAACCAGGGGTTTGTCATATGGGCAGCCAAAAATAAGCAACCTCCACAAATTAGCATCAATCCGGCGCAGAAAGAACTTACGCAGAGTCTCGATGAGGCGGCTATTCTCTGCATGAAAGGGACAAGAAGCAGACCTGCCGATACGCCAGATGCAAGGATCGCTTTGATTAGGTCTGGTGCATCGAGGAAGCGAATGGCGATCAAAATGGAAAAGGTACCAAATCCAACCTCTAAAATACCTCCCATCGAACTGTTGATCAGATCGAGTCGGAAAGTCTGTTTTGATAGTTTGGTTTTGTCGGGGGGGATTGGCACTGATCTAAATGAAAAACCAGTGAACATGGTGGAAAAAGAATCAGAGATCGAATGAATAAACCTTGTTTGTTTTAAAAAGGTAAGGTTTTCTGATCTTGTCCATTTTGAACAAAACTTATGAGTCATAAATTATACATCCGAAAAACTTTTTTAAGTAGCTTGCTCCTGTTCCTTGGGTTTTCATTGAGCCTGATTGCTTCTCCTGCCTACGAATGGACTCCAGATCACATGCAGGTGGGGGTGCGTTGGCAGCCATCGGTTTCCCGCCCATTCAATAACGAATACGAACTGACCCGCCCAATCTTGGCTACCCATAGCAGTTATGTGATGTTTTGGGTGGCTTGGTCGCAGGTGGAACCAAATGAAGCCAACTGCGACTATCAGAAACATCCATCGGCTGGTCTGAAAATGTTTGATCAGGTGGTTGATGCAGCCAACCGGGATGGTTTGCAGGTTGAATTTGTATTTTTTGGCACCCCGGGCTGGGCTTCTGAAATTGCCCCTAACGGAGGGAAGCGGCCGAAGCCAGATTCATTCAGTGAATTTATGACCCGCCTGGCTACGCACTTCAAAGGGCGGGTGCATTCCTGGCAGCTTGGGCATGAGACCAACCTCAAAAGCATCCTTCCGGGGGCGGATGTGGAGTTTTTGCATAAGGAAATTTTTATCAAAGGGGCAAAAGCAGTTCGTGGGGTCTACAATACGGAACCTGCCCTGCCTGTATTAATTTCGACCTCGGGAACATCGCCCTGCGAGGGGTGCCCAGTCATCGATGGGTTGGATGGCCGGGGAGGCCGGGCGGTCAATGATTACCTTGAGCAAAAAATTACCAACCATGAATTGATCGATCTGGTGGATTGCCTAAATATCAATGTGTCTGATCACCACGATGGGTACGGGATGATGGACGGTAGCTATATTTCCTCGACCTGGGGGAATTATGATTTGGTCCGTCAAAAACTGGATCGTGAGGGATACTGGTGGAAGCCCATTGTTTCGGCGGAGGCCTGGGTGAACTGGGACGATGGGAATCTGGGTAGTATGGTGCTGAGTGCAGATGTGAATGGAGATGGGGTAAGAAATGAAATCGATGGGTTTTATAAGACCCTCACACTTATGGGGAAATGTATGGAGCGGGGGATGAATGTGATGAATTTTTTATGGACGGATAATGAAAGCCCCTGGTCGATGGGGCTTACTAAAAGAAGGGATTACAATGGACGGGTTGGTGAGTTAAGACCTGATTTGGTTATTCCTGCTTCAGATGGTGGACCGGGAGTTATTACCCGGAAAGTATCGCTCCGTGGGGGAGATGATGACTTCCAAGTCGCAGATGGGCAGGGAGAAATTTTTACCATTGAGGATTATCAGGTTCCATCGGACCCTAATCATTTGATGTACTATGTGTGGCAATGGTTTGCCCAGGCAGGCGGAGGGAGGGATGAAGTGGTTCGGCATGCAATGGCTGGGGAAATTGGGAACGATTTGGCGGTTACAGGACCGGGTTACACGGGGAACGAGCGTTACCGAGTTTCCACCTGGAACCGATCCAAGAAGATATTTACGAACCTGATTTATTCCAGTGGTGGATCTGGGATTAAGGATGCCAAGGTTTCGATTCCAGCAAAAATTCAGGAAGGTAAACGTTTTCACCACCTCAAGTCTAGAAGGGATTTTCGTGGAGAGGGATTTAGGGATGGTTCTTACTACAAAGTTGATGTGACCACAAAAAATATCAATCCAACTACGGGTGAGGATGAGGATATCGAGCTTTTTGAGCTTGGACCTTACCGGGTAATCGAAGGTGTGTTATCTGTAAATATCCCAAGAATGAACAAATTTACCCGGGTGGATTTTATCCCATCAAAAATGGGTAA
This sequence comes from uncultured Opitutales bacterium, assembly GCA_963978365.1. GTDB lineage: Bacteria > Verrucomicrobiota > Verrucomicrobiia > Opitutales > Seribacteraceae > Chordibacter. Next base: position 26,318 of record CAXBQX010000016.1, on the reverse strand, counting down.
TGGCAGGAGGTAAGCGAAATGAAAAAACTATCTATTTGGATCTTTGTTCTCGGAGTAACGAGCGGGCTGCTCGGGCAGTCTGCCCGGCCAGGTAAGCCTAATGTTCTCCTGATGCTGGTGGATGACCTGGGCTGGCAGGATTTAGTCTGCTACGACCTTGATGAACCCTGCCCCTATGAAACGCCCAATATCGACCGCTTAGCCCAGAAGGGTGTGCTTTTTAAGAACGGGTATTCACCCTCGCCAGTATGCAGCCCAAGCCGTTGTGCAATTATGAGCGGGAAACATCCAGCGAGAACGATGAGCACAACCGTAGCCTCGGGGAAGCCTCCGATGGCAATGCATCCTCAGCTCTCCTTTATTCCCCCCTGGTGCCGGGGAGGAATGGATACGAAAAATGTGACCATTGCAGAAGCTCTCAAATCGAATGGGTATAAAACAGGTCATGTGGGTAAATGGCACATAGCAGTGAATCACTATGCCTTCCCCCAGCCCAAGGATGAAGGATTTGATTTTACCACCCATGTGGCGGGGAACTCTCAAGCGAGAGGGGTGCAGAATGGGATGCCCAACCGATTGGAAGGATTTGCCACGACCAATGAGAAAGACCCTTATCGTCTCGATGAAAATGGTTACCCCCGAGACCATGTAACCGAGGAAGCCTTGCGTTTTCTTAGGGAAAATAAAGAGGATCCGATGTTTCTTTATTATGCCAGCTGGTTGGTCCATTCCCCTATACAGACCCGAAGCGAGGAACTTCTGAGAAAATATTGCGAAAAGCTTGGAGTTGAATACCCCAAAGACCCAGAAGGTTGGACCTTGGAAGGCCAAAGGAATCCATATTACTGCGCGATGGTCGAAACTTTGGACTATTATGTAGGGCAGCTGATTGGATACCTGGAACAAACCGAAGACCCCAGATGGCCAGGGCACAAATTAATCGAAAATACTTACATTATATTTACCTCAGACAATGGAGGGATGGAAGGCCACCCGGGTGAGGTTTACACGGATAACTTTCCATTGGATGAAGGAAAAATTCATGTGAGGGAGGGTGGCATCCGTGTTCCTTTTCTCATCTCTGGGCCTGAGATAAAACCAGGAATTTTCAGTGAGGTGGTGGTCAATGGTCTGGATTTCTATCCAACGATTTTAGGATGGACCAAGACTAAAAATTCAGCCGGGCAAATCCTCGACGGATCTGATCTTGGACCTTTGTTGACCGATAATCCTCAGGACCCTCAAAAAGTTTTGGATGCAAAGAGCGGCCAGGCAAGAAAGTCCATGTTTTGGCATTTTCCAAATGGACACTGCCAGCAGTCCGCCCATCTCAAAGACGGGTACAAGTTGATCTACAATCACATCTTTGAAAGGCAACGAGTGGAGCTCTATCAATTGTATGATTCTTCGGGAAATCGTGTGGATTGGGAGGAAACCAATGATTTAAGCCAAAAGCTCCCAAAACTTGCTGAATCAATGAAAGAGGAACTACTTGGTTTTCTAAACGACTTGGATGCGGGGATGACTTACCTAAACCCTACCTGTACCCGAGTTAAGCTTCCCGGTGTAAAGGAGGTTCCAACCGTGATCGACCACCAGCGAACCAAACGCAAGGTACAGTTACGCTTTCAAGAAAGAGGTTCCAAGGTAACCAAAGCTCAGGTTATCTATTCCCTAAATGGAGCGTCCTCGGACAGTGAGTGGTTTCCCTTACCAGCAAAAGTGGTTAGAAAAAAGGGGGAAGGGTCTTCGAATGCGGAGGCTATCCTACCACCTGGTACCACCCATTATCAGTTCAACTTAATCGACGAGAATCGTTTTATGGTAAGTTATCCCATGTTGGACCGTAAGGATCTGGCTGGGACAGCTCTCAAGGTCAGCCCTTAGACTGCCTCTCTATCTTTGCCCGGGAGAACAATCTTTGGGAACTAGATCAGGAGCAGAATTTGGATTCGAAAGATTTTTCGGCAGCTTCGCTGCCAATCAAAATAATTTCTCCATTCCCACAAAACTGATCATTGGGAGAAGGGGTGATGATGGTGCCCTGATCTCCCTTGATCGCCACGATGCTGCAACCCGTTTTTTCGCGGATTTTAGAATCCTTGACTGTTACACCTGCGAGAGACTTGGGAGTTTTCTGACTGAAAACATCGAGACCCTCTGTGATCATAAGAATTTCCGCCCGGTTGAGCAGGTTGAAGATGGTGTTCGCTCCCATCCAGTCCTGCGACATAACGAAATCCGCTCCAGCCCGGTGCAGAGGCTCCACATTTCGGTGAAGGAAGGCCCGGCTGACGATTTGAATATCGGGGCGTAATTTTCTGCAATAAATGGTGAGATACATGTTGCTCTCATCATTGTGGCTGGTGATGACCACTGCAGGTGCCTTGTTGATTCCTGCCCGTTCGAGAACAGTTTTTTCGGAGGCGTCCCCAAGGATTGAGTTGTCGACCATTCCGGCTTTTTTGTGATCAGTTTCGATCACCCGGTAGGGCACATTCATCTCGTGGAGGGTCTTGGCGGTTTCCCGCCCAACTCTACCAGCACCTATAATAATGACAGGAGCGGAGTTACTGGAGAAATTCCGAAAATCGTGGTCATACTTATCAAAACTGCTTTGGATACCGGCGAGCAAAAGCACGGTGTGGTTGTTAAGCATGGTGCTGGGGGAGGGTGTCTCAAATTTTCCCCGTTCCCAAATTCCCACCACGTTGACTCCGTAATCCTCCCGGAGCTTAGTTTCATGTAACTGCTTGCCAACCAAGGGCGTGCCATGAACAGTAGCCTCTGCGATCAAGACTTCACCAAAGGAACCGATTACATGGGTATTATTATCGGTGCAGGAAATACGGCGGGCAAGAAAGCTACCCATTTTCTTGGCGAAGCGGATCACATGGTTGGCCCCAGCTAGTTCAATGATATCTTCGGAGCTTGGGTTGTTGCAGGTGCCAACAATGGGGAGCTTGGGATCAAGATCACGGGCTCGGAAGGCGACATTGACATTGCGGATATCATCATCGGTCGCCACCACCATAGCAGCATTTTTAATCCCGGCAGCGTAAAAGGTATTGCGGTCCTCAATCGATCCAAACATCACTGGGATACCCATATCATGGTACTTTTGAGCCTCTTTGATTTTGTCGACTACCAGCACGAAAGGATAGCCAAAGTGGGTGAGCTTTTCCATCAGAGCATGGCTGATTGAGTCGTAGTGAGTAAGAATCACATGCTTTTGCTCTCCCGGTTCGTACTTTTTGGGGACCCGTGCACCCGATTGATATTCGAGAAAGGGTTTGTAGAGGAACTCCATGAACGCAAAGGGCAAAACAATGAAGAGGTAAAATACCCCGGTAAACATAACCGCCATGGAAAACAATCTGCCGGTATCTCCCGTAAAGGTAATATCCCCATATCCTAAAGTGGACATGGTTGTAAGCACCCAATAAAGGGACTCTACCCAGCCAATCGTTTCGCCTCCGCGTTCACTGCCCATAAAGGAACGGTAGAGGTTCATGTAAATGAGCACAAAGACTGCCAGTACCACAAAGAACCTAAGCAACCGGGTTGCGTTCTTACGACGGTTGCGCTCCTTAAAAACGGAGGGCATGAAATGGAGAGAATCTTTCATGACTATATCCATTCATTAGATGGATTGTGATTGGGGAGCGAGAATGTTTTGCGCCCAATTAAGGGAAGATTGGAATAAGTTGATTTCAGGTTGAAGATACAGTCTGAATCAGAGAAAGCTTGTAGGGTGATTATTTTATCATTTCAGTTCAGGGATTTCCGACTTGGTTAAGCTTACTTTTGTAGGAGAAGTGATTTGAGTTTATGCAAACTTGCAAAGAATAAGTGAGTCCCGAGAAGACAAAGCCATCTTTGGTCGAGGTTCTGCCTCTTGGAGGTTATGATTTACCGCTGACCTATGGAGCCAAAGACTCCTTGTTTAAAGATTTGAAAGTCGGCTCATTGGTGCGAATTCCCCTGGGCGTTCGCCGGGTCACAGGCTTAGTTTCATCCATCTCCCCCCAGCATGCTCCTCCAAGGGAAAAATTACGCTTTATAACGGCTCTTGTGCAACCAGAACCTGTTCTAAGCCCAGAACTTGTGCAGTTGGCAAAATGGGTATCTTCTTACTACGCCAGTTCTCTTGAGAGTACCCTGGGTGCGATGATTCCTTCCTCGGTTCGGGATGGTATGCTGGCCAAAAAAAGGAGGATGATTGAAGTGGTCCAGGTAACCGATGCGCAAGTTACTGAATTACTGGCCCGTTCCCCTAAGCAGATGCAGGCTTATGAAATACTCAGAGAAACTCTGGGAAATAAAATAGATGCAGTCAATTGGGCAAAAAAAGCAGGGGTTTCTGCCTCGGTGCTCGATGGGTTGATCCAGAAAGGATTGGTCGAGGAAACGATCAGCGAAGTGAATCGAGATGCCTATGGCGATGATTGGAGTGAAAGGGACGGGGGAAGTGTGGATTCTTTGCGTGAATTAACACCCGAGCAAAAACAGGCAACCAATGAAATCTTAGCAGATTTGGATACGGGCGAATTTCGTGCAAGACTTGTACAGGGAGTCACAGGTTCTGGAAAAACAGAAGTTTACTGCCAAGCGATGGAAAAAGTCCTTGCGGGGGGTGGAGGGGTATTGTTCCTTGTTCCGGAAGTTGCCCTCGCCCCGCAGACTGTAGACCGCTTGCGTTCGAGGTTTGGTAAAATAGGGGAACAAGTAGTGGTTTGGCATAGTCACCTCTCCGCCGGCGAGCGGGTGGATGCCTGGCGCAACCTGGTCCAGGGAAAAGCCAAAATTGTGGTGGGTGCCCGTTCCGCCATTTTTGCTCCCGTGCAAAACTTAAAGTTGGTGGTTGTCGACGAGGAGCATGAGCAAGCCTACAAGCAGGAAGATTCTCCCCGATATCATGGCCGGGATGTTGCGGTCTATCGCTCCTTTCTAAATAAGGCGGTGTGCCTTCTTGGATCCGCTACACCTTCCCTGGAAACCGTCCGAAATGTGGAGCGAGGGAAATACCAAAAGTCCACTTTAAGGAAGCGGATTGATGGAAGGGAGTTACCCTTGGTTCATCTGGTCGACATGCGCCGGGAAGCCCTCAAGCAAAAGGTGCCCCCTGTGCTTTCACAACCCTTGGTGGAAGCCTTAAGGCAGCGTTTTGAGAATAGGGAGCAAAGTATCCTGTTTTTAAATCGAAGAGGTTTCAATACGACGATGTTTTGTACTGAATGTGGAGAAGTTGAGCAGTGCAGGGACTGCAGCATTGCGATGACTTACCATCGAACGGACCACTACCTGCACTGCCATCTCTGTGGATACCGCAAACCGGCTCCTCAAATTTGTGGGAATTGCCAGTCTTTGGATATTCGTAAAAAAGGTCATGGGACCCAAAGAATTGAAGATTTAGTGGAAGCAGTCATGCCCCGAAAAGCCAGAGTTGTACGGGTGGATGCGGATGTGATGACCAAAAAAAATCTTTTTCGTGAGATTCTCAGCGATTTTCGCAAAGGCAAGATTGATGTATTGGTGGGTACACAAATGATCGCCAAGGGGCTCGATTTCCCCCGGGTCACTTTGGTTGGTGTAATAGATGCTGATCTTCCGTTAAGAATGGAAGATTTTCGGGCATCCGAACGTGCCTTTCAAATTTTGGTTCAGGTTGCAGGACGTGCAGGCAGGGGAGACCGGGTGGGAGAGGTTTATGTGCAAACCTATGCCCCTCATGAAAGTTGCATCCAATTTGCGAGACGGGCGGAGTTGGATGAGTTTTTGGAGGAAGAGTTGGCGATGAGGAAGGAGCTAAGGTATCCTCCCTATCGTCATCTTATCCGACATGTTTTCCGTGGGAGAGGAGAGGAGAAAACCCGTTTTTACGCAGAACAATGGCGCAGAAAGCTCGATGAATCCTCTTTGGAGGGAGTTGAGGTTAAGGGTCCCGCAGCTACCCCTTTGGCCAAGATCAAGGGTTACTATCGATACCATTTATTTTACTTGAGCTCTTCGGTGCAAAATTGCCTGAGACAAATCAAAGAGGTCCGAAATGAATTTCCCTTGGACAAGGAGGTTTTTGATACTTTGGATGTAGATGCCTATCAGGTTTCCTGAGGCTTAGTCTTGGATTTCCCTGAGCGGAATGAGGGAACGCACACCATAGGGGTGTTTCCTGATCAGCAAAACTCCTGAACCAGCAGGGATGGTCAGGTCGTTAATCGGAGCATTTCCTCTTCCCAACTTTTGCCACCCGCCAGGATGAACCACCACTTTGGGCGGGTGGGTATATAAGAAACCTCCCTGGGTGATAGCAATCGATTGAATGATGCCATCTTCTACGATTCCAACTGCTTTGGCACCGACTCCACCGCCGCCAATAATGGAGAGGGTCACATTGTTATCATAGCCTGCCCCTGGGTGACCTGTGGACCAGGTCGCCGATCCATCGTTGATGAAATCGGTATAGTTTTTGGCATCTTTCAGTTCAAAAGTATTGGCGGTAGGGTTTGTAATTTCCCATTCCCCATTGACCGGAGATTCGATGATTAGCCCGTCTCCGTCCTCCACAATCATACCATCTGCATCAATTTGATCTTTATTCTCATTGGTTAAATACCCAAATGCCGAGGAAATGGTTACGCGGAACCCACTCTTTAGCCCATGATTTTCCGAGGTTGTGATCATCACATTACCCGAGGCTGGGTTGCTAATGGCAAGAATGTTTCCATTGGACATGGAAAAATCGTTTAGGGTCAAAGCACCCCCAATCCCAGATCCTTTGCGGGCAGAAATCCTCGCATCCGAAGTAATGGCAAGATTGGTTCCATCGTGCCAATAAGTAGACCATCCGGAGGAATTGAGGATTTGAAGATTATCTGCCCGGTCCTGGTCTGGGTGGGCTAACCATAAGGTACGGTTTTGATCGCTGGATGAATTATCTTCGGTGATCCTTTCGCGGCCAATTAAGTCAGAAAGCTTAAGATCCGTAGGAAATGGGTTGCAGACCAGTTTGGATCGATTGAATTCCGGGAGTACCCAGGTCGAAGTGATGCTTGGTGCGATTCCAGAAAAGAAAAGGGTCGCATTTTCATCGAACCTTCGAGCAATAATCACGGATTCATCGGGAGCAATCACTTGGTCGTTGGTTATAACAGAAGGAGTGTGAACCAATCGCCAATCTGTGCCGTTGTGAAAGTGTGGAATGAAATCAGAGGAGTCTCCAACCTGTTCATCTGGATCATTGAGTAAATATACCCAGTCGGCCCGACTTGCATTGATGTCTGGGTGCAATTTCAATTCATCTACAGTGGAACCGAGGAGAGATCCGAGGGTCCATCCCTTAACCACTTCCACAAATTGACCAGATTGAATGATTTCGCTAACCAAGGGAATACCATCCGTGCCACCCGTATCAAAGGAATTGTTTACTTCTAAAGAGTAATCAGAATTGGAGATGATGGGTAAATGGAGTCCGAGTGAACTGGAAGTGGGGTCTGTTATTTTGAGAAAGTAAGAACCGCCCTCGATTTTTACAGTGGGTGGTTGCTTATAACCCCTGCCTTTTTCCAAAACAGAAATTCCGGTGATGTTCTGGGTTGATGCATTCCATTCGATCCATGCAGAAGCGGCACGAAAATGAGTGGCATCGGAATTTTCCTGATTAGGCGGAGAAATTATAACTCTTGGCGGACCGAGATACCCACTGCCTGGATCCAATAAACTGATCGATGAGAGCGAGCCATTTTCATCTAAAAATGCTTCCGCTTTTGCTGGAATGGAATGGAGTACACCGTTGGGAAGTGGGCCTTTGAAATTGGATGGATTCGCCACATCTGGTGTCCTGAAAAAACTGACATTGTTTTCTGCACTCGATTGGATGGGTCCTCGAAAAACAGGGGTGTTCTGTACCCCAGGAGAAAAGATCGAGTAGGTGGGGGCATCCCATGATCCTGCTTGCAAGGAGACAGAAAGCACTCCCATGGATTCACTGGAACTCGAACCGAGAATGGTATGATGAGTCCACACACCGATGAGCAGAATCAGGCAGGTGTGTAGTTTTTTAAATCTTGAATCCATGGAAGTGCAAAATAGCTGTGTAACCAATAAGAAATTTATTTTTTAGATACTTTCTGGCCTGATTTTTTCCATCCGGAAATTCCTGCAGAAAGGTGTTTTACATTTTTGTAACCCAGTTCTGAAGCCGCATTGGCTCCCCTTAAATAAGCACGGCATGATGGACCGCCACAGTAAGCGACCACCAGGGTATTCTTATCTTTAGGAAGAAGGTTTTTTAGGTCAGCTTTTTGAGATGAGAATTCGATTGCTCCTGGTATGTGGCCATTGGCAAAGGAGTTTGGGCCGTTTACATCGATCACCGCTACTTCTTTTGCAGAAATTGCTTTTTGGAGATCTTCCACGCTGATATCTGGGAAAGTTGCGGCAGAGAGAAAGCTGGAGATAAGGAGCAGGGGTAACAGAGTAGATATTTTTTTAATCATGAGTTTCGATTTACTAGTTATTGGTTATTGTTGTGATTGGTAAAAAATTCATTCGAGTTATTCGATTTTTCTGATGGTCAGCCGCAGGAATTTATGAACCTTCGGTTGAGCAGGTTCGTTGGCAAGATAAGTGACTCTCTCCATGCCTCCGCCTATTTGAACTCGGTTCTCTAGAGTAGGAGACGCGGGTACCCAAGTCCGTAAGTCTAAACTCTCCTCGATGACGTAATCAAATTGTTCTCCAGTAGAGCTTAGGGGATTGGTGTAGCGGACAAAAGAAATCCTCGATTTGCCAGATTCGGATCCTATTAACTGTGGGGCGTTGATCTGATCAAAACCAAGCGAGTCCATCCCGGTCGCACGCTCAAATAAGTTGCTGTACCCATCTCCGTCCGAATCAAAGCCATCCTGGTCAAAATCATAGGTGGCTTGTGTATCGGTCCATGTGGGGAGTTGTGCTTTTCTTTGATCAATGAACCTGCTTTTTAAGGAGTTATATCTGGGATCTTTTCGACGGTTTTCGAGCCAGGCAGATTTGGTGGGCTTTACCACTTCAAGGGTTCTCGTGCGGGGCAGAGCAGATGCAAAGTTTTCATCCGCGGGTATAGTAAATGATATGGTTACGGTTCCTGTTTTATGAGCAATAATTTGGTTGGTTCCAGAGATTTCGACGATGGTCGGATCAGAGCTAGCCAAAGAGATGCGGCCACCACTGCTGGCGTACGCACCAGGTATAGGCATGGGTCTTCCACTTGCCAAAACTGGGGCAAGAGGACCTTCCTTTTTAAGGTCACTGAAAAGGATAGTCGGGCGGGTACGGTTTGATATTTCGATGGTGAGTAATTCGGTTTTAGCTGCCTCAACATAGGCGTTCCCACTTTGGTTGGCAGAAATTACAATCGTGCCTGCAGAACCATCCAGCGTAACCACTCCTAGTGGGTCGATCGTTGCTGGGCCTGATTCTATTTTCAGGATAACAGGGAGTCGATAAACAGGATGGTTTTCTCCAGAGGATTCAGCCAATGCCTGAATTTGGAAAGGTGGATCTTCCCGAACCTTTTCTGGCACAACACTAAACTCGATTTCCTGAGAATCTTTTCTAAAGTTTGGATCCGAAAAATCAATGATTTGCAAGGTTACTGCCTCGCTAGGAGCTGCAAAAAATCGGGTATTTCCAGTTTGATAGGCGGTAATCGTGACTTTCCCAGGGCCGATGATTTTGGCTTGGTTATCTGCGATGGCGAGAATGGTTGGATCGCTGCTGGAATAGATGACAGGAAGACCAGAAGAAGCCACGGCAGTCAGGGTGAAGTCAGGATCGTTTGCAGCTTTTACAGGGAGTTTTGGGAGTGCGTCTTCGTCTACTCCATCCAATCCAAGCCAGGTGATCGATTGGGTTCCCCCAAATGCGGGCGGGGTATTGTAATAGGGGTGGAGTTCAGGTAACCTGTCTTCCAGTTGCCATTTGTGGGCCAGATAAGCCTCCACTTTTTGCCGGTTCACGAAATTCAGACCCTGGGTGAATACTAAAATTTCCGCGATATCCCCACTGAATGCACCTCCGATCAGGCTAAGAGGTTCGGGGTAGAGCAAACTGGAAGAAGATCCCATCAGTTCACCGTTTACCCAAAGATTTTGAGAGGGTGGGGAAGTTCCTAATGTGCAAACAGACCAGTTGTTGGTAGGTTGAACCGAATAGATCTCCGGGTTGAACTGATTGTATGCCAGCGAGAAAAACCCACTTGCATTGGTGGTAATTAAATCACCTCCCAGTAATTTACTTTCTTGTGCAAAACTTTGCTTGGCTACAAAGAAAATAAAAGTTGGATCAGATATTGAGCTTTGCAGGGCTAAAGTTTGATTAAGTTGACTATTGAAGCTCACCACAGGTTTTCCCAAAAGGGATTGGTCTGAGTTATAATTAATCCAAGTTGGCATGCGGGAAGAATTGGCTTCCACAGGACTATTGTTGTTACCGGAACGATCTGCCCAGAGGCTGATCTTATTGCTGATAAGAAAATCATTAGGCTCATCTTCCAGACCATCGTTGTTGATATCGATGGCATCCAACCAAAGATCCAATCCGGGAATGGAATCTGCAAATAAATTACCAAATCCTATGGTGAAGGATTGGGTAACTGGGGGAGCGGCGAAAAACTTTTCGTTTCCTGGTTGGGTAGCGGTAACGACCAGTTCACCAGCGTTACGAACCGTGACTGTATTTCCCTGAATACTCGCAAGGGACAAATCCGAGAGCGAAAATTTTACGGGAAGTCCTGAGCTTGCTTCTGCAGAGAGAGTAAAAGGAAAATCTCCGACAGATCGATCGATCAGTGGTTTAAAATCAATCGTTTGAGAAGATTTGATAACACTGAGGTAATTGTATGCGGGCAGTGCTTTTTCATATTCCGCATTTCCGCTTTGTTTGGCGGTTATTCTTGTGGTGCCTGCACCGAGGATTTCGATAGTTTGGTAATCCCCGCCACCATCGTTAAAAATATTGGCTATAGAAGGTGTGCTTAGAGCTTTATCGTAAAAACGAAGATCATCGATTAACCCCTTAAAGGAGAGGGATTCATGGCCAGCAGTAAGCTTGCTGAAGCGGAAATCCAAAGGATGACTATTATTTGCATCAACCACAGAACTTTCCTCGATGATAAGATCTCCATCCGCGTAAATCCGAAGCGAACCGGTTTCTATTTCATGAACGATGGCAAAGTGAGTCCAGTTTGAATCTTCGAGGATGTTGGCATCGGATGAATATGTAGTGGGAGATGCATTTCCATCTGCATAAAAGTCAAAGGCAATGGATCCATTTCCTTCTTGTTTATAGAAACGGAAGTGATTCATCGTAGGTACACCAAATTTGGTAAGAATATTCATTTCTGGACTTTCTGGGGAAGAAGTATTCGAGTCCGGCATTACCCAGAATGAAAGGGTATAGTTTTCAGGGAAACGAATGGGACCAAAATCAACTCTGCCAGATGTGCCATTGAGTTGAAGGGCACCGGAGAATTTACCTTCGCTCCAAGCCGAGTTTTCACCCACTGTGGTCAGACCGAGAAGTGTTCCAGAGTTTCTTCTCTTTTCATCGTAGGCTTCGGCATATTTAGATTCATCAAATTTCCAGTGGGATCGGAGGTATTCGTTTTGAGTAACCAGCAGTCTTGCGACATTTTTATTTTCAACTTCGTAATAGAGAGGTAAGCCTGTGGATAGATTATTATCCAAGTCGAACGAATATCCATTAAGATCAATGGGTTCGGAAGTTGCCGGAATTTGGCTTAGATCCTGATCGAAGAGGACTCCCTGTTTTTTCTTATTACTTACGGTTAAGGTGCCATCGATGTAGGTAAAGAAATATTTGGACGAGAGACCACTGCTTCCACGGATTTTATATTCGCCAATGGGGGTTGGGTTTTCGGGCGATCCATCGGTAACATCAAGCGCTAGGGTAATGTTTCGATCAAAACCGGTCTCGTTATCATCCCCAACCAGTCCTACCAATTGATATTCCAAAGGAGGATTTTCTTCGTCAGGTTTCCTGAAATAATTATCCACCTGCACGATAAGTTCTTTCTTTGAGATAATGAATTCATCGAGGACCTTGGTGGCGGCTTGATAAGTTGCGTTGCCATCACCAGGTTGGGAACCCTCCAGTTTGACCACTCCAGGGTTGAGGATAGTCAGAGTGCTGGGCATTTGAGCGGAACTGAGTTCGGCAAATTCTTCCCCTTCCACAATCCGAATAGAAACAGGAAGACCCGATGTGCTAGTCCAATTTAAGTCAACAGGTGGATCGCCATATTTGAGGGAATTGATCTCAGAAAAGATAATACTTTGTGATCCAGGGTTCACAAAGAAGGTCATATTTTCTTCGTCGCTTCCGGAAGAATTGGAGGCAGCAATCGTAACATTGAAATCCAAGCCAGATTGTAAGGGAGTACCAAAAATTAGCCCGGATTTTGGATCGATAGATAACCCTGTGGGGAGACCTGTTGCGTTGAAATCTGTGGGGCCCTTAAGGGTCTCAATTTGGTATGAAAATTCTTCTCCGTAGGTCGCAACCAAAGCAGAGTCAATAAAGTTAAAAGTATTCTCTCTTTCTTTAGGGTTTAATGCATGGGCATAGACCCTGAAGTCATCGATGAGACCACTAAAAGCACCGTACCCATCATTGGAAGTTTCCCCCAGATAAAAAGTTGGGTTTCCGGTGAGGTTGCCTTTGGCATTTACTGCTGGAGTCGCTTCCTCGTTGTTAAGATAAAGTCTTAACTTATTTCCATCCCACCAAAGGATGATATGCATCCATGCTCCAAATGGAATCAGTATGGGCTCCGTTTTACGCCATTGAGAACCCACATATATCTCGGTTCCTAGGTAGCCATCAGAAACAAAGATATTGAATCGGCCAGAAGAAATTATAGAAGCATCTGAATCATTGGTATTTAGCCAAAAACTTAAAGAGAAAGAATCTCTGAGCGTAGTTTGTTCGCTGGGTTCGTTTAATGTGCATTTAATCCTTACATCATTAAAGAACTGCATGGATTGTCCATTTTTCCCTTCCGTGGAGTTATTTATAAACAGGTCAAATTCTGAGTCATTCCCATCGACGAACCCATGGTTTTCGAAACCAGAAGAGTCTCTTACTTCCGTGCCATCCAAATTATCAAATTTCCAATGAGCAATGGCATCTTTGGGGAGAAGAATAACCGGTACATTATCAAATACTGGGGGGAATGACTCATAGCGATGAGTACCGAAATCTCCTTCACCATTTCCGTAAAGCGAGGAAATTTCAGAATTACTAAGGGTTCGGTTATAAACCCGGAAGTCATCGATGGCAGGGGAGAACCGGCTACCTCCACCAAGAATATTTCCGATTGTACGGATGCCCAGAGAACCGGCAGTCCATGTGGGGTCCCGGTATTTTTCCTCACCGTCGATAAATAAGGCATATCCACCGGTGTATGAGGTAAGGGCAAAGTGGTGCCATTCAGGAGATTCCTCGCTACCCGATAGGGAAGTTGCCTCAAAAGTTGAATCGGAGATACTATCCATAACAAATTGTTCATCTCCGACATAAAATACTGGAAAGCTTGTTCCATCTGCAAAATAGACAACATATTCATCTACATCAGCGTTATGAATGGGGTACTGAAACCATGTGGATACAGTCCAATTATCCTGGGTCATAGAAAGCTCATTGTAATCCAAATCAATCTTTGCGTTGGCGGAATCAATCGAATCAAACCCGATGCCGGATGTAAATTTACCCTCTGTATTTAGATCTGCATCTATAACCATCCCGTGCCGAAGGGTCTCGGAGTAGTCCTCAACCACAGAGCCACCGGTTTCATTGAAGGGGTAGTACAATACCAACCCCTGGTTTACCGCAAATCCAGATTCTGCCAGGTCTTCCAGCAATCCCCATTTGTGGGCCAGGTATCCTTCCACCATTTCTCTTTCAAAGGGTTCGAGGAGTCGGTCAAAAACTAGAATTTCCCCGATGGATCCAGTTAGCATGCCGAGATTTGTACGTGGATCCAAGCCAAGGGTGATTTGCTGGAGGGCTTCATTTTCTCCGCGAAATACATTCAACCAGTTGTAAGAACTTGCATCCAGGGTCCAAGGGTATTGTCCGTCATCTCCTCCGATAATAACTCCATCTCCATAGGCGCTGGCAAAAATATTTAGAGGGCCACTGAGATTACTCAGGATTCCGACCTTCAGAGATTGCCCAGAGGTGAAACGAACCGATGGGAGGGACCCAAATCCACTTCTATCATAGGATGGCATTTGGTCTATGATGGTTTGTGTGGCATCTTTAGCACTTGTTGATTTATCCACCCATAATGGAATATTTGTTTGATCGGGGATTTGGTCTCTTTCGCCGTTTCCATCGACATCGGACGCATCCAGCCAAAGGATCAATCCATCCATACTATAGGCCGTAAATTGCGTATCGATCGTTTTGAATGTCTGGATCTGATCGGCCCAGGTTTCCCCGGCAACATTTCTGGCATAAGCACGGAAGTAATATTCCTTATCTTCCATCAAGTTTTCAGAAATCGTTTTTTCGAGAGATCCGATATCAGCCGACTCGCTGAGAGTGGTGGCATAATCCCAGGTAGAATTATTGTCTGGGTCGGTTGAAGTTGAAAGAGTCTCAATTTTTTCGTCACCCCAAAAGATAATAACCTCTGCTGGGTCTCCTCCAACACTGACCGAAGCTGTCTGGGAAACTTGCAGGCCAAACGGATCCAGATCTCGGTATGGATGATTTGAGGGCAGGACTTCTTCCACCAGATTCCATTTGTGGGCCAAGTATCCCTCAAGGATGGACCGATGGTAGGAGTTGAGTTCTTCAGAATAAATCAAAATCTCGGCGATTTCGCATGAGGAATAGTTTGTTCCCACCCCTCCAACTTGGAGCTGTCCTGGACCAAAGTTTTGGTTGTCCGATGCCAATGAGTCCTGCACTTTAAGAATTCCATCCTGCCAGAATGAGGCCCTTGGGTCTCCAGTATTATCACTGATGGTTCCAAGGTGAAGATGCCATTGGCTGTCGGGTGCATCCCCAAAAGGAGAAATATTTCCTCCCGCTCTCCACAATCCCACTCCATCTGCGTGAAAACCAAAATAAAAATCATTGTTTCTCGAAGTGATGACCCGGTTGTTTTCACCCCCACTGAATCGGGCAAGGGTGATCATGGTGTAACCTGTCTGATGGAGGAGGAAATTAAAGTCATACCCAGTCCACATCAGGTCATCCTCTCCATCAAAGCTTACTACTGGGTTTCCTTTCAATGCGAAGGAAAGTAACCTTGGGCTTCCTTGAGCATTGGTGAAACTCCGATCCTGGCTGGGCCGGCCCGAATAATCCTGCCATTTTGTAAGGGATGCACCATTTTGTGCTTCAATTTGATCGGCATCAAACCATGCCTGTATTCCGGGGATAGTATCTTGGTCAAACTCTTCACCCAAAGTAACTTCACTCTCAATAATTTCTCCGCCGATTGATGATAAATTGGCTCGAAGGATGACAGAATCTGGACGGGCTTCCATCGCAGGCAAGGTTTGAATCTGGGGCTTTTCGACAACCCGGTATTCAACGAGTCCAGTCTGGTTGGCATCTCCCTCATATGCCTGAGCGATTTCACTGGCAGAAAGTCCACGATCGTAAACCCTGATATCATCCAAGGTTCCCAAGAAGGAGCCAAAATAAGGTAGGTAAAAGCTACCCTGCGGAGCACCGACCGAGGGTATGTCCGGATGGGATGGGATTAGACCACTTGCCGGAGATACAACGGGTTCATCGGCAAGTTGACCGTCTAAGTATAGCTTTAATGTTTTTGGGTTTTCTCCATAGCTCACCGCAACATGGTGCCAGTTGGTATCAATCTCATTTGCTTTCTTGAGTTCTGCGGAACCTGGCGGTGGATTTGAAAAATAAGGGTGGGTGTAGTACAAGTCTCCTTGCATCTGCCACTTGTGTGCGAGATAACCTTCAATTTTCTCTCTGTCTTCGGTGCTCAGAATGCTATTGAAAATGAGAATTTCGGAATAGTCATGGGAACTATCTCCAACTCTTACTTTTCTAGTGGGAGTGGATCTAAGAGAGGAAAGAGCACTTCTCTGCGCGGCAATTACGCCATTGGAGTAGATCTTCATCTGGTTAGAACTCGATGTGCCATCATATTCAGCCATAATGATTTTCGGGTTTCCAGTACTGGCTACCGTATTAGCTCCACCATTAAGCCTGAAGTTTCCACCATCTACTGATCCCAAAACAAATCCTGTTCCTTGTGTGTGTGGAGAATTGTTATTCATTGTTTGTAAGACCCAAGATGCATCGTTCCATCCCGTTCCTCCCTTATTAATTACATTGTGCCACGTGGTTCCAACAGCACCGGCCCACTCATAAAGAACGAAAATGGTAAGTTGATTCCATGTGTCGAAATCTTCAGTGTTCTCCAAATCCATGGCACCTTGACTATTAAAATCTAACCCTGGCATGGAGTCGTTGAGGGCAGTTAGAGAGTAGTTTATTGAGTTGCCAACTTTGATCCCATGATGACCTTTACCACTCTTGTCCTGCCAGAAACCCACAGTAGCACCATTGCCAGGAGGTCCTACAGCACCCGGTGAGGTTCCCTGGTCCATGCTGGTTAAATCAGCAGCGTCCAACCAAAGTTGCAAATTCCAGTCGTCCTGTTGAAGGGGGGTGAACGGGAGGTCATTAGCGGTATTTTCGATCAAGCGGGTGGTGCTGGCTTCAATTGCTGTTTCATTTTCAATTACGAGGGCACGCAGGGTTCCTTCGTCGTTAACCAGAGAAAATCCGTTGGTTGCAGAACCCTCGTCATAGATGACTTGTTTGCGGAAGCCTACAGTTGGTTGCCCGGTGATATCGTCGTTGGAAATAGCGAGCATTTGTTCTTCGGAAAGAGAATTTGCATAAAACCTCAGGTCATCCATCTTGCCATAGAAGTAATCTTTTTCGATGGGGTGCTCCCCGCCTAAAGTCCAATACAGATGATCGGAGAGGTCGGCAGCCGTGCCGGTGGGGATTTCGGTGGAGGTCACCATGGAACCATTGATAAAAAGCTGCAGGGTGGAGTTTTCCTCGTTGACTGAAACTCCGAGATGAGACCATTGATCTGCGGGGATTATCTGGTCCGATTCCATCGTTACTATGTTACCAAGCGTAACAAATTTGAAGAACACAGTCCCGTCTCCATTGATTCCTAATTGCAGAGGGCCTCTTCTCAGAAGAGTGGAGCGAATCGGGGTGGAAAATAGATCGTTCTGGTTCGGAGCCGAAGGGTGAATGGTGGTGAGGGAAGGGGGGCCCGAATTACTCGAAGGTGTGGAAAAACGAACTTCTACAGAAGGTGTGCCGGAGCCAACTGCATGATAGATAGCAAAGCTGTAATTTCCTTCGTTCAAATCGATCGAATCGAGCACCAAGTTATTCAGACCCTCGCCTGCATAATGAAGGAGTCGCTCACCGGTTTCAAAAAAACCGTTTTGGTTTTGATCAATCCAAAGAGCGGATTGCTCCGAGGTGTTGAGTAATTCCCACTGATAAAAACCGGTCTCTTTCGCATGAAAGGTCCCGGTGAAAAGAGTGAGGGAGTTTTGGTAATTGCTTTGACTAGTTAAGTTTAAGGTCCGGAAATCCTCATGACTGGATAGTTTTATTTTCCGGTTAAAATCAAACTGTAACTGGTCGGTCATATTCCACTTGTTCGCCAGGTAATATTGCAGACCAAGAAGATCGCTGTCCGACAAGACCCGGTCGTAGAAGAGGAATGCGGAAACTTCTCCCTTACTTGTTTCCTCCAAGTTTCTCCATCCACCAAAGCGGATTTGCCCAGGGTTGGGATAACTGTCACTGGCACCACTTCCATTGATTGCTCCGGGTACCAAGTCTTTCCAGGTGCTCCCCTGATCGTTGTTTAATTTAACAGCGTGCAGGTGCCAGTTGGTATCGGAGGGATCGGAGCCGGCATGTAACCAACCATTGAAATAGAATTTATTATTACCTCCACCATGATATCCCATAAGCCAATTGTGGGCACTGGAAATTAATCTCTCATTATCCCCCCCGGTTTGTCGGGATACGGAGAAAGCGGTGTAATTTTTGTAGGTATTATGATGAAGATCGGAAGTTGTTCCAAGCATATCATCCCCATCAAAATTGACTGTCCATTTACCCGAAGTAAACTTTCGGGTCGGGTCTCCCCAAACTAAGTCAAAATCATAGTTTTGTCCGACAACACGATTGCTCCATTCCAGAACTGAATTGTTGGTTTGATTAATATCAAAGCTGTCAGCATGGCTCGCATCCATCCAAATCAGAAGCCCAGGTATATCCTCGGGTGAAAAACTATCCAGATCAATGGTTTCTTCGTCTTCCAGAATCGAAGAGAAAGATGGGCTTAGGCTCAGCAGGTTTTCGATGCCGTTGAGATAATAATCACTTTTCTCGAGTTCAAAGGAATAGGCATTGAGCCTGCCTTGGGTGTATTTCTCACCAATTTGATCGGGATTGACCCACAGGGATAAAGAGAACGAACCGTCATGCAAATTGGAGAGCGAATCGGTGGCCGGTATGCGAATATGATCTGCATCTGTGGAGAAAATTACACTCTCATCAAAGCGTCCACTGGCCCAGTTTGTGTCTCCTAGTAAACTCCCTTCCAATTGATCATAGTTGGAATCGTACGCGGTCTTACCAAACCCAAGATTAAAAGGGAAGTGAGCGGCTAATGCACCGTATTCTGTGATCGCTGGTCCCGCGTAAAGATTAGGGCTTATTTTCATCCAGGCCATAAATGTTCTGCCTTCAAAAGGTTCACCCAGGTACCCACTATCATTGGGGTCTAAATTCATCCAATCATCCCCTCCATCGAACTTCAGGGCGTTGCCACTATGACCCTGAGTTCGGGTTTGGTTGGCATCCTGCCCATTGATGAGAGCATTTCTTAGGGGAACCACCGAATCCAAGGCAAGATTCCCGGAGTCTTCATCCAATCTCCAAAGAGCAAGTAGATCCTCTTTGATTTCAGGTTCGCCTGTCGACCAGTCCGCTCCATCCGTGCTCTCTGCATAGGCCCGGAAGTAATACCGCTCCCCAGGGCTGAGACCATCGATCGTTGCCTGAAACTGTCCAGCAGGTAAGGGGTTGCCGCCATTTATGGTTATATTGTTTTCCCAGTTATCTGCGGAGAGACCACCATCTGATGAACCGTAGTAAACGATAACGATGGGGTTTTCCTGATCCACATTGGTCAGTTCACCCAGTAAAACCACCGAATCATTGGAGTCGGGTAGGGCATCATAGAGCTCGACCACTGGAGGTTGTCGGCTTGTGGTGGTGGTGAATTTTACTGTTCCATCGAGGAATAATGTGCCTACTTCAGCCGCAGATAATCCACGGTCATAAATTTTAATTTCATCCAGTGTCCCGCTAAAATTTCCGCCTGATAAAGAACCGCCTATGGTGACATCACGATCCACAGATGTCTTAATCTGGGTTTCGGATAAACTAAGGACCGAGGATGGGTGGCTTGGGTCGAGGTTGGAGGTGAGTCCCCACTTGTGGGCGAGGTAGCCCTCTATATCAATTCTCTCTGTGGATGAGTCACTAGTAAGAATAAGAATTTCACCAATAGAACCACTGAAGAAATTTCCATTCGCTCCAGAATTGGCACCAATTACAAATTTATTGGTTGTGCTTGTGGGAGAACTGGTGGGATTGCTGTCCCCCGACCTAGCTTGTTCTGTACCGTTAAGATAAAACTTTGAATCAGCAATGTTTGAGTCAGCAGTTCTTTGCCATACGACCAAATTAGGAGAATCAAATGACTGAGAGGAATACATCTCGTTACCTCCATCAAATCTCCATGCCCAACCATCGCTACCAGTTCCGCATGACAACGATAAACTGCTACCGCCAAGGAGAAAGATACGACCATCGGCTACATTGGTACGATCGTTTACAACAGCAAAAACGATGATGTCTGGGTTTGCTCCAAGTTCAAAACGAGTGTCAGCTGACAGTGAGTCCGCCCCATCAAAATTTAGTGCGGAAATACCGGAGATTGAATTTGGGGTAAGAGTTGGTTTGCTGGCATTGTTTAACTGGGAAGCATGGTGGTTGTTTCCACTCTTGTCATTCCACGAGGCGACTGAACCAGATGAGGGGGTATCGATTATTCCATCGCCATCGATATCGGTGGCATCCAGCCAAAGGGAAGGTCCGTAAGTGGATGGGTCTAAATTAAATGAAACGGAAGTTGCGGATGGTTCTCCATCCACATAAATGGAAACATCAGAAAGTTCTTGAGACCCAGCAGTGAAACACACGGCAAGGTGATGCCAGTTCGAGTCATCGATCGATCGATCGGCCACCCAGGCCAGGTTTGGACCAACCTGTAGCCCAGGTTTTCCATCTTTAATAACCACGCTCCAGCTTTTGCCCTTACCATCTCCTCCCCAATCTAATAAAGTAGAGTCGGCACTGGAGGTATTTACCCATAGGGATACGGTCCTCGCATCGTTTCCAGAAATTCCTTTGTATCCAGAAATCGATACTCTTTCATTGGCACTTCCTGTAAAAGGTAAACTCAATCCATCGATACCAACTGTTCTTGCGTCAGGAGATATATTATGGAGGGTTCCATTGTGATTGCCGGTGCTGTCGATCACGGTTTCACCTAAGATTTGATCAAAGTTCCACCAGTTGAGTAAGCCATCCGTGGAAGGCTCACTCCAGATCTCTTCAGATACAGAGTTGCTGGCCATCCATCGGTAGTAGTAAGTGGTTCCCAGATCCAGGTTATCAACAAATTTAGATACTCGACCTTCTGAGAAGGTTCCTTCCAGAGTAAAGTTGTTTTCCCAAAGTCCTGGGTTTTTGCCCCCGTTATTACGGCCCCAAAATACAGTCATGGTCACATCCTCTCCTCCATTGGATTGAATGATTGAGGTAGCCAGTGCTCCATTCGAACTAACCCCCCTTGGTTTTACACTCGAAAGCACAGGAAGTGACTTTTCGACGGTGATTTGAAATTGTGCCCGTTTAGTGCCAGCTTGGTTGCTAGCTGATATGTTAAGGTCAAAAGTACCCACCTCCAGGGGGACTCCAGTTACTTCCAATCTTGCAGGGTCAAAGTGAAGGCCGGCAGGTAGACCAACGAGCGATACAGAGTCATTGGCACCGGTAACCTCAAGGTCGAATTGAAAATCATATGATTTTTCAAGAATATCATTTGCTGTATGAATTTTAGAAATTTCTAGAGGTGTAAGTGCGGCGTTATAAACTCTGAAGTCGTCCAGCCTGCCACTCATAAATGAATTGTATTCGGTACTGGATCGACCAATCACCATTGGTTCTGTATCTCCTGTGTTAATCGAGGACCGGTTTTCCGCTCCCACTAATTGGCCGTTCACAAAGACCGAGATACTCGAGCCATTAAAAGTATGGGTAAAGTGGTTCCAGGTATTTCTTAGTTGCAGATCATGAGACAAGGAGAAATTAAAGCCATAATGTTGGCTTACGAATGAACTGAAGTTGGACTGGGCCAGACTCTCAATTCCCCAAAACCGGTCCGTGCCATCGAAGACAGAATTCTGACCATAGCCATAGGCTCCAGCTTTGGGGCTTGGTTGGTAGGCATTTAACCAAATCCAAAAAGAAATCGAACGGGCGTTCTTTCCTGTGATTCCTAGTTTGGATGCGATGGGTTCGGTCCAGGCATATCCGCTTGAACCATCAAACTCGATAGCCTGTCCAATTTTACCTGCTACACGGGTAAACTTACCTGCCAGGTTGCCATCCAATACCCCAACAGAATCTTTCAGGATTACCCCACTTTTCTCTTCCATCGGCCAGTGCAGTTTGAGGTTCTCAGGCCGGGTCTGTACTTCTTGCCTCTCTCTTTTTTCCATCGCCTTGCCAAAAGTCAGGTATTGCGTTGGAGGAAGATCAATTTGGGGAGGTGTGATGGTGATTAGGTTCCCATTTCCAAAGTCCAAAATACCATCTTCAATCTCTCCAGGGGAAGCCAAGAGTATTTGACCGTCTCCCGCACCTCCATTTCCACCTAGGACGCGGATCATCCCCCGGTTGTAAATATTTTGGGCAAATATTTGAACCGCCCCCCCGGATCCGCCTCCCCCTGCTTTGAGAGGGTTTTGGTCCGATCTACCATCCCCTCCTGATGCAGAGATCAGAGCACCGGAGGCAAGGGTGAAGTCGCCAGCGACCACCAGTTGTAAGGCTCCTCCTCCAGCACCAGATCCCTGAAAGGATGCTCCACTGGAACCACTGCTTCCCGGGACCAATAAGGTGCCATCGAGGTTATAACTGTATGTGGCACCTTGACCGAGCCCAAGCGAATCTGCTGGAGCACCGCCGGGCCCATAGCCGGGGAGTGCTTCTGAACTTCTTCCATCCCAGGGATTGAGCACACCAACTCCACCATACCCGTTGGTTGGAGAAGCATCTGTGCCATCGAGGAGTAAGTCGGCTGCACAATAAAATTCTCCTCCGGCAACGGTCTGAATTTTGAGTGGTCTGTTTCCACGGAGTATGATTTCGACCTCTGGTCCAATCTTAACATGGGTAAAGGTAAAAGTGCAGATTTCATAGGTCCAGCTATCTCCATTTCCATGATTGAATTGAGCTTGCTGGATGGTGCCCTCGCCGTGAGCTCCTCCATCCACAAGGAAGCAACCTGCTTTCGTGTCAAAAATCAAAGTGCCCTCGTTTAGATCGATGGAGGAAGCATAGTAACTACCTCCTGCAAAAATAGACCCCCTGTTTGTCATCCATTCCCCGTCAACATTCACTTCGCCCAGATGAATTTGAGCCTGGGCATGTAAGGCAACTCGACCCCCGCTGGACCCGCGGGTTTGGCTGGTTCCGGACAGTTTTACACCCTGGCCAGATTTGGCTTCAATGCGCCCAAGGTTTTCGATGCTCTGAGCATCAATGCGAATCGAGCCTCCGGCTCCAGAGGCTGAAGATCGCACTCCGTTTCCTCCATTCGCGGAAAGATAAACATTGGGCTCAATCTTTACCTTTCCAGAGGCGATCAAGCCAATGGCTCCCCCCCCGGCTCCCGAGCCATCCTGGTCTGAAGATCCTCCAGAACTTCCTCCAATTAGATGAACAAGGGAGGGTAGACCGGTTTCGGACGCACCACCTGATCCATGCCCTCCATTTCCTGCTCCATGGCCCTGTTCAGACTGTTCGCTTGGCTTGCCCGGGCCGTTCCCAAGGTTCTGTCCGGAGGCTGCACCTTGGTATCCTCCCAGGATGGAGACTCCACCCTGTCCATTGAGGAGCGATGCATCGCCACCGTCTGCACGCAAGTCAGTGCCTAAAATAAAGTCTCCGGACTGGGCCTCGAGGATCAGGGCATTTTTCCCCTTGGTATTAATCACCAAGCTTCCACCCAGATGTATTTCTTCAAAGATGAAGTGACAAACGGAGTAGGGCCATGCCGATCCATCGGGATGGCGGTAGGATCGGTCTTCAATCAATCCGTAGTGCCGGGTGCCATCGGAATGCTCGATCGTGCCTAAGCTTGTATCAATGGTTAGGGTTCCACTGAAATACTCCAAATTTGCCTGCTCAAGAACGCGGTCATAGCGGATGCTTCCACCGGAACCAGAAACCGTGCCTTCTCCTGCATCGGCAATTAAATTATCTACTCCATCATTATGTAAAGTGGTTCGCCCACTGAGGAAGATACGTCCACCTGCACCTCCGTTCGCTCCACCCGATACATCCAATTGGGAGTTTTCAGTTAGAAGGAGATCATTGGCGGACAGTCGGATAGCTCCTCCGGAGCCGCCGGCACTACCACCCGCACCGTTTCCACCAATCGAGAGTATAGTGGTATCAATGGTGAGCGACCCGTTGGCATCGACCGAAAGGGCTCCACCGCCACTCCCACCACTTGCATCAACAACAAAGCCTCCCCCTCCGCTGCCACCAATGAGGCTGGTGATTTTTCCGTCGCCATAGCTGTTGCCAGAATTCTGATTGGGGCGGGCACCTGTTCCGCCATAACCTGCACCACCGGGGGCAGAGGAAGAGGTGCCGCCTCCCGGACCTTGTCCTCTTTCATTGACCGCACCACCTGCATAACCACCGGGTCCTGCTTTCGGTATGGATTCTTGTCCGCCATGCCCACCGGAGATGGTGAGTTTGCTGCCTAGATAGCCACTGCCAGTTATCTGTATATCTAAGGATGCATTGCCGGAGATAACGATTTCCAGATCTCCGGCAAGATGAAGCTGATCAAATACGAAAGTGCATACTTTAAAGGGGTAGGAGTTTCCTTGGTCATCGTAATAAATTCTTTGAGAAATTGAACCGGTCCTTGAATCTCCATTGGAGTGCTCCCATGTCCCGAGAGAAGTATTAATGAGCAACTTGCCCGTTTCATAGCTAACCCGGTCTTCTGCGGTAAACTGGACCGTTTCTGGGGCCCAGTAGGCTCCACCATCGTTCGAGGCAAAGGTTCGGTAGTAATAGGTCTCATTTGGAGATAATCCAGTGATGTCGGTCTGGAATTTGCCGTCATCAACGACCCAAAACTCCACTTCTCCCCACTGATGACCCCACCCCTGAAATTGTGGGGAGAGTCGGATTGCCTGGGTGTCAATCCCTTCCAATGGGAATTCGACCCATTTACCTTGCTCCACAGGGCCAACAATTTCAGTAAGTGTTTTTAGGTAGTAGAAGTTTAATTCATCATCTGCTGCCATTACCTCGACAGATTTAAGTTCATCGTCCCGGGCAAAGGGTTGGAAGTAGAGCCTTGCCTTACTCAACTCCCAGGATCTTTTGAAACTAAAGGTCAGTTGTGGGTCGACCCCATACCACGCAGTCCAGGTGGATCTCCAGCCATTTTTGGGTTCCAATCCATCAATCAATTTTGAAGCTGGATAGCTGGCACCCTTATCATTTGGTTCGGGGATCGCTTTCACTAAGACTTCGTCAGGTTCCAGTTTTCGTAAACCTTTCCGAATTCTTCCAAGGTTGACGGTGTTTTCCCACATATCCAAATTTTCTCCTCCATCTGTATTTCCCCAGAGAATCGTAACCTCTGCCGATGGTTCGGATGGCACTGGCTTATCGTTTCGGAAAGGATGGGTGGGGAGCAAATTATTTTCCAAGCCCCATTTATGGGCCAGATAGCCCTCAATTTCACGGACTGCATTGGAAGGCAATACCTCGTTATACAAGAGGATTTCAGAAAATGTACCTTTCCAAAAGCGCGTACCAGTAGGGTTTTTGGAAAAATTTGTGGCCCGAACCGGCCCTTCGGTAACAATGCTAATCAGAGATGAGGATCCAGCAAGGTAGTCTTGAGCCAAGCCATCCTTAAACTGCCCATTTTCCTGAAATGTACCGTTGATTAAGTATGGGTCCGTTAGACCTTCCAGGTCGGACAGCTCAAAGTCATCTATGTTTTGGGTGGTTAAATTAAAGAACTTCCAAATGGTCGAATCCCCAGTTTGAAAACCGTAATTTTGGGAATGACCAAGCAGGAATCCCCGGTTTCCAGAAACTCTCTTGGTAACGAGAAAGACCGAGCGGATTGAATTAATGGGACGGTCAAAGGTAAGAAAGTCATCGCCATCAAATTGAACAATGCTTTTGGCATTCAAACCATTTTGGATAAGGCCTGGCTGTGCTTGAGCATTTGCTTGAGTGGCATGGTTATAATTGCCGGATTGATCCAGTAACCCACTGATCGGAGTAGGTGGATTGTAGGTCGGGTTGAACGCTTCCTTGTAAGGATGCCCATCTGGCAGTTTATCCGCGAGGCCCCACTTATGAGCAAGGTAACCTTCGAACTTGAATCTGTTTTCCTCGGATACATCCTGCACCACGATGATTTCTGCAATTTTCCCATCAAAGGGGACTCTTCCACCAAAGGGAGTGTAACCAGTGCCGAGGGAGGTAAATGGATTGGTGTCCAATGGATATTGCTCTGGGTTGGAAACTTCGGTGGGACTTTGCTCGGTTCCGTTGAGGAAAAATTTCGATGAGTTGTAGTCACTGAATGCACTCCTCGTCCAGGTTTGCAGGCTGGCAGTGTTCGGTTCCACCGGTTGGTAATTGACCTCTCCACCATTAAAACGCCAACTTCCAGGTGCGGTGGAAATAATGCGGGTGTTCGCCTGCCCGCCAAGATGGAAAATGGGTGCAGTGCTTAGCCATTGATCACTCCCGGGTACTCCCAATAGCTCAATCTCAGCCAATTCGATATGGGAAGAATTGTTGAA
>CAXBQX010000015.1:0-42293 GCA_963978365.1 uncultured Opitutales bacterium | reverse complement strand
GACCGTAGAACCTGGTCCACTTCAGGGGTTGAACTCGTGGGCTCCGCCACAGACCTCGGGGGCGGGATGGAACGCGTAGTCTACCGCACCACTTCTGCCACGACCGCGGGTACTACCCAGTTCATACGGGTGCGGGTGAAAGCGAAATAAAACTTTTAAAAACTAAAAACTTAACATGAGCAGCATTCCTGAGGATCAATTAATTGGGCAAAAAGAAGCCTCCCAAATACTGGGGTTTAAAACCAACCAGCATCTGACCAAGTACATCGAGGAAGGCATTCTTAAAACCTATCAAAAAAAAGGAAGCCAAAGAAAATGGCTCGATCCGGAGGAGGTGGAAAATCTTCCCACTCCCCTGCCTGTCCCCCCACCCGATCACTACTTCCCAAAGCTCAAAGCAAATGAGCGTTGGAAGAAGAAAGACTGAAACTCAAAAACCTAGGCAAGCTCAGGGAAGTAACTTTTAATTCAAAGTCAGTCGGTACGAATTAGACTTTCCTAAACATCTATCTACTTGTCTTTCTGTTAAAAAATAATCGGCAAAGTGCCGATAAATGTGGAGTTTATAAAGTGAGATGCCTAACCCTAAGATCGACTCCCATGATTCTTTTCTTCGCCTCTATGTAGAGTGCGAGGAATCCTTGCGTGGATTTGTGCGCTCCCTCCTCCCCACCTTGGAGGATGCACGCGAGGTGATGCAGGAGACTGCAGCCGTGCTTTGGAAAAAATTTGATCAATTGGATGATCCTGAAAACTTCCGCAGGTGGGCCTTTGGCGTGGCCCGATTCGAAGTTCTTGCCTACCGTAGAGACAAGGCACGGGACCGGCATATTTTTGGCGAGGAATTGCTTACACAACTTGCACTGGAGTCGGAAAAGATTGCTCTGGATAGTGATCGAGAGATCAAAGCACTCAAATCCTGCCTGGCAAAACTTCCCCCCAAGCACTCTGCCTTGGTGCGGGAGGCATACGATAAAGATTTAAAAATCAAACAAATTGCTGAGCGTGAAGGACGTACACCGATGTCCGTCTACAAAGTTTTACACCGTGCCCGGATGGCTCTGGCTGATTGCGTAAAAGAAACATTGGAGGCGGAGGAAGCAAGGGCATGAAGTCGGACCAGGAAAAAATGGATTTGGTCGGCCGCTACCTAGCAGGAAAGACCACTGCGACGGAGACCTCGAGACTAGAAAAACTGATGCTCGCAGACGAACGACTGCGACAAGATTTCCTTGCCTATGCTCGGGTGGACGCCGCCCTGCCTGGTATGATCAGTGGGACGGGCAGTCTTTTGGACTTTGCTGAGGCACCCGCACAAACCGATCGATCATGGAAAGGATGGATAGCTGGAGCTGTTGCCGTTTGTGCGGTTGTTGCCTGGTTGGCATCCGCTTCCTTTCTTTCGAAGGAAGCGGCCGTAGTTGCCCATATCGCAGAACTGAAAAATTGCCGATGGATCCACCAGAGTGAGGCTTCGGTCGAAGGAACCCCTCTGCGGGTGGGCCAGCGGATTGAACTTTCCGAAGGACAGGCGAAAGTCCTTTTTGATACGGGTGCCGAGCTCCAACTCGAGGGTCCGAGCATTCTCGAGGTAAAGGGTCCCAACGCTGCCTTCCTTATCCTGGGATCGGCTGAAGTGTTGGCCGATTCCAAGGAAAGCCAGGGATTTACCCTGGGTACACCGAGTTCCAGGTTCGTGGACCTGGGCACCGCATTTACAGCATCAGTTGCTCCGGATGGACTGAGCCGATTGGAGGTATCGGACGGGGAGGTAAACCTGATCGTGGACCATGATCACCAGCACCAGTTACTTGGGGCGGGGCAGGCCATGCTGGTGGAACCGGGAGAACGGAAGATTCTCACCCGGATCGAATCGGGGGATGAATCCAAGGATTTCCGCTTTCCGACGATTATACCCCCAAGCAATCAGGACTATGCGGACATATCACAGGGTTTTGCTTCGGCCAGTGTGGGCAGGGGCCTCCTCAGGTCGCGACCAAACTGGACGGTCAATCCAAAGTCCATTCTCGATGGGAGTGGACAAACCAATCAGGACTCACCTCAGGAATCTGTTTTTTTTGAGAATGATGTAAAAAATGGCAGCCTGCTGATCGATCTGGGAAAAGCGATTTCCATTGCGAAGATCAATTCCTATTCCTGGCACCAGCATAACCGTATTCCTGAACACAATGACCGGGCCCAGCAAAAGTTTACCCTCTTTGGGTGGCCGGACAAGGAACTCCCCAATCTGGAGATACCGGCAAGGGAGAGTGGATGGGTACGGATTGCCCGGGTAAACAGCGAACAATTCTTCCATGGCAAACAATTGGATAACCGACCCTCGCAGCAGGCCTGTTCGATCTTTGCATCCAAGGGAGAAATCGGAGAGTACCGCTACCTACTGCTTGAAGTGAACGGACCAACTTTCTTTGGTGAGATCGATGTATACCAATCAGAGTAGTAAAACTGCATCTATGATTCCAAAGTTCGTCTTCGGGTTTCTATTTTTCTTAACCTGTCTGATATGTGCATGGGGCAAAAACCCCAATGTAATCATTATTCTTGCCGATGACCTTGGCTATGGGGACTGCGAACCTTTCAACCCTTCCTCCAGGATCAGCACGCCCAATCTTAACAAGTTAGCCAGTGAGGGAATCCGTTTCACCGATGCCCACGCTGCGAGCGGAACCTGTACCCCTTCGCGCTATGGTCTGCTTACCGGGATCAATCCTGCCCGAACCGGAGTTCTTAATACCCTTCTTGCCCGAGGAAAAGCCATCGTGAGTAAGGATGAGAAAACGCTGGGAGATTTATTTCGTTCCCAAGGGTACTCCACCCACATGGTAGGAAAATGGCACCTCGGTTTTGACTATCCTAATCAGAAGAAAAACAAATGGACCAATGAACCCCTGCCCGGTGGACCCGTTAACCGGGGATTCGATACTTTTTTCGGTATCCACTCCTCCGCCGGATCCGACCCCATGTGCTGGATCGAAAACAATCGCTTCACCAGTGAACCGACCGAAGATCTCACTTTTCCTAAATTCAATATCAAGGGTGAAAGTATAACTGTGAAAACCAAAACTGCTCCTGGTTTTTCGGTTGAGCAGGCAAGTCCCACATTGGTGAAACGGGCAGTAAAGATCATTAAGGATCATGCCCAGGAGAAATCGGATAAACCTTTCTTTTTATACTACGCATCCCCAATCCCCCACCAACCATGGGTGCCGATGAAAGAGTTTGCAGGCAAGAGCGGACTCGGCCCCTACGGAGATTTCTTGATGCAAATGGACTGGGTGGTCGGACAGATTAATGATGCCCTTAAAAAGACGGGGCTCGATCAAAATACCCTGCTCTTTTTCACCAGCGACAACGGAGTCGGCCCGGTGGCTCACAAAGTCATGAAAGCGCAGGGGCATGCATCCTCCGAAAAATTTCGGGGTATGAAAGCATTCCGTTACGAGGGTGGACACCGGGTGCCCTTCATCGCCAAATGGCCTGGCAAACTGGCCGCAGGAACCACTTCCGAATCCACCATCAATTTTACTGATTTTTTTGCCACCTTTGCGGAGCTCTTAAGTATCAACCCCAATGAGGAATTTCCCACTGCAGTGGACAGTTACAGTTTTTTAACCGCTTTGCTTGAACCTGAAAAAAGATTCCCCCGCACACCAATGGTGCACCGGTTAAATGCTTTGCGGGTGGATGACTGGAAATGGATTCATCCCGACAGGGAAACTACTTTTGAAAAAACAAAACCACGAGAGTATGAGCTTTATGACCTACAAAAGGACCCAGGCGAGCAAACCAACCTCGCCGCCGAAAACCAAAAACTGGTGGATAAATTTTACCAAACCTACCAAAATTTTGACCAAGAGATAAAACTGAAGTGAAACCGATGAATCATCCTGCCTTTCCACTACGCCCGCTTTTCGCATTTGCTTTCCTCCTCTCATTCTTTTTCGCCGCTGAGGCAAAGAGGCCAAACATCCTGCTCATCTTTTCCGATGATCATGCCAAAAAGGCACTGAGCTGTTACGGAAACCAAGACATCCAAACACCTGCCCTCGACCGCATTGCCAACGAAGGTATGCGCTTTGAACATGCCCTCACCCCCAATTCTTTTTGCACCCCGGCACGGGCCGCTGCCCTCACCGGAAAATATTCCCACCGCAATGGGGTGACCCACCTGAACCAACGTTTTGATGGGAGTCAGCAGACTTTCCCCAAACTTTTACAAAAGGCAGGCTACGAGACTACCTTATTCGGGAAGTGGCACCTGCTCTCCCGCCCGACTGGTTTTGATTATTTTTGCGTGCAAAAAATGCAGGGAAAACCATGGGACCCCAATGTATTTGAGCCGCACCACCCTTGGATAGACTGGAGCCCAGAAACCCAAAAAGAAGCACTCAGTGGCGGACGCACCCTCAAGGGGTATAACAATGAGGTGATCACGACGGAAGCGATCCAATGGCTCAAGCAAAAGCGCGACCCAAGCAAACCGTTCTGCCTCTTGCTCCACCCCAAACCACCCCACGAACCTTACACACCTCCTACCCGTTACGAGGATTTCCTCAAAGATGTTTTTATCCCCGAACCGCCGACCCTGCTGGATGACTACAAGGGAAGAACCCCAGAAGCGATTTCCGAAATTATTATAAACAATCGCATCATTCTTAAGCCCGTCTTTAAGGATATGCGGAAAAGAATAGAAAAGGAAAACCCCGGCATCTCCCGAAATGATCTGACCCGTAAAATGTATCAGGAATATATCAAGGGGTACTACCGGTTGGTTAAATCGGTGGATGATCAGGTGGCTCGGGTGCTCGACTATTTGCAGGAGAGTGGACTGGAAAAAGATACCCTGGTGATCTATACATCCGACCAGGGATTTTCCCTGGGAGAGCATGGTTTCTACAACAAACAGTGGATGTACGAGAACCCCCTCCACCAACCCCTGCTCGTCCGCTTCCCCGGAAAAATAAGCCCCAAGCAGGTACACCAGTCGATGGTCAATCATATCGACCTCGCACCCACCCTGCTGGATTATGCAGGATTGCCCATTCCCACTGATATCCAGGGACACTCGCTAAGGGGAATCCTCGAAGGGCGTGAGGAAAAGGTACGGGACGAATCGTACTATCATTTTTACAAGCATGGAACCACGCTGCCGGAAATGATCGGGATACGCACTAATACCCATAAGCTGATTCACTATCCCGGCATGATTGGAAAATACCAGTGGGAATTGTTCGACCTTGTGCATGAC
The DNA here is from genome assembly GCA_963978365.1 of uncultured Opitutales bacterium. Taxonomy (GTDB): domain Bacteria; phylum Verrucomicrobiota; class Verrucomicrobiia; order Opitutales; family Seribacteraceae; genus Chordibacter. The sequence continues at coordinate 37,024 of CAXBQX010000015.1, read as the reverse complement.
CCAGAGGAAATGAACAACCTCTACCACCAACCCAAAAACATCAAGCTACGCGAAGAAATGAGTGAACGGTTACGCAAACTTATCCGCAAAGTGGGTGACCCAGTGGTGGCTCCCAACCTGATCAACCAGTCCAAGGACACCCGCCTGATTGATCGTTTACAAACAGGAAGCAAGCAAACCGTAGTGGCTTATGGAACGAGCCTGACCAAGGTGGGGGCATGGGTGGACCAGTTACGGGAAGTTTTCAACCAGCAGTTCCCCGGTCAGGTCACCTTAATCAATGGAGCACAAGGGGGAGCCAACTCCGACTGGGGAGTGGAAAACCTGCAGGACAAAGTTCTGCAACACCGCCCGGATTGCGTGTTCATCGAGTTTTCGATCAACGATGCAGTCTCCGTGCGCCGAACCACCATCGAGCATGCCCGGAGCAACCTCAATCAGATGATCGACCGGATCCTCCAAAAAAACCCTGCCTGTGAAATTATACCTATGGTGATGAACCCGGTCTTTGGATACGGCAAGGCAAACAGACCCAACCTTGCTGCATACGACCAGAACTACCGGCAAGTTGCTCAGGAACGAGGGTTCCAGTTGATTGATCACGGACCTGCCTGGAATGCCTTGCTCACCCAGGATGCAAAGCGTTTTCTTTTTTGTATGCCCGACACCGTGCACCCCCTGCGTGACGGTGGATTGGAGGTAAGCACTCAAGTGATGATTGAGGCGTTGGGGCTCAAGCCCGGCACTCCCCAAAAAAATAAAAGCGAGCCCTGTTTCGACTACCTTTGCCGGATGATGGACAAAGATAAAAACCGCGAGGTAAACCGGGATGAATTTGATGCATACTGGAAATCCAAGTTTGATGAATCCGATTCCGACCAGAATGGGAAATTGAGTAAAAAAGAACTGCTGGCTGACCCTCTGTTTGAACAATTGGATGAGGATAAGAGTAACTCCATCTCTCTGGAGGAATACCTCGCCCCCATCGCCCCCCATTTCAGCGGGCACGATCACAACAACGACGGATTGCTGAAAAAGGGAGAAATTTGGAACTAGGCTAACTTACTTATTTAGTCCTTTGCCCTAAAAGAAAGTTGATTCGTATTTTTCTTTTAAGAAGACTTACTTTCTTAATCACATAGCCCAAATTTTATGAATCGTAAAACCGCTCTCATCCTTTTGCTTTCATTTCTAGGGATGATTGGCATCTCTGCCAAGCAGACCCCACCTCCATCCCCCACATATGCCAATGTCGCCTACGATCAGTATGAGCGAACCAAGTTTGATTTCTGGCTGGCCGAAGGTAAAGGCCCACGCCCGCTGATGGTTTTTATCCACGGGGGTGGATGGAGCCAGGGCAGCAAAGACAAAACTTCCGGGAAGAATATTGAAACATGCCTCGCAAATGGAATTTCGGTTGCCAGCGTGGGTTACCGGTTGACTGGCGAAGCCATCCTGCCCGCACCCGTACATGATGCGGCCCGGGCGATTCAGTTTTTACGATCCAAGGCAAAAGAGTGGAAGATCAACAAAAACAAAATTGTGCTTACCGGAGGCAGTGCCGGTGGATGCACCTCGGTGTGGCTTGCCTGCCATGATGATCTGGCCAACCCAAACTCCAAGGACCCTGTCGAAAGGGAATCCACCCGGGTGCAGGGAATCAGTGTGCGGGGCGCCCAGACCGCAATTGATCCAAAACTGATCGAACCATGGATTGGAAAAAATGTATTCCATAGCATGATTTATCTATCCGTTGGGGAGCAAACCATAGAGGATGCCCTGAAAAATTACTCCAAGCACGAAGCCCTCTACAAAGAGTTTTCCGGCTACTACCACCTAACCCAAGATGATCCCCCCATTTACTTAGGCTATGGGGGAGATATGAGCACCCCGGCCAAAAACATCGGCCATGGAATACACCACGGCCTATTTGGGGTGGAGTTAAAGAAAAAGTCCCAAGAAGTGGGGCATAACAAGGTGTACCTCAATCTGGGAGGAAAGGACGAAAACGGAAAACCTGTTTCTAACCAAGACCCGGTACTTGAACTTCTGCTTAACTAGGTGACCATGCATCATCGCCTAGTAGTTCTTTTGCTTGCCCTTCTCTTCTCGGGAGAATGGCATGTAACTGCTCTTGCTGAAGAATCTCCGAGCAAACCAAACATTGTGGTGGTGATGACCGATGACCAGGGATGGTCGGACCTTGGTTGCCACGGGCACCCCATTCTAACCACACCCAACCTCGACCGGATGCACCAGCAAAGTGTCCGCCTGAGCAACTTTCATGTGGATGCTTTTTGCTCCCCTACCCGGGCGGCCTTGCTTACGGGAAGAATGTCGCAACGAACAGGGGTCACCTCGACCTATGGCCTGCGCAACCTCCTCCGGACCGATGAAACGACCCTCCCTGAGTATTTTAAAACTGCTGGGTATCAAACAGGAATCTTCGGAAAGTGGCATCTTGGAGGAAATTACCCCTACCGCCCGATTGACCGGGGGTTTGACGAGTGGCTGGGTCTTGGCAATGGAGGAGTGGGATTGGGAGATGACCTATGGGACAACGATCGCATGGATGACCGTTACTGGAATAACGGAGAGGTTGTTCGTCGGGATGGGTTCTGCACCGATGTCTATTTCGAAGAAGCCATGGAGTTTGCCCGCCAAAATAAAAGGAACCACAAGCCGTTCTTTATCTATCTCCCGACCAATGTCCCCCACCGGGCAAACAATGTGCCCAAAGAGTGGATGCAGCCCTACCTTGACCAGGGTTGTAACCAAGACCAGGCGTCTTTCTATGCAGGGATCACCCGGGTGGATTGGAATATGGGCAGGATGATGAAATTTTTGGACAAAGAAAAATTATCTGAAAATACCCTGCTCCTTTTTTTGACCGACAATGGGTCCATTCTTCCCATCAGGAAAAAAGGGTCTGAGATCGACTCAGTCTCCGGGCGAAGGGGAATGAAAGGAAAACTCTACGAAGGGGGCCACCGCGTACCCCTCTTTATCCGTGGCCCCGAACATCTGATCGGAAAGCCAAGGGAGCTTCCGATCTTTAGTGCCCATGTGGATTTACTACCCACCTTCATCGACCTGTGTGGCCTTGGGAAACCCAAGCAGTCAAGCTTGCCAATCGATGGCCGGAGCTTGGTTCCCGTCTTACAAGGCTCGGATGATTGGGCAGACCGTACTCTTTTTCTCCACACTCAAAATGGAGTTAAGGGCCCGCAGAAATTTGAGGAAGCCCTGGTTATGACTGAAAAGTGGCGACTCATTTATCACACACCTGATCAATCCGAACTTTTTCAGATAAAGAAGGACCCCTCCCAGTTGCATGACCTATCTACCCAAAGGCCGGAGGTGGTAAACCGGCTCAAAAAAGAGTATGAAGAATTTTGGGAAAAACTCGGGCAGGACCGTCTACTCGAACGCCCCCGCCTCTCCTCACGATCCACCACCTGGTTGACCAATGGTTGGCAGACATCCATCCGCGAGGGCATTACAGGGAGTGGAAGTTGGCCAGTAACGGTAGAAGAGCCGGGCACTTATCTATTTGAGATACGTAGGTGGCCACGCGAGGCGGGCATGGTTGCGATGCGTGCCTCCCTGCCTCCGACCAGTGATCCGAAGATTGAATATGTGGGAAACAAGGGAAGCGATATTCCGGGCAAGGCCCTCGATATAATTGCAGTAGAATTAGCAATTGGGGATGTCCCTCCCCTTCAAAAGCAAATTGCCACGGATGCAGAAACTGTAAAATTTGAAGTCCCCTTAGAAGAGGGAATCCTGGATCTTTCTGCCAAGCTCATTTTGAAAGGCGGAAAAAAGATTGGATCCCCGTATCTTTACATTTCTAAAATTCAGCCTTAGCCCACTAACATCATGAAAACATCATCCTGTGTTAGCTTTTCGCTTCTCTTTTTTTCTCTCTCTTTATTTGGGTCTGAGAAGAAACCAAACCTCATCCTCATTATGTCGGATGACATGGGCTATGAGTGTGTTCGGGCCAATGGGGGCACATCCTACCAGACGCCCCACCTCGATGAGCTCGCCAGCACCGGTGCACGCTTTACCCATTGCTACTCGCAACCCCTGTGCACCCCATCCCGCGTTAAAATCATGACGGGGATGTCCAATGCCAGAAACTATGTACAATTTGGCGTATTGGACCGCAAGCAGACCACTTTTGCCCATCTTCTTAAAAAGGAAGGCTATGCCACCTGTATCGTAGGGAAGTGGCAACTGGGCAAGGAAGCCGATTCCCCCCAGCACTTTGGTTTTGATGAATCCTGCCTCTGGCAACACACCCGGGCGGCCAGAGATCAGGGGAAGGATACCCGCTACCCCAACCCCCACCTCGAAATCAACGGCCAGGCCAAAGACTACAACAATGGAGAATATGGGCCAGATGTGGTAACGGATTACCTCTGCGATTTCATCGAACGCAACCAGGACCGCCCCTTCCTCGGTTACTACCCGATGATTCTTCCCCATGACCCCTTCCTCCCCACTCCAGACAGCGAGAACCCAAAGTCCAAGGATGGTACGCGTAACTATCGGGACATGGTCACTTATGTGGATAAAATGGTCGGTAAGATCGTGAGCAAGCTGGATGAACTGGACCTAAGGGAAAACACCCTCGTTCTTTTTACCTGCGATAACGGGACTTCTGGAGCGATCAAATCCGAACTCAATGGCAAAATGGTACAAGGAGGCAAGAGACAGATGACCGATGCGGGCACCCATGTTCCCCTGATCGCCAACTGGCCCAAGACCATACCTGAAAAACAGGTCATAGGGGACCTGGTGGACTTCAGCGATTTTCTCCCCACCCTGCTGGAGGCTGCCCAATCTCCACTGCCGACGAACCTCACTTTGGATGGACAGAGTTTCCTTCCCCAAATCACTGGCAAGCAAGCAAACCCAAGAAAATGGGTGCATTGTTTTTATAAGGTAAAAGGAGAAGAAGGAAAGTTTCAGCAATGGGCCAGAACCCAGCGGTACAAACTCTACAACACTGGAGAATTTTACGATGTATCGCAGGACAGACAGGAAAAAAATCCGCTGCAAAAACTTGATACAGATCAAGAAAGGGTTCAGGAAATGCTGAAGGCTGTACTCCACCAGTTTTCCGACTCCTACCAACCAGAAGACGAAAAAAAAGACCTGCTTCCGGATGCTCCCCCTACGGTTTGCAAGACAGCAGATCAGAATCTATTCGAAGGTAATAATTTTTCCCAATGGACCAAATTGGATGGCCAACCTGTGGGCAAAGGCTGGACGATTACCGACGGGGTGGTCTTTCGCAAGGGGGGCGATAAGGACATTATAACCAGGGAAAAATTCCGTGACTTCTCACTTTCCTTTCAGTGGAAAATATCGGCGGCAGGAAACAGTGGAATCAAGTACCGCACAAGGGGAAATCTTGGCTTGGAATATCAGATTCTAGACGATGCCAATCATCGGGATAACAAAATTCCGTCTCACCGGGCAGGCTCGCTTTATGATTTGGTACCGGCTCCGGAAAATAAACCAATTCGTGCCGTAGGTGAATGGAATCGTGGAAAAATCGTCGCCATGGAAAATGTAATCGAGCACTGGATGAATGGTAAGAAAATCATCAGTGTTTTTTGGGGAACCAAGGAGTGGCAGGATGTGTTTGGTAAAAGTAAGTACAAAGATCAAAAAGGCTTTGGATCCTGGGAAGGGCCTATTCTTTTACAGGATCATAGTGACCCGGTATGGTTTAAGGAGCTTCATATCAGCAGATTATGAACCAGGGCTTCTGGCTTTTCCTTCTTCTTGCACCCTGCTTCCTGCAGGTATCATTTCTTTGGGGCAAAGTTTATCAGACTAATGGTATAAAAATTGGCGAGGTCACCCAGGATTCCGCGATCATCTGGACCCGTTTAACCAAAAATCCAACCGCCCATATCGATGGGCAAAAATTCCGCAAGGTCCCCAAGCACGCCCAGCAAATCCCTGATGGGAAAAGCCTCTCCGATATGGAGGGTGCCGTACCTGGCATTGCCGGTAGCGTGCGCATCTCTTGGCAGAGCCAAGGGGTGGAGACGACGAGGACGGAGTGGTTACCGGTGGACGAGGATCGGGACTTTACCCGCAAGGTGGAAATCGGAGACCTTCTTCCCGGGCAAACCTACGAGGTGCAGGTCGAAAGCCGTTCGGCAAAAGGAAAAGCTGGGCAAACCATACATGGAAAATTCCGCACTGCACCTGCTCCGGAGATGATTGCCTCCATTAAATTTGTGGTTACTTCCTGCCAGGACTACCCGAGAAGGGATACTCCCGAAGGGCATCAGATCTACCCAAATATGCTCAAGCTGGACCCGGACTTTTTTATCCATACCGGAGATATTGAGTATTACGACAAGCCCATGCCCTGGGCAACCAACCGGGAACTGGCCCGCTTCAAGTGGAACCGGCTCTATGGCCTGCCCCACCTGGCCCATTTTCACACACAGGTGGCGAGCTATTTCATGAAAGATGACCATGATACCACCAGCAACGACTCCTGGCCTGGGGTGGATTTTATGGACCTTACCTGGGAACAGGGAAAAGAGTTATTCGTTGAGCAATTTCCCATCCGCAAAAAAAATTACCGCACCATCCGCTGGGGAAAGGACTTGCAAATCTGGATGGTGGAAGGCCGGGATTTCCGCAGCCCAAACACAATGATGGATGGCCCGGAAAAATCAATCTGGGGAAAAGAACAAAAGGAGTGGTTTTTCCGCACCTTCAAAGAATCGGATGCCACCTTTCGTATACTCATCTCCCCCACCCCGGTGGTCGGCCCGGACCGGTCCTCCAAAAATGACAACCATGCCAACAAAGGCTTCAACCACGAAGGTAATGAAATAAGAGATTTTCTCGCCTCCCATAAAAATACCTATGTGATCTGCGGGGACCGCCACTGGCAATATGTCTCCGTCGACCAGCAAACCGGACTCAAGGAATTCTCCTGCGGTTCCGCTTCCGACGAACACGCATCGGGTTGGAAGGAAGAGCACCGTTACCCAGAACACCGCTACCTCAAGGTGCAGGGCGGATTTCTTTCCATCGAGATAAAGCGGGCAGAAGATGAACAGCCTGTGCTGATAGCGACCCACCACGAGGTCACAGGAAAGCCCAGTAACATCGATCGAAATCGAGCCGATTAGTTTCTATGACTATCAATACTATTCTCATTTTTTTAGCCGCAATGATCGTGGTTTCCTTTTTTATTCTTTTGGAGAACAGATCCAAGCGAAACAGGGTATCGCCAAACAACTTGGGTGAAATGCGGTTTAGAACCATCAAAAGCATTCTCATTTTCTTACTCACCCTGACTGTGATGGCTGGATCTTTTCTATTAATAGGACCGAAGATTGTACCCATCGTTGCGGTATCCTTCGGCCTGGGAATCTTTTTTGTATTCCGAAAATCTTTTCTTTCCCTCGTCTTCTTTGGTTATCCACTCACCTTTGGTTTGGTGTCCGCGTATCTTGGTTTTCACGAACTGGATAATTATGCCAATGATTCTGAGTTTTGGGTAGCCATAGGAATCAGTGCATTTGGAACAATGCTTGTTTTTCTAGGCTTCTGGAAAACTTTGTTTCGTAGGGAAGCCTATTAACCCTTACCTGCTGAAGCTACTCTGCGTCATGAAAAACTTCTTATCACTGACTTTCATCTTAACTTGCCTGTCTGCATCCATTGGCTCTGCCCAACCCAAAGGGAAGATACAAAATGTTTTGTTGATTATGTCGGATGATTTAAAGGCAAGTGCCCTGCCCGCTTATGGGGACAAGATTTGCCAGACTCCAAACCTCGACCGTCTGGCCGCAACCAGTATGGTGTTTGACCGTGCCTATTGCCAGGGCCTTGCCTGCTATCCCTCCCGTCCATCGATGATGCGGAGCATCTATCCCGGTTCCCAAAAGAAACCGATCACCCTGGGCGAGCACTTGCAAAAATTTGATATGCATACCTCCCGCGTCGGTAAAATTTTTCACATGGGGGTGCCCGACTCCCCCCGCAATGGAGACAGCGGATTGGATGTGCCCGCGTGCTGGACGGAGTTTCACAACACCAAGTCTCCCGAAACTTACACCCCTGGACTTTACCGGCAAATGAACCGCGGGATCGCCACCCGGAAAATGGAGGGAAGACAGGGAATGGGAACCAAGGAAAGATACTGGGCGGCGGTGGAAGCAGATATCAGCGATGGGTCTGACCAGGCAGATTACTTAGTAGCCGAAAAAGCGGTCCAATTAATCCGTGAACGAAAAGAAGCAGGAAAACCCTTCTTTATGGGCGTGGGTTTCTTCCGCCCCCACTACCCCATGGTGGCACCGAAAAAGTTTTTTGATATGTATCCATTGGAAAAAATGCAGATTCCCCCTCAGATCGAAGGGGATGTGGACGATATTCCTCCCGCCGCCCATGGTTTTATGAGTGGGCAGCTTCTCAATGAGACCGAGGAGGGCCGTCGGGGTATGTGGCAGGCCTATTATGCATCTGTCACCTTTATGGACGAACAACTGGGTAAGGTCCTGGACGAATTGGACAGGCAGGGCCTGAGTGATTCCACAGCGATTTTTTTCACCACTGATCATGGATACCACTTGGGAGAGCATGGATTCTGGCAGAAATCCAACCTGCATGAGGAAGTGACCCGTGTACCCTTGATGATTCGGGCACCCGGACTGAAGCCAGGCAGAACCCAGTCACTTGCGGAACTGGTGGATCTTTATCCCACCTGTACCGACCTTCTTGGTTTACCCTCAGACCAGGAAATTGTTGGCAAAAGTTTGCTGCCCATCCTTAAGAACCCAGAGACCACGGTGCGAGATACGGCACTCTCGCTGCACCATGAACATCATATTAAGGATAAGGGTGCGGGAATCCGTTCGACAGAATGGGCCTACATGAATTTTGGTGAGCATGGGGAAGTACTGTACGACATGGTAAAAGATCCGCATCAGTACACTAATGTGATCAATGATCCGGAATATGCTGGAGCAGTCAGAACCGCACGACTCCAATTAGAAAATAGATTGAAAGAAGCAAAGTAAGGATTTTCTTACCTCAGGATTCAGTAGATTTTTTCTACTTTATGGCAAGCGAGGCCTTGCTCTACCTACGGCATAGCCTAAGTTAGGTATTTCATGAGATATTTTGCCTTTTTATCATTCTTACTCAGTTTATCATTCGCAGCTTTGCTTCAGGCAAAAAAGTCCAACTGGTCCTGGCCTCCAACGGCAAAACCTGTATCAGTTGACCTAAGCAAATTCTCTCTCGATCCCAATCTGGAAATAACCCTATGGGCAAAAAGCCCGATGTTTTACAACCCCACCAATATGGCAATCGATCCGCAGGGCAGAATCTGGATCGCCGAGGGCGTAAACTACCGTGAAAAACTGGGCATCCGCAGGGAAGCGGGCGACCGAATCGTAGTATTGATTGATTCCGACCGGGATGGTTCCGCAGATCAATCCAAAGTATTTTGGCAGGATCCTTATCTCGAATCACCCCTGGGTATAGCCGTTTTTGATAACCAGATCGTAATTTCCCAACCGCCCGACATTGTGGTGCTTACCGATGTGGACCGGAACCTCGAGTTTGACCCCGCAATCGATAAAAAGGAAGTGCTTCTTACCGGGTTCAATGGCCGGCAGCACGACCATTCCCTGCACTCCGTCACTTCCGGACCGGATGGCAAATGGTACTTTAACAGTGGGAACTGTGGAGCAATCTTTACCGACAACTCAGGCAAAACCTTTCGCATGAACACCAACTATCGGGGCGGCGCCAGTGAGGAATACTTTTACACCCCTACCCATGAGCTCAAAGGTGCAAAAAGTGATGATGGCTTTGTCTGGAGTGCCGGCTTCAGCGTACGAATGAACCCCGACGGGACCGATGCGGAAATCATTGGCCATGGCTACCGCAACAGTTACGAACAGGTGGTCAGTTCGATGGGAGATCTTTTCCAAAGCGATAACGATGATTACAGCAGTTGCCGGAATTCCTATGTGCTTGAATATGGATCGGCCGGGTATTACTCGCTCGATGGTCAGCACAAGTGGCAGGCAGCCAAGCGCTCGGGGCAGGCAATCCAGAGAGCCCACTGGAGGCAGGACAACCCGGGCACCTTTGATACCGGAGATGTGTACGGAGCAGGTGGACCAACCGGGGTTGCCTTTTATGAAAACGGTGCCCTTGGGAAAAAATGGGAAGGCACCTTTCTTTCCTGTGAGGCATCCCGTAATGTGATCTTCGGTTATCACCCAAAACCGGTTGGAGCGACCTACTCTCTGGACCGGTTTGATTTTGTGAGTACGACACCAACCACGGAAGATTTAAATAATGAATCGGAAGAGGAAGCGGAGAAGCGGATTCACTTTCGACCTGCCGACCTCGATATCGGGCCGGATGGAGCAATCTATGTAGCTGATTGGTACGATCCCGGAACTGGGGGGCATGCCACCCGTGACGAATCCGCCTCCGGCGCAATCTACCGGATTGCACCCAAAGGCTTTAATCCGAAGGTACCCTCTCTGGATCTGAAATCCGTGGAGGGTTCGCTGAATGCCTTACAAAGCCCCAACCCAGCAGTTCGTTACCTCGGATTTCAATCACTCAAGAATTTTGCCGATTCTGCCCTCCCAAAAGTGGAGGAGCTGTTGGAGGACGAGAACCCCTACCTCGCCGCCCGGGCAATCTGGTTGCTTCCGCACCTGGGAGAGAAGGGAAAGAAGAAAACTATGGAACTGCTTGATTCCAAGGACAGAAAGCAACGCTTGGTCGCTTATCGCAGCCTCCGCCGTACCGGTGAGAGCATGGCTACCTATGCGCAAAAGCTCGCCTCAGATGAAGATGCAGGCATTCGCCGGGATGTTGCCCTGTCGCTGCGCTTTTTATCTTTCGAGCAATCCAAAGATGTTTTCCTTGAAATCGCCAAGCGGTTTGATGGAAAGGATAAGAACTACCTGGAAGCGATCGGCTTGGGTGCTCACGGAAAGGAAAGTCAGCTTTGGGAATACTTAAAAAATGAGTTGGGTTTTCAGAAGCCATCCAAATGGACCCATGCATTCAGCCGGATCAGCTGGAGACTGGGTGTACCCCAAGCCCTTCCCTCTCTTAAGGAAAGAGCCCGAAATTCAGAACTTTCCATTGAAGAGCGAATGTTTGCGATTGAATCAATTGCCTTCACCAACCATCCGGACGCACCGGACGCCCTGCTTGAGTTGGGAAATACCATTAAGGAAAAGGAGCTCAACGACTCAATCGTGGAATGGATGGTGCGCCAGGGATTGACCGACTGGGGCAAATACGATGTGAAAACAAAGCTCAAGGAAGCTGGAATCTTTGATGCCGAAGCCGTAGCCCTCGTGCCCATCAGTACGCCCGAACCAACCGGAAAACCGACCCTCAAGGTGGGAGATGTGATGAAGCTCAAGGGTGACCCCAACCAGGGCAAGACCACCATCATGAGGTGTGCGATGTGTCACGAGGTCAATGGTGTGGGCGTAAACTTTGGACCGAGGCTGGAAGGCTGGGCAGCCAAGCAATCGAAGAGTGCCGTGATCGATGCCATTGTGAACCCATCCAAGGGGATTGCCCATGGATTTGGCGGAACGGAATATATACTTGAAGACGGTTCCGTACTCCATGGAATCACCGAAGCCTATGGAGATCCAGCGATTGTCTTATCGCAGGGTGGGCTTAGTCAGTTGGTTTCACGGGCCAAGGTAAAGAAGTCCAGCCCGATGAAGCGTTCTCTTATGCTCTCGGCCGAACAGCTTGGTTTAACGGCACAGGATGTGGCCGATGTGGTCGCTTTTATGAAAGAGTACAACTAAACCCTGCCTATCAGGTTTTAGGCAGAAAAGATTAGCTTGTTAAATCGGATTCCCGCCAGTTGACCAACTCCACCGATTCGGCTAACCCGCTCTGCTGGTTGACTTGGAGCAGGCAGCCCTGCATGCCAACATCACCCTCCGCCACCGGGCATTTTCTGGGCATTCCATCGACAAAGCGCCCCACGCAGGCATCGATATCCCGACCGAGCACGGATTCACGGGGACCTGTCATTCCCAGGTCGGTCTGGTAGGCGGAACCACCCCGCAGAATGCGGAGGTCTGCAGTGGGCACATGGGTATGGGTGCCGTAAATCATCGCCACCCGTCCATCTAGATGCCAGCCCATCGACTCCTTTTCAGATGTGGTTTCAGCATGAATTTCTGCAAGGATCAGGTCGCAGGATTCCCGAAGCTTTTCGACCAATCGGTCGGCCGTGGCAAATGGGCAATCCACTTTGGGCCCCATAAAAGTACGGCCCAGTACGGTGAACAACCCTACCTTGGTTCCGCAAAGCTCGAGAACGAGGTGATCCCTCCCGGGGTTGGAGCCGGGCAAGTTGGCAGGGCGGCAAACAAACTCCAGCCCATCGATTTCGTTGGCAAAGTTCATTTGATCCCAGACATGATCGCCCAAGGTGATTGCCTGCACCCCCGCTTTGCGGATTTCTTCAGCGGTTTTGGCGGTGATCCCTGCCCCACCGGCTGCATTTTCCCCGTTGGCAATCACAGCATCGACCCCATGTTGCTCCACAAAAGTGGAGAGGTGTGCCTTTAAAAAGTTTCTTCCCGGGCGGCCAACAACATCGCCAAGCAGTAAGAGTTTCACCATTTTACTCAATCAGCCCTAGAGGAGTTACCTCGTGTAAAGGAAGGAAGGCTGGGAACAATTGCCAAATTTGCGATCGTGAAGAGGAATGGGCTTGGCCTCTTCAAACTCGGTATCAATCACTTTGATCTCCGTGGCGCCACCTGTGGATCGACTGGTGAAGAAAATATGCCGGCCATCATTTGCCCAGCAGGGTTGCATCGCGTGATCATTCCCCCGGGTAATCATACGGCTGGCACGGTTGGTGAAACTGTACTCAAAAATTTGAAACCCTCCACCCACTGCAGCAGTGAATGCGATACGGGATGGGTCCACTGGATTCCAGGCTGCTTCCACACAATGCGAACTCACATTGGTCGGGATGCGGGACAGAACGCCGGTAGAAAGAGAGACTTCGTAGAGCTGGGGTTTCCCCCGGGTATCCGATGTAAGAATCATCCGACGACCATCTGGGGACCAGCAAGGCCCGGACTCGTTACTCTTGTTATTGGTTATCCGTCGGGGACGCTCATAGGGTGTATTGGCAATCCAAAGCTCAGGATTACCGGAAGTGGAAAGGATCAGAGCCGTCTGGGCTGTTCTTGGGTTTTGCACCGCACGCAGATTACTTCCTTTGTAATTGGCCACGGTGGCTACCCGACGGCTGGCCAAATCTAAGTGGTAGATATTGTTAAAAACCTTTCGGTTACTGGTAAAAAAGAGACCTGTACCATCATTGTTCCAACTCGGATTAAAGGTCATCTTACCAAAGTCTGTCTGGGGCTTGGAATATGTCATCATCGAGTCCGAAACAAAGATCTCTTTGGAACCAGAGAGGTCAGACAGGAATGCAAGTCGCCCGGAAAAGAATCCCGGAATGCCCAGAATTTCTGAAACCAAGCGGTCGCAGGCTAGCGACACTGCACCTTCGATGGTGGATGCTTTGCTCACAAAGGAGGCAAAAGGTTCCTTTGGATTTCCCCGGGTGATTTCAACCTGGATATCATTTCCGCCAGCAGAGCTAAAAGTTGCGGAAAAATGACTTTCTTTCTCCGATGATAAGCGTAAGCCACCATGAACAAAAATGGGCTTACTAATCAAGGGAACCAAGACCTTGGGCGTTCTGCCCAGATCGATTGGGATTTGCTTCTTGGCTAACTCCCCTTCGATCGGTCCCAGCACGATCGCATTATCAGCTGCTTGAACCAGAGAAAGAGCCACCCCCATGGTCCCGGAAATACAAGCTATCCAGAGATAGCGAAACTTAAACATTACCATATCCACACTCATGAAATATAAACTTTAGTACCCGTCTCTTATCATCAAGCGAAAAACAAAGATAACTCATAAAAAAGAGCCTTAGAGGTTAACCCATTCAAATTCTTGGAAAAGTGACCCGTAAGAGTGGCTTTTCTCCTTGCCGAGAATAGGACGAACTTGCTTGATGTTTCCTTAATTTATGAGCGATGACCTTATTTTAAACCTACTCAAGAATGTTAAATATCCTGGCTTCAGTCGGGATTTGGTTTCTTTCGGCTTGGTTCAACAAGCAGAGTTGGATGGTAAAACTGCAAAAGTGGTACTTGAATTATCCACTACAGATCCGACCCTTCCACAAACGATCAAAAAAGAAGTCGAAATGGCCCTGCTCGCAAATGATGCCATTGATTCGGCCGAAGTGATGATTCGGGTAAAGAAAAAGAAAGAACCTGCGGCTCCTACAGATGGGCCCGGGGATGAAAATTTAAGCGGAGTGAAAAGAATCATCGCCATAGCCAGTGGTAAAGGGGGTGTCGGCAAGTCCACCCTGGCGGTAAACTTGGCCTGTGCCTTGGCGAGAATGAAATCGAATGAGGGTGAATTATTGAAGGTTGGATTAATGGACTGCGACCTCTACGGACCATCTGTACCTTTATTGATTGGAGCCTCCGGAAGACCCGAACTGGTCGGTGATAATATTTTAGCTCCCGTGGAAAGCTATGGAGTGAAAAGTATTTCGATGGGGTTATTAATCGACGAGGAAAGCCCAGTTGTTTGGCGTGGACCGATGATTATGAAAACCATCCAACAATTTGCCCACAATGTGGTGTGGGGAGAGTTGGATTATCTGCTGATTGATCTTCCCCCAGGGACTGGAGATGCCCAGCTTTCGCTTGCTCAAATCCTTCCTTTGGATGGGGCGATCCTGATCACCACTCCCCAAAAAGCGGCGGTAGATGTGGCTCGCCGGGGTGCTAGAATGTTTGAAAAAGTAAATGTTCCCATTCTTGGGGTGGTGGAAAATATGAGCTTCCTGTTGGATGAAGAAAGTGGCAAGAAAACCCACTTGTTCGGACAAGGTGGTGGAGCGACCACCGCTCAGGTATTAAAGTGTCCATTTCTCGGCGAAATCCCAATCCATGAAGAAGTCAGATTGGGGGGAGATCATGGTACCCCGGTTGTGGTAGCCAATGAAGACAACCCATCAAGCAAAGAAATTTGCCTGATAGCTGAAAAAATTACCGAGATTCTTCCCTAAAGGAAGAAAGGATGAGTCATCTCGTGGATCGAGGTGACAAAAGAAAGGGTTAGCCCTTCTTAATTTCGCGGTGAACGGTGCGGCGACGAAGAAATGGATTGTACTTCTTCTTTTCAACCACTTCAGTCTGCAACTTTTTATTGCGACTGCTTAGGTAGCGTGAAGGTGGTTTTCCTTCTTTGCGTGCTTCTGTGCACTCTAAAAATACTGTTTCTCTTGGCATAGGACCTATTAAAATGTCGAAATTTATAGTTTTCTGCAATCAAAAAGGTCGGAAGTTTGACTTAGATGTCCAATAAAGTTTCAATTTGCCAAGGGTTTAAGGGAAGCAATAGATTATATAATTATGGAATCTAATTCAACCGAAGGGATATCCCCCGCCTACGAGCAAAAATTCAGAGAACTTAGCCAGGAAAAAGCAAATCAGCAAGTTGCAGAGGTTCCAAAAACTGGAAATGAGTCGTCCGTAAAAGTTACCAAGTCTGATGAGGATTTGGACTTGGGCGGCTCCCTGAAAGACCGCAATGCTCATCCCATCCCGAAGGAGTATTGTGAAAAGCCTGGAGACCCTATTCCCAGTGTGGATACAGTGGATGACACAGGAATTGACTGCACCCGCGAGCCAGACTGGCAAGTGGTAAAGTCGGATAATTTACCTGAAACACCGGAGCCCACTCAGGTGCACAATGATAAGTACTGGGATGAGAGAAGCCTCGACCGGGAGCTTCAAGATAAAGATTTACAGGAAGAATTGATTCGGGAGGAAATAGAAAATTTTGATCGGGCTGCCCGAGAGGGTGATGATCCCGGCCGATCCTATCAAAATGAGGTTCTTGATCCGTATTACGGTGGAGGAAACCCACCCTCCGAAAGCCCTGGTTCCAGGAACAGCTTGGACTCTTTCATATAAGTCTCACTTGAAAATCATTCATAGACTTGGCTGATTGAATGCCCCTGAAAAAGTTGAAATCGTAGGAGATTTTCTGGCCATACGCTGGAGTGAAGGCAAGGAATCCTTTTTGGATTCCCCCACCCTACGGGCCCATTCGCCCAGTGCAGAACAATCCGGTGAAGTGGATATCTTTGGAAAAATCTCAGGAGGCACACAGCAAACCGAGTATCAGGGAGTCTCAATCAAAAAATTTGAATATGTAGGGAACTATGCGATCCGCTTACTCTTTAGTGATGGCCATGGTTCTGGGATATATTCCTGGGATTTATTGGAATCCCTTGGAAGTTAATGTCTTTCTAAGAAAAAGACGAGATCAAGCCATCCCCCGGGCACTGGACCGGGCGAATACCAATATCTCACTCAGGCTCGGTTCCTGTGAAACTGGATAATGGTCTTCCAGGTGTTGCAGAGCCTGTGTACGGTTCAAATCTTTTCGGTAGAGGACTTTAAATGCATTCCGAATAAGCTCAATTTCTGCAGCTTTAAACCCAGCCCGCTCCAAGCCCACCTTATTGATGGAACGCACCTCTGCAGGAGAACCATCCGCCAGCATAAAAGGAGGTACATCCTGAACTAATTTGGAGCATGCAGAGACCATACAATGGCGACCCAACCGGCAAAATTGATGAACCCCTGCTCCCCAACCGATGTTTACATGGTTTGCAACCTCCACATGTCCGCCCAGAGCTGAGTGGCTAGACATGACGAGATGATCCCCAATCTGGCAATCGTGTGCCACATGACTGTAAGCGAGAAATACATTGTTTGAACCAATGGTGGTGAAATCTTCTGATTTTGTGGCCACATGGGCAGTCACATATTCACGAAAAACATTTCCATCCCCAATTTTCAAACCCGGTTGCCCCCCTTCGTACTTAAGGTCGTGAGTGAGCCCGCCAATTAAAGCATAAGGGAAAATGGTATTATTTTTTCCCAATGATACTTTTCCCTCCACTGTGGCATGGTGAAGAACCCGGGTACCGTCCCCAATCTGGGCATGTGGACCAATGAAACAGAATGGACCAATCTCAACATCTTCCCCGAGTTGTGCATTCGGATCAACAATGGCTTGAGGATGAATGTGAACGGCCATTACAACAAAAGATCAGGCATCTTCTCCGCCATCCACAATCGAGAACATCAAACTGGCCGAAGAGACCACCTTTCCACCAACTTTGCACTCCACTTTTGCAGTAGCCAATTTGTTCCCACGCACTTTATCTAGCACGGCCTCGATGATGAGTTGATCCCCAGGTACAACGGGTTTACGGAATTTGACCTTATCTGCACTCATAAAGAAAGCCACTTTCCCTTCGGCTGAGCCTTTCTTAAGAAGTAAAATCCCCGCCGCTTGAGCCATCGCTTCCAGTTGCAAGACTCCTGGCATTACAGGATGACCGGGAAAATGACCGGGAAAGAAAGGTTCATTCACCGAGACATTCTTTAGGGCAGTTAGACTGGTCTCACCCTCCATGGAAATGACCCGGTCAATCAGGACAAAAGGAAAACGGTGGGGTAAAACATCCAAAACCCTGCGGATATCAAGCTCGGTTTCTTCAGGTAGAACATACGATTTCCTGGGAGAGGTGCCAACCGATGCCTTTCCTTTTTTACCGGCAGATGTCTCAATAATTTTGGACACTAATTGAGAGTTTAAGGAGTGACCGGGCCGAACGGCAATGATGTGAGCCTTCAAAGATTTACCCAACAGAGAAAAATCTCCCACGATATCGAGAATCTTATGGCGGACGAACTCATCCTCAAAGCGGAGAGGTTCCTTGGAGAGAATTTTGTCTCCCTTAATGACAATGGCACTGTCCAGGCTACCGCCTTGAATTTTCCCGATTTTTAAAAGTTCTTCAATTTCTTCGTAGATTGTGAAGGTTCGGGAGGGGGCAATTTGAGCAACATAGGTTTCAGGATCGATATCAATGGACAGGTGTTGCACATGAATTCCACGGTCGTCGGCAGATGTGCAAGTGATCCGAAGCCCGTCATGAGGTAAGGCAATGATTGAACGGTTTCCTGAGGTTACCGATACGGGCTCAGTAATTTCCCAGAACTGCCTATCCTCCTCCTGCTCAATAGGTTCGGCCTCCATAATCAAATTTACAAAGGGGCGGGAAGAGCCATCCATGATCGGAGGTTCACTGGCATCAAGCTCAATTTCGGCATTATCTATGCCGCAACCGACCAAGGCACTTAATACATGCTCAATGGTATGCACTTTGGCATTTCCGTTGGTGATGGTTGTACTGCGGACAAGATCGGAAATATTCTCTGCGGCAGGTTTGATTTCTGGCTTTCCGTAGAGGTCCATTCGGCGGAATAAATAGCCGGAGTTAGGAGGGGCAGGCTTAATCGTTAATGTAACTTCTTCACCGGTATGAAGTGATTTTCCCTGAACCGCTCGTTCTTTGCGAATGGTGCGTTGCTTGGTTGCCATCTCCCCTTTTTTTAAGTCACTTTCGATACCCTGTAAAGGATGGAAGAAGGCCAATTACTATGCACTTGAAAAACCAATCTGATTTCTTACCTTAAGAGATTCTTTGCCCAATTTATTTAGTCTTGCCCGCAGAATCATCAACTTTCAAGAAGCGCCTCAAACGCGAATACAGAAAAACTCTGGATCGCTTGGTACGGTCGCATGCATTTCATAAATTAGCCGTAAAAATGATTTACCTAATCGGGTTTATCATTTCGGTAATACTGGGTGCCCTACTCTATTTCGATAAGTAGGGACAAACGGGGAACCAGCTACTTCCCTGGAAATGGGATAGTGGATAGACTTTTACCAAATTTCAAAGCGTCTTCCCAAGCCAAGCAGGCTGTGTCCAAATCATCCGGCTTGATCTTTTGATCCAAGAACAACTCGATCAATCTGGGATAGCCATTGAGCCTGAGGTAATCTCCCAAGGATGCATTGGATGAAGAATGCCCGATAAGGGAACGTACGAGATTGTAGGGACGGGGTCGAAAATCGGTTTGGCTACGGACATTTAGGTACACCCCCCGGGCTTCTGCTTCCCGAAACAGATCTTTGTATTTCGACTGATCGGTGGGGATTTGATTAAAGCTAAGCGTAAGCCTGCGAAGTCCTTGAATTTGAATGACTGGAGATGGATCCCGGATTAAATTACGGGAAAGACCAAGCGTTTGCAGGTTTCTCAAATTCGATAAGTCAGTAAGGTCCGTTAACAGGTTGCTGTTCAAATCCAATTGAGTAAGCTGTGAAAGTTCCCGAAGAATTCGAAGGTCGCAAATTTGATTTTCCGAAAGATTAAGCCTCTCCAATTTGGCAAGCTCCCCTAACCCGTCCAATGTATGAATTCGGTTATTACCAAGGGCTAAAATTTTTAGGGATTCCAACTTCGATAAGGGTGAGACGGATTCAATCAAATTACCTGAAAGTAAAAGGGTATGAAGCTCAGGTAACTCCGTTAATAAACCAAGCTGAGAAATGCGGTTATCGTATAAATGAAGAGATGCTAATTTGGGCAAATCTGCGATTTCCCCCAAAGGATCTGTTTCTCTTTTACCATTCCCGCTTTCATCGGTGAAGGGCTCATCGGGATCAAACTCCTTATTGCGGTTGCGATCCACAAAGGCTTCCACCCGACCAAGCTGATTTCCTTGTGCATAGAGATTAACCAGGCCCTTGAGGTTGCGGACCCCCTCCAAATCAATCAATGCATTACTGGAAACATCCAATTGAGCGAGTGCAGGAAACCGATCAATTCCACTCAGTCCAAGTAAGCGGTTTCGAGATAAGTTCAGGATACGGAGTGCGGTGGACTGTAACAATGAAAACGAACTTAGACTGGTTAACCGATTCCCAGAAAGATCCAGGTTTTTTATTTTGCTCAGATCGTGGATGGGCGAAAGATCGTCGATCAAATTGTCGCGCAAAACCAATGACTCGAGGTTTTTGGCATGCTCCAAACCGCGGAGATCGCGGATACCCACATCGTTTGCCTGAAGACGAATGAGCTTATTCTCAACCAGCGACTTGGATAATTTTTGTTCGCTTACCCCAAGCGAGCGGGCAATCGCACTTTGGAGTGCGGGCTCAGGGATAATCAAATCCTGCGCCTGTGAAAAACAGGCAAAGAAAACCCCAGACAAGCAAAGTAAAACTTTGGAGGAGGAATGGGGTAAGAGCCTGATCACAAGTTCATCAAAGAGTTAAGTGCGTAATTTGGCAATTAAGTCTTTAGACTCAACCGATTCTCCGACCTGTACAAGGATATCATCCACCGTACCGTCCGCAGATGCATAGAGGGTGGTTTGCATTTTCATTGCCTCCAGCACCGCAATTTTATCCCCCTTCTTGACTGGCTTTCCAACACTGGTGGCAATGCTGCTGATCATCGCCGGGATCGGAGCACCGATGTGAAGAGGATTGGATGGATCGGCTTTTTCCCTCGCTTTGGCATCCCCTTTGACAGATTTATCTTCCACCAGGGTGGTGCGAGCTTTTCCGTTGAGCTCAAAAGTAAGGGAACGAATTCCTTTTTCATCGGGCTCTCCGACATTGAGAAGTTTAACAAACAAGGTTTTACCTTCCTCGATCTCAATGGAGATTTCCTCTCCAACATCAAGCCCGTGGAAATATGCAGTGGTGGGAAGAACGGAGACATCTCCATTTTTGGTACGAAAGGCTAAGTAATCCTGAAAAACCTGAGGGTACATCAGATGAGCAAAAAGATCATCCTCCGTGGCTTTGCGTCCTATCTTTTTCTGCAAAGCTGAAAATTCTTTTTTCAGATCAATCTTAGGAGCCGATGCACCTGGACGACCGCGCATAGGTTTGCGGTTCCCTAAAACAACCTTTTGCACTTGTTTGGGCCACCCCCCCATGGGTTGGCCAAGATTGCCGGATAAGAGATCGATCACAGACTCTGGGAAACCAGTCTCAGGAGGCAGGTTGCACATGTCTTCAGGCTTCACTCCCTTGGTGATTAAGAAAATTGCAAGGTCTCCCACACACTTACTACTTGGAGTAACTTTCACGATATCTCCAAGCAGTTTATTTACTTCCTGGTAAGTCTTGACCACATCTGGCCAGCGTTTGCCCAACCCAAGGGCAGTGGCCTGCTCGCGTAGGTTGGTGTACTGCCCACCCGGCATTTGGTGATGAAAAACTTCGGCACTTCCGAAAGGTGGAGATGTGTCAAAGGGGGCGTAATACTGTCGGACTGCTTCCCAGTAAATCGACAAATCATTGAGAGCAACCACATCCAGACCCGTCGACCGAGGAGCATTGCGTAAGGCATGGGCAATGGAGTTAAGATTTGGCTGACTGGTGCACCCAGACATGGAGGACACGGCAAGATCGACCACATCCACACCTGCTTCGGAGGCTTTTAAGACCGAGGCCGATGCAATTCCACTGGAATCATGGGTATGAAAATGAATGGGCAAAGATACTTCATCGCGCAGAGCCTTGACCAGGCGATGCACCGCGGTCGGGTGGCACAAGCCGGCCATATCCTTGATCGCAATGATATGAGCCCCCATCTTTTCCAGTTCCTTGGCTAGATCGACATAGTACTTCAGTACATATTTTTCTTCCTTGGGGTCGGTAAAATCACCGGTGTAACAAAGGGCCGCCTCACAGAGTGATTTCGTGTGCTCACTAACCGTTTCCATTGCCACCTTGAGGTTGGGCAGGTAGTTAAGGGAGTCAAAAATTCGGAAGACATCCATACCCGCCTCGGATGCATGGATCACAAATTCACGAACCACATTATCAGGATAATTGGCATAGCCCACCCCATTGGATCCCCGCAGGAGCATTTGGAAAAGAATATTGGGTATACGCTCCCGTAATTTTCTTAGTCTCTCGTAGGGTGACTCGCCCAAAAAGCGCATGCAGGTATCAAAGGTTGCCCCACCCCACATCTCTAAGCTAAACAGACCTGAAAGCCGGCGGGAAATAAAGTCGGCCACGGCAAGCATATCGTAGGTACGCATGCGGGCAGCAAATAGAGACTGGTGGGCATCTCGGAGGGTGGTATCTGTAACCATCAAAGGCTTTTGCTCACGCAACCATTGGGAAAACTTCACCGCGCCTTCGGCGAGAAGCAAATCACGCGTGCCACGAGGAGGTGCTTCCTTTGGATCGTGTTCAGGAACAATCAATGGCAGAGGATTTTTGACCCGCTCACGCCCCTTTACCTGTGGGTTTCCATTGACCACGATTTCACCAAGGTAATTAAGCAAGCGGGAGGCCCGGTCTCTCCTCGCACTGAAACGAAAGAGCTCAGGAGTGACATCGATCATTTTCGTGGATGCACGCCCCTCTACAAATTCCTTGTGTGAAATTACATTTTCAAGAAACGGAATATTGGTTTTCACCCCACGGATGCGCATTTCCCGAAGGGCCCGGTGCATGCGGTCGAGAGCCTGACCAAGGTTTGGACCGGTAGTCGTAATCTTGACCAACAATGAGTCGTAAAAAGGAGTAATGATGGAACCTGTGTCACCCATCGCCCCATCCAAACGAACTCCAAATCCGGCGGATGAACGATAGCTTAAAATCTTGCCGTAATCCGGGGTAAATCCTTTTTCAGGATCTTCGGTTGTTACCCGGCACTGCACGGCACATCCATTTCTAGGAATATCTTCCTGTTTAGGAATACCGATTTTTTTACCGTGTAACGGCTGGTCCATGGCAACAAGGATCTGCGAACGGACAATATCGATTCCGGTAATCTGTTCGGTCACCGTGTGTTCGACCTGAATGCGGGGATTCATCTCGATGAAAAACCACTCATTGGTGTCCTGATCGAGAAGAAATTCAACAGTTCCTGCGTTGTCGTAGCCGATCTTTTCAGCCAACTGTACACCCGCATCGCAAAGCTCTTTCACCACCTTATCTGGCAGCCCAATCGATGGGGCCACTTCCACCACTTTTTGGTAGCGGCGCTGTACAGAACAGTCGCGCTCGTGCAGGTGAACCACATTACCCTTACGGTCACCGAGAATTTGAACTTCTAAGTGTTTGGCCCTACCCACATAGCGCTCCAAGAACACCGCAGGGTTACCGAATGCACGCTCGGCCTCGCCCTGGGCCTCTTCCAGCATGGGTTTTAGATCCTTTTCATCCATGACCACACGCATTCCCCGCCCTCCTCCACCAAAGGCGGCTTTAATAATGAGAGGGAAACCAATTTTCCTCCCCCATTTGAGAGCTTCACCAGGTTTAGAAACAGGGTTGGGCGTTGCAGGCAATGTGGGCACGCCTGCTTCCTCCGCTGCTTTTTTGGCAGCGACCTTATCCCCCATACGTTCAATGAGTTCCGGGCGGGGTCCTACAAAAGTAATCCCTGCCTCATCGCAGGCACGGGCAAAGTTTGGATTTTCTGAGAGAAATCCATAACCCGGGTGAATCATGTCGACCCCCTTATCCTTCGCCAAAGTGATGATAGAATCGATATCCAGGTAAGCTGCAACCGGGCCTTTCCCCTTGCCCACTAAATAGGCTTCATCTGCTTTGAATCGATGAACACCAAACCGATCTTCCTCGGCGTAAATCGCGACTGTACGCAGGTTTAATTCAGTAGCAGAACGGAAGATCCGGACCGCAATTTCGCTACGATTAGCAACAAGCAATTTTTTCATAAATCTGGAAAGGGGTAGAGATTCACAGGTTTAGCCAATGAATGTCCCTAATTCCTCAATTCTTCAACGCCAAAATAGGCTGATAAAGAGAATCGGCGAAAAACAAGTTCCGAAAAAGATCACCCGGATCGATTAGAATGCAAGCTCACCTGTCCAGGCAAACCATGGATCAACCCATTGTTTTAACCCGAAAAAATAACCGAGGGCAGCCAGGGCAAGATAGGGACCAAAAGGGATTTCTACGCCCAATCCAATTTGGTTTTTATCCTCGGATGTGAAAATCTTGTATTTCTGAAAGATCAGGATTGGAATCAGCAATAGGCAGCCCAACACGGCCCCACCAAAAATACAAAATACAGCCCCTTTCCATCCGCAAAAGGCACCAATGCATCCAAGTAGCTTCACATCCCCCTCCCCCAGGGCTTCCCGACCAAAGGCCCGCCCAGCTACAGCACCTATCCAGTAAAGAAACCCAGAGCCTATCAAGATACCAGTCAGGCTGCTCAATGCGGCACTTACATTATGGGTAACACTTATGGGATGAGCAAACCCTTGAAGGGCGGGAAAATAAACAGAAAGAAACAAACCCAGAAAAGCTCCGCCGATACTGAATCGGTCGGGAATGAGCATAGTTTCAAAATCTATGATAACGACCCCAAGCATAATCCAGCCAAACAAACATGAAGCGATCAGCATTCCTAGATCTCCGTGAGTTGCAAAAGAATGAAATTGCCAGGCAAACAAGACTCCAATCAAAACCTCAACCAAGGGATACCGAAAAGAAATCCTACTCCCACAACAACTTGCTTTGCCCTTGAGGATGATCCAGCCCAAAACGGGTAGATTTAAAAACCATGGAATAGGTTTTTTACAAGAGGGACAGCTTGAACCGGGGCGAACAACCGATAGCTCCCGAGGAACCCGATAGGCCACGACATTGAGGAAACTGCCCAGGCAAGAACCCACAAAAAAACCGACCCACATCAGAGTATTAGCGGAATCCATGGGATGTTCCATCACGATAATTATGCAGAAATTGCTGCTTGGGCAGCTTCACTCATCGCTTGAACCGAAACCTCACGACCTGCCCAGATCTCGAGCGAACGGGCGGCTTGGCCGACCAACATCCCAAGACCATTGGCTACTGGATAACCTTTTTTCTTCGCTTCCGTCATCAGTTGAGTAACCGGGGGATTGTAGACCATATCATAAACATAAAGGTTTCCATCCACCGTAGTCAGATCCACAGGAGAAGGGTCTTCAGGCCTCAGCCCCAGGGAGGTTGCATTAATGATCAGAACCGGTTCTGTATTTCCATCATAAGGATTACAAAATGAGTCAAGTAGGAGAACATCCTGATTCAATTGATTTTTCTTCAGGGCGGAAGAAAGCACATGAGCACGCTCGATCGAACGATTGTAGACCGACACCCTTGGGCAACCTTCGAATATGCATTGAGCAACTGCCGCCCGGGCAGCTCCACCTGCCCCCAAAACAATCACCTGAAAGTCTTTCAGTGAATGAGAAAAGGCATCCTCAATAGCTTTGGATAAGCCAAAGCCATCGGTATTATATCCCTTCCATAGTCCGTTTTCCAAGCTAAGCGTGTTGACCGCTCCCATCACTCGGGCATGTTCATCTATTAACTCAAGGTGAGGTAAAACATCTACTTTGTGTGGGATGGTCAGGTTTAAGCCTCGATACCCATAATCTGCGAGAATGGGTAATGCCTTGGCCAAGGTACCTGGCTCCACTTCGATCTTATCATAACTCCATCTGGAAAACTCACTGGATGATGCTGCCAAAACCTTCAAGGCAGCCGTATGAATTTCTGGACTGATCGAATGCTTAATGGGGTATCCCAACACCGCTAGGCCCACCTGATCAGGTGAAAGCTTTGGGAGGTTATCTAACCGGATGGTCTCTTTAAGCATTGGATGCTTCCTGATGCACTTTTTCAAATTCGTGAACAAAGGAGCTAAACAATCTCTCTTTCGCTGAATCGTTCATCGAATGGTAATGACGAGATAAATTGCGACAGGCCCGGGTCAGCGTTTCAGCGACCGTCACAGGGAGTAAGGTGGCCCCAGATTCTTCATCCGGAAGCACACCCAACTTATCTTCCATCTGCTCTAATTCCATAAAGCGGCCACCCGCCCAGCAATCGATATAAAATGGATGGCGCTCCGCAAAGCATCCAACCATAAATCTTCCGGGCGTTCCGATTGGATCGAGCTCAAAACCAATCCTACGGGCGACTAGAATGTAAATGGCACAAAGGGTAATCGGAAGACCTTCTCTACGATCTAATACAAGATGTAAAAAACTGTTATCCGGATTCTCGAAATTTTCACGGGCCCCACGAAAGCCAAACTCGTGAAAAAGAACCCGGTTCAGAACTTCGCAGGTTCCTCTCGGGCTGGAAGGTTGAAGCAATAACTCCCGGCAACGATCTGCTAATTTATCGAGAAAGAAAGAATAAGTGGAAGTTTCAAAATCTGGATAAACCGTACGATCCAACAAGAACCAACCCGTTTCCAATTCATAACGCAAAGATCGAATGAATTTTAAAAAATCTCCAGCTCCATCAATCCAACCGAGTTTCTCGATCATGTTTTGGGCATGCTTAGCCAAGTAAGAGTCTTCACCCTGAGAAATGCCAAGTAGAAATTTCTTTCCTTCCTCAGGAATAGTTTTCAAAAATTGAATCAATCCCGATCTGACAATCTCCGACTCATCGTCCAACAGAGATGTAAACGCATCCCACGAATATTCGGATCGATTGGACTTCTTTTTAGGATTGTTCATTTTGCCCTACCCTCGCGCTTATTTTTCCAGTCGGCAAGATTTGGTTTTTTACAAAATAGTTGAAGATTTCAACTCAGCCATGAGCAACGGGCTTTCACCTTGTAAAAAATTACCACTTAGGGCATGTTAATAACTTCGAATTCAAATACCTATTTATGAGCACACAAACCATATCATCCACCAAGCCTGAAGTGTCTGGCGAGCTCGGTCCCGCCATGAAAGGTGCAGATGTACTTGTATCTGCACTCGAACGCGAGGGTGTCGATGTGGTCTTTGCCTACCCTGGCGGTGCTTCCATGGAACTTCACCAATCTCTTACCCGTTCTGAAAAAATCCGCACCATTCTTCCTAGACAAGAGCAAGGAGGCGGGTTTATGGCCCACGGGTACGCCCGTGCTACCGGTAAAGCCGGTGTTTGCATGGCCACATCGGGTCCCGGAGCAACCAACTTGGTGACCTGCATTGCTGATGCTTTCATGGACAGCATACCTCTGGTTGCCATTACCGGTCAGGTTTATCAGCAATTTATCGGGAAAGCTGCTTTTCAGGAAACTGATTTCTTCGGAATGACCCTTCCCATTGTTAAACATAGTTATTTGGTGCTTACCGCTGAGGACTTACCCAAGGTGGTTAAGGAAGCTTTTTACCTCGCTACCAGTGGCAGACCTGGGCCAGTCGTGATCGATATTCCCAAAGATGTCCAACAAAAGGTTTTTGAACCCTTTTTCCCCGACGAAGTTGGTGAATTAGCCGGATACAAGCTAGATGATCCGAAGGCTACAGATGATGAACTCATTGAAGCCCTCAACCTTATTTCTAAGGCGAAAAAACCTGTTCTCTACACAGGGGGTGGAATCATTTCCGCTGAAGCTCACCAAGAACTAAGAGAATTTGCCGAACTTACAGGTCTCCCCGTAGCTCATACTTTGATGGGTTTGGGTGCTTTTGATCCAGATCATGAACAATCTCTTTATTGGTATGGCATGCATGGAACAGTTGCCGGAAACTGGGCGGTCTGTGAAAGTGATTTGCTTATCTGTGCGGGTGCCCGTTTTGACGACCGCATTACCGGGTTGGTTAGCAAATACGCTCCGGATGCTTATGTCATCCACTTTGATGTGGACCAGTCTGAACATAATAAAAATGTTCATGCTCATTTCCCCATCGAGTCCGATATTAAGTATGCGTTAAAGCGTATGTCGGAAATTATTAAGAAAGACGGCTTTGATAAACCTGACCTTTCCGAGTGGAGCAAAACGATTGCGGGATGGAAAAAACAATATCCTTTTAAGTACGAAAAAGGAGAGCACATTACATCCCAGGAAGCAGTTGATGTATTGTACGAGGAATCCAAAGGAGATGCGATCATTACTACTGGAGTCGGTCAGCATCAAATGTGGGCTGCTCAGTATTACCGTTTTAAGGAACCCAGAACATACATTTCGTCCTTAGGATTGGGCACCATGGGATTTGGATACCCAGCTGCCGTTGGTGCCAAGGTTGCCCGTCCCGATAAAGAGGTTATTGATATCGATGGGGATGGATCTTTCTTAATGAATGTTCAGGAACTCGCCACCGCCAAAATTGAGAAGATTAACGCCAAGTGTCTACTCCTCAACAACCAGCACTTAGGCATGGTGGTCCAATGGGAAGACCGTTTTTATGAGTCCGTTCGAGGACATACGATTTTATGTGATCCAGAAAATATTGGTGGTCCGGATAACTTGGACGCGATCTACCCCGACTACATAAAGATGTGTGCCGGGTTTGGCGTAAAAGCCAGAAGAGTTTCTAAGAGAGAAGAACTACGTGAAGCAATGAGAGAAATGCTTGAGGCGGATGAGCCTTATTTACTTGAGGTCATTGTTCCCTACACGGAACATGTTTTGCCCATGATTCCACAGGGTAAGTCGGCCAAAGAAATGCTGATCGATTAATTCTTCGGGTTTTCCCTTAAAAAACAGATCCTGGATGGATGCCTCAGCTTACGCAAAGCGTGGGCTTCGATTTGCCGTACCCGTTCGCGCGTAACTCCCATTACTCGGCCAATCTCTTCTAGGGTTAGTTGCCGTCCAGGCGAGTGTTCAGAGACCCAAACACAGGCAGCACGCAGCCTCTCTTCAGGTGTGCCCCGAAAGTCTGGAAGTACCAAATCTTCTACTTTGTTTCCTGCGTTTACCACAAGGGTAAGGTAACACCGAAATTTAGATTATGCAAAATTGCACAATTCCCAAAGTGGGAAGGAGTTTATTCTAAAGTAAAATCTTCGTCTGTAATCGGATGACCAATAGGCAGATCTTTGGTCGCATGAGCGTTCAAAATCTCTGTCCATCGACTGGGACACAACCCATCCCCTGGTCGGGCCACACGAATGTTTTGGGGTGTCAATCGCTCGCCGGCTTGAATGGGGGATGAAACAAGGATAGATCTCTTGAAAAAGGCAGGTTTCTGAGGAATTTCACTTCCAGAAATTGCTGAGTGAGTGGTATGCACCGCCTCAACCAATTCCCCGAACTCGCAGGGCAGCATGGAAAAACCTCCGTCCACTGATTTATCTTCACGATCCAAACAAAGATGTTTTTCAATCACCCGAGCCCCTAGCGCGGTGGAGGCAACCGCAACCAAATGCCCCAAAGAATGATCCGACAATCCAAATAAAGTGCCATACTTTTCTCTAAGGAGAGGCATATATTGCAAACAAAAGTCTTTGGGATCAGCCGGGTATTCACTCACACAATGAAGCAAAATGATTTCGGGGCATCCTGATTTTTTCAGAACCTCCATTGCACGCTCAATATCCCTATCTTGGCAAACTCCGACACTTGCCAAAACAGGTTTACCGGTGGATCCTATTTTTTTGAGCATTGGAAAATGATTCATCTCAAAGGACGCAATTTTATATATTGGAGGATCAATCGTAGCTTCCAAAAAATCTACGGCACTTTCATCAAAGGGGGAACTAAAACATACCAAACCAAGTTTATGTGCTTCTTCGGAAATTTCTTTGTGCCACTCCCAGGGAGTCATTGCATCCTGATATAAGTCATGAAGATACCTGCCAGTCCATAAGCCTGATTTTAATAAGAAGCGTTCATCTTTGCCCTCCACAGTGATGGTATCGGGCCGGTAAGTTTGTAATTTGATCGCATCGGCCCCTCCCTCTTTTGCGGCTGCAACCAATTTCAAAGCTTTATTTAATTCTCCCCCATGATTTCCAGACATCTCCGCAATCAAAAACGGAGGGAGGGAAAGATCAGCAATTCGGGAAACGATATCCAAGATCAGGAGAAATTACTGGGGCAAATAATCAACCAGTAAATCGGTTAGTTCTTCAATGCTCAAAGATTCACAATTTTGATTACTGGCATAATGAAAATCTTCCGAACAGCTCACACCACCAAGAATCCCAATTTTATTCCCCCAGAATGCCTGAACGGGTTGGATTACAAAGTGATTATCAAATTCTAACACATTTCGGGCTTCGTCTGATGGAATCAAAATTTCATGCATCTTTTCTCCAGGCCGTAGGCCTATAATCTCTTTTTCACAGTAAGGTGCAATAACATCAGCAAGATCGCTCACTGTACATGCAGGAATCTTGGGCACGAAGAGTTCTCCCCCAACCATTTTCTTAAGACTTGAAAGAACAAAATCCACACCCTGTTGTAAAGTGATCAGAAAACGGGTCATTTCCGGATTAGTGATGGTAATTTTCCCGGATTCTCTTTGCTTTTGAAAAAGTGGAATAACACTCCCCCGACTACCCACAACATTGCCGTATCGAACCACAGAAAAGGTGGTTCCACCCACACCCGCATAACTATTTGCTGCGATAAATACTTTATCGGAACACAGCTTGGTCGCACCATACAAGTTCACTGGATTGACTGCTTTATCCGTACTTAAAGCAACCACTCTCTTCACTTTTGCTTCAATGGCAGCCTCTACAATATTAGTGGCACCATTCACATTGGTCTTGATGAACTCATGTGGATTATACTCAGCGGCTGGAACTTGCTTTAGGGCAGCCGCATGAATAACATAATCCACATCACGCATAGCGATGCAAAGCCTGTCTTTGTCACGCACATCTCCCAAGAAAAAACGAACAGATTTATCCTGAAAGTCTGGATCGGCCTGCATTTCTGATTGTTTCCATTCATCCCTCGAATATACGATCACCCTCCTGGGTCTGGATGTACGAAGCACATTCCGAATGAATTCTTTTCCGAATGAACCAGTTCCACCGGTGATGAGTATGGATGAATCGTCGAGCACTTTATTGGATAAATTAAGCAATTATAATCGGCGGATAATGAGAAAATGACAACGAGTTTTCTCCCAGTAAGCTCTCATCGTTCCGATCTTGAAAAACTATCAGAAAAAACTTCAAAGGTCTTTTGGGAAAGGCCCAACACCACATCCATGTCAGCATCATTCATAGAGTCACTGATAAACCAATTGTGATAAGGGTGAAAATATAAGCCATGGGATGCTGCCACTTTGCAAAGGGCTTGTATTTGATAAAGGTTATCATCTCCGTCTATCCAAGGATAGGGCATGGAAGGGACACCAGTCATTTTTAGAGGGATTTCAAATTGATTCGCCAATTTTTCAAGCTGGGCACAAAAGAATTTCCCTTTCGTAAGTACAGAAGAAGCTACTCTGTTTTCAATAGAAAGTTTAAGGGATGCCAAGGATGCAGCCATGGCATAGGCATCATTCCAACTGCTTCCCGTAAGAAAGACATCTGAAGCTCCGTCCCGAAACTTTTCAGTCCCCACACATGCTGAAATAGCATAACCATTGCCCAAGGCTTTTGAGTAAACAGCAAGATCGGGAGTAAATCCAAAATAATTGTGTGACCCAGAGTCATCCAATCTCCATCCACAACGAACATCATCCAAAATCAAGGCAGTTTCATGTGTACGACATAGATTTTCAACCGAACCCCAAAAGGAAGGATCAGGCAAAACGGAGGGAGCAAAAGACGGATGATGATAAGGAGTTAAAATAACCGATGCGATCTTACCAGAATATTGTTTAAAGAGGGATTCAAGGTCCTCAAAATCATTCCATTCAAATTCCAAAATATGGGAACGGTCGGAAGAAATCCTTCCTCCAAGACCAGGGTCGCACCAAGCATCCACTCCATGATAAGCCCCTCTTGCTTTTACCACATATTCTCGCCCGGTCTGCTCTCTAGATACACGAAGTGCCCAAGAAGTAAGATCTGACCCATTTTTCGCGAATACTGCCCAATCGGCAAAGTCGATTTGACTGACAAGTTTTTCTGCAAGCTCGACCATAAGAGAACTTGGTTGATTAAAGACCCCGCCCCACTCTCTTTGATCTTCAACCGCTTGCTCCACAGATGGGTTTTTATAACCATGTAGAACGGCTCCAAATCCGCACATAAAATCATACCACTCCTTGCCATCGACATCAGTAAACCGGCAACCTTCAGCGGATTGACAATAAAGAGGAAAGTCCGAGGGGAGTCCTGCCCCAGGAGCCATATGACCGTAAATACCTGATGGAATTACACGACAGGCTCGATCATATAAAAGGTTCGATTGATTTCTTGGATTCATTTCGGGCGAGGAATTGATCTCTGAACCATCCTTGCAACATATCCAAATTTATCAAGCATAGGGATTCGCCCAGAGAGCTGAATTCTGCCATCGGTAATGCCCACCCAGGAATTCATTAAACCCAGAGAGGCTTGGATGGCTACATCCTCATTTTTGAATTCCAAACCTGCAGTTGCGAGCTTGTGACCATGGACAGAACTTACGCCCCATCCAGATTTCGGATCGTAAGAAATGTAAAAGGCTTCATCTCTTTCTCTAACCCGAACCAGTAAAGAATTCGCTTTCTCATCTACGAAAACCCTAGATGCTGTCTGGTGATGATTCAGGTACACGCAAATTGCGATTAAGGATGAGTAAATGAGATGGGGTACATCCGTTGAAGAAGCTTTGGCATGGAAATGCCGCCCTATTTTCCAAAACGCCAATAAAGCTTGAAGCGATTTACGAGGTTTCCAAAGAAAAGAAGACAGCTTGGGGAAGCCAAATTTGTGTTCAATAAGTTGAATCAGTTGCCCGTCTTTAAAAACTAAGCTTTCTCCAAATGAAATTTGATGATGAGGAAGAAGCTTTGGTTTTAAGCACGCACTCAATTTCTCAGGAAGAAGCTGACAACCAAAAGCGTATATCGATTCAGCTGCTGCAAGTACCGGTAATCTTTCCTGCGCGATCATCTGAAATATTATCGGATTAGATTCGTCAAACCATCCAGCAAAACTCGAGGAGATGATTCCAGTGGGATTTTTAATCTGGGTATCTTCCTCCCAGAGCGAATGATATTCACTAACTGGTTCGGTGAGGACGAGGTTATCAGATCGCCTGTCCGTTGTTGCCAAAAATTGAGGTTATTTCTTTCTTGGGGCATGCATCCACCAGATAAATCAAAAATAACCGGACAACCCGTCACGATTGCCTCCGTGGTTAAACCAGCACCTGGCCTGGCCAGAATCCACGAAGAAATATTGAGCAGTTCAACCATGGAGAAGGCTTTAATTTTAGGAAGTGCTTTTATGATCAAATTGGATGTGGATGGGATACGATTTACCTTCTCATAAGTCAGTTGGTTAGATCCACAGAGAGCCACTACCTGTCCATCTATACCTGCGTATTTCATCGCACGGATAACCTCTTGGTGGCGGTTCACCCCATTTGCACCGGTTCCCAGTAAAAAAATAGGTTTGGAATTGTCTAACCCATACTTGCTTAGAACATCTGGCTTGTTTTCATCTTCCCAAGGCAAGTAAAATTCTTCTCTTAGTAAAGGCCCCCCAACAAGAGTTCTATCCATGGGCATTCCTCTTCTGTAAGCAGCCGCCACCCCTTCCTGATATGGCCCAATAAAAAGATCATTTTGAGGGTTTACCCAATGTTTGGAGAAGCCTACTCCATCGGCAAGTTCTCCACAATAAACTGCAAAGGGTACTTTCTGGGCTAAATTGACTTTTACCAATTGGAAATATCCGTGATTTAAATGGGCATGCATTGAAACAATTAAATCAGGGTTAAATGCCCTGCATGTTTCGATATATTTTGGAGCACCAATAATTTTTCGGGGATTACGATGCAAGTTGGCAATTTCGAGAAAGCGAAAATATACACTATGGAAGCGAGGAATTTTTTTTTGAATCAAATTATATAATGTGCAACCAAACTGATAGCCAACGAAAGTGTTTTCCAAGGGATGATAGACCTGGCTCAATCCACCCTTCTTATTCCACCAATTAGAGAGTGCATATGCACGCATATCATGCCCTCCACCGGTAGATGCACTTAATACCAAAAGTTTCATTAAGAATTGAAATATAGTACTTTGTCCCCAAGGAACAAGGAACTATACCAAGAAATACCTTTAAGAATCTTTGATTTTAAAGGGCAAGCGAATGTACAAATAGTCCGCTCCTGAGCTTTGGTTCGAACCAGGTTGTTTTAGGAGGCATAATCTCTCCAGCATCTGCGATCGAAAGTAACTGATCCATGCTTACCGGATAGAGAGCAAACGCAGCTGCCATTTCCCCCGAATCCACTCTTCTGGAAAGCTCAGACAAGCCTCGAATGCCTCCCACAAAATCAATTCGATTACTTTTCCTAAGGTCACCAATATTGAGGATAGGTTCTAAAATTAAATCAGAAAGTATGGTCACATCCAAGTCCGCTACCGGGTCATCCGATCTTTTTGCATCTTTGGGGGTCAATCGATACCATTGACCAGGAAGATACATAGCAAACTCTCTAATTTTGGATGGCTTGATCTTGGAAAAATCATCTTTTTGAATGTCAAATTGGTATGAAAGCTTTTCTAGAAAGTTTTCTTCATCCAATCCATTTAGATCCTGAACCACTCGGTTGTAATCATAAATCTTCAGCTGATCATCAGGAAAAAGAACTGCCATAAAAAAATTGTATTCCTCCTCTCCATTATGATTAGGATTTGCTTCTTTTAATCTTTGCCCCACCCGCGCTGCTGCTGCGGTACGATGGTGACCATCCGCAACATAAAGAGCATCCAATTTTTGAAAATGAGCCGACAACTGTTCATTTTGGGAGGCATCATCAGATACCCATAATTCATGACGAATTCCATCATCCGCCTCAAAATCATAAACAGGTGGAATAGAATCGATTATCTTATTAACAATTTGATCAATTTCTTTTTGCCCACGATAAGAAAAGAAAACAGGCTCTGCATTGGCCTCGAGGGTCTCCACATGCCTTACGCGATCATTTTCTTTGGCAGTACGGGTAAGTTCGTGTTTCTTGATTTTCCCTTCGTAATACTCTTCAAAATTACAGCATCCGACTAACCCCGTTTGGCTACGTCCATCCATGGTAAGACGGTAAATATAAAAGTTTGGTACCGAGTCTGTGATAAAAGTGGCATTAGCTATCATTTCCTTAAAGGTATCTCTTCCTTTTAGGTACACTTCATCGGAGTAAAGATCGGTAGAATCTGGCAGATCGATTTCTGGTTTGATCACCCGTAAAAAGGAGTTTGGGTTGCCCGCTGCTTCTTCCTTCGCTTCCTGACTATCGAGAACATCGTAAGGTCTAGACGCAACAGCGTGAGCAACTTCAGGGCGTGGTCGAATCGCACGAAACGGTCTAAAAGTAATCATTTCTAAATTATGAATTGAGAAAGTCTTGAAAGAGAAAGATTGAATTACTTTTTCTCTTCAGCTTGGCTCGCTTTCTTGGCACGCATTTGTTGGATTAATTTCAATGCAGAACCAGCAGCCAAAGTACTTTTCAGCGACCCAAGCTGTGGTTTAGCACCCATAGCGGCCGCCTGGTTGGAGGATTGCATTTCTTCCAAGATTTCACGGCGAAGTATCGAAATCGAGCGTGGTGCTGAAATACCAATTTTAACAGAGTCCCCTTCAATTTTGGTGACCGAAATTTCAATTTCGTCCCCAATTCGAATCCCTTGATCAATTTTGCGAGAAAGAATCAGCATGATCGTTCAGCTAAAATCAGCTGCCACCGTCCGATAAATCCAAAAGGTAGCGGGCAGAGTACTTATCATGATTGTTGATAATGCACTGCTTGGCTGCCAATGAATTACGGTTTACGATTACGGGTCCGACCAAATTCACGGAAATCTTGGAAGATTGCTCCGAAGGTAAAGTAACTATGTTCAGGATCATGGTGTCATCGCTGCCTGTAATCCCAAGGAGCTCCACATCTGCATCCGAAATTTCGACTGCATAATCTGGGATGATTCCACCTGGTTCGATCACAATGAAGGCTAGTCCATTCTTGTTTTGCTCACGAAGCCACATAAATGGGAGCTCTTCCTTATCATAAAAAAGCTCCATTGTCCTAATTTCGGAGAACCCAAAAAGCCCTTGAGGCAGAGTAAGCTGATGGGTGTTTTGAGAACTTTCAACCCCACTGGTCTTGAGTTCATCTCCAATATTTAACTTCATTAAAAAAAGTTATTAACAAATTAAAGATAATTGAGCAACGAAGTATTCAACAATTGTGCCCCTACCTGCATAGCAGCTTGGTAAGCAGTGGACACTCTCGTGAGTTGCATAATTGCTTCGGAAAGATCGACATCAAGATCTTTTGCCAACCGTTGGTCAATTTCTAGGTGATATTCTTCATCAAACGCCCGCACTGTGTTCATCCGAACTAAAGTTGAAGACAACTCCCCCATTTTATCAACTACTGAATCCTCATTACTGATAAGCTCAGTTTCCAAAGATTGAACAATTTGGGCCATCTCTGTCAAATTCGAGACCTTCAATCCATTTCTTAGTTCGACCAAAGACTCCACTACGCTAGCAAGTTCAGCAGTATTACCTTCTTTAGCATCCAAAAAAGAAGATATCTTGCTTTCATTACCAACAAAGAATTCTGCATTGTCACTAGAACCTGTGTAAGTAACACTTAAAACCTTTCCCTCCGAATCGCGGTGATCAAGAAATGTTTTATTCCCAGTAGCAAAAGAGAAATTATCTCCAAGATTTGCTCCCATAGAGTGTTGGGTGCTAACATCAATATCTCCAACTATTTCAAGCCCTGATATGATGTATGGGCCTGGATCATTGGGGTTCTCATCCCACAAGATCTTAGCTTCGAAACTTTGCCCATCATTCATAGTAATGTAGGCAGTACGATATTCTTCAGGAATTTTTTCCTTGCCTGACCTTCCGTGACAATTCCTCATATGAAGGTCTCTGTGGTCAAACAATTCCATTATTAGCCTTGCGGCAAAGTTTTTCATCGAACACGATTCTCTGTGAACTCTCCAACATGTTGTCCACTGATCACTTGTTAAAGATATATCGGGTTTTTTAAAATCTTCCTTCTGGAAAGATTTTTTATCCATGGATAGTCTCTTTATTACAGCATTATCTC
>CAXBQX010000014.1:0-42960 GCA_963978365.1 uncultured Opitutales bacterium | reverse complement strand
CATTCATCCAGCAATCTAAAATGACATTACCAAAAGGTTCATTTCTCGTTGGAAACAAGCAAGCATCAGCTTTTCTAAAAATGCTGTCTATATCATCAACCCAACCCAAAAAATCAACTTTCTGAATCACCCTAAGTTGCCTAGCCTGCTCGATCAGTTGGTTTCGTAATGGGCCTTCTCCTGCGATTAACAATCTGACATTTGAAAAAGTAGAAATCACCTTAAGGGAAATATCAAAACCCTTGCTTTTGTCTAACCTGCCGGGGTGAATCACCGTTTTTTCACTGCGAGGATGTAGTGAGGATATGGATTTCAATTTTTCAGTTTTTGCTGAATTAATAATTTTAAAATTAGGTATTACAGCTAATTTTTTATCACCCAACCCATTTTTAATAAGATATTTTTTAAGATCAGGCGTATTAACAATTATCGCATCACAATTCGAAAAATACTTGGATTTATAAAATCCCCCAACTCTCCCAATTCGTGAGACTCCCTCAACATAGGGTAAAGCTGAAGTGCCGCGACTCATCCATCCGAGCATACAACTTACCTCTTCCTTTAAACAAATCTTCTTAATTTTGCCTGTAACAAGAAACCTGTTGACACCCTTTGCATTAACTTCAAAAACATCACAACCGTAGGACTTAAGCCGAGTAGCACGATTTGAGTTTTTATGAATTACGACAACCTGAACAATTCCTCTGAGAGACAAACTCTGACATAGACCCTCAAAAAATCTTTCAGCTCCTCCATTGCCGGAAGAAAGCATTACATGAAGAAGTTTCATGGTATATTTACGAGACAACTTGCGGGCTAAAATCAAGTCTTTTTTAAACGCTTCTTTTAATGTAAGTTACGCCAGGATGATTAATCACAATTTACTAAGAACGGACTTAGATCAAATTAGAACATCGATATCACGCAAAAAATTCCAATGCGACTTAGATGCACTAGTTGACTTAGACCAAAAGCGTAGGGAAGCAATTTCGGCCGCGGAGCAGGAAAGGGCAGGGCAGAAGGCGGCCAACAATGAAATGTCGCAACTACCCAAGGGCTCACCCGAATTTCTCGCCAAGGTATCGGAGATGAAAGAATTGGCTGCCAAGGTTAAGGATTTGGAAGCCATTTCAAAGCAGGCGGACGATGCATTCCAGGAGGCATTTATGACCGTCCCCAACATTCCCCACGAATCCGTACCGGATGGCAAGGGGGAGCAGGACAACCAAGCGATCTCGACTTGGGGTAATGTGGAGGGGGATTTCCCCAACGCCGTTCCGCACTATGATATTCCCTGGTTTGATCAAATGATTGATTTCCCTAGGGGAGTAAAAGTTACCGGTGCTGGATTCCCTTTTTATGTAGGTGAAATGTCCCAACTCGTTCGTGCACTGATCAATTTCTTTTTAGAGGAAGCAGGCAAGAATGGATATGAAGAGGTGCATTCGCCTATTGTGGTGAATGCAGCCAGTGCGACCGCTACCGGCCAACTGCCTGATAAGGAAGGTCAAATGTACTTGGATCAAAACGAAGAGGTTTACTTGATACCTACTGCAGAAGTTCCGGTGACTAATTTCTTTAGAGATGAAATTCTTTCAGCTGAGCAATTGCCAGTAAAGAGATGTGCCTACACCCCCTG
This sequence comes from uncultured Opitutales bacterium, assembly GCA_963978365.1. GTDB lineage: Bacteria > Verrucomicrobiota > Verrucomicrobiia > Opitutales > Seribacteraceae > Chordibacter. Next base: position 41,321 of record CAXBQX010000014.1, on the reverse strand, counting down.
CTTCCGAAGGGAAGCGGGTAGTTGGGGCAAAGATGTACGCGGATTGAACCGCCTGCATCAGTTTGATAAGGTGGAACTAGTTAAATGGACTCATCCGGACGAAAGCTTCGACGAACTCGAAAAACTGCGTGCAGATGCCGAAGGGCTCCTTCAAAAACTCGGGCTTCCATACCGTGTGCTTTTGATCTGCTCAGGCGACATAGGATTCCCTCACTCCAAGCAATACGACCTGGAAGTATGGGCAGCAGGCCAGCAAAGATGGTTAGAAGTATCTAGCTGCAGCAATTTTACCGATTTCCAGGCAAGGCGGGCCAATATCCGTTTTCGCGGAGAGGACGGTAAGCCTAAACCTGTCCACACCCTGAATGGATCCGCACTCGCCATCCCTCGGGTCCTGGCTGCGATTCTGGAAAATAACTTGCAGGAAGATGGTTCTGTAAAAGTACCTGAATGCCTCAGGAAATGGTATCCAAAGGATACGATTGGCGGATAATTCGATTTCTATGTCATCCATTTCCGACCTGCCAGATAACTTGGTCGAGCGGGCCGGACAACTGCTCTCTTTTCACCCCACAACCGCATGGCACCCAGATGCCAGATCTGAGCTTGAGCATGTTCAGCATGAAACCGAAAAAATAGGCGTGGCCTGCTCGGGTGGAGCAGACAGTATATCTGCGTTACTTCTAATTTTTGCAGCTTACCCAAAACTAAGAAAAAGGATATGGGTGCTTCATTTTAATCATCGCCTGAGGCAGGAGGCTTCCGATTTAGATGAGTCTTTTGTCCGGTCCATAGCCTCTAAATTAGACCTAACTTTTACCTCAGAAAGGTCCCAAGGAAGTCAAAAAATAGATGAGGGAAGCTTGCGAGATCAAAGAATGAGGTTTTTCGAGAAAACCACCCGTACAGAAGGACTGAAATTCATTATCCAGGGACATCACTTAAATGATGTGGCGGAGTCCCTGTTGTGGCGCATTCCGAGAGGCGTATCGGTGGACGGACTAATTTCCCCAAGCCCTGTAAGCCAGGTTGGAAAAATTCGCTTTCTGCGCCCCTTACTTACGCTCACCAAAGCCTCCATTCTTGATGGCATGCAGAAATGCAAAATCCCATGGCGAGAGGATGCCAGTAACTCAGGACATGATTACCTAAGAAACCGTATGCGCCAATCCATTCTCCCTGAATGGGAGGGTGCTTGTGACCGCGACCTACTTGCAGGAGTTCAAAAAACAGTACAAAACCTGAGGGAAGAGACGATCGCTCTCCAATACCATGCACAACAGGTATTTGAAATATGCCTAAAAGCCGACAATTCACTCAATCTCGCAAAACTGCAACCATACCCTAATGCAACCAGGATTCGGGTCATTAGGTTATGGTTGGGGTTATTTGTTAAAGAAAACGAAACACTCGCAGAAAAGGCTCAACTTCTACTGGATAAAATACAGGAAGGGCCCTCCTGTAAGCTCCAAATCAGTACCGATACTTATATTCGAATATTCAAGGACTTACTCCTTCTAGAAAAACCAAAAAAACACCGGAGCATCCCATATTGTGCAGTTCCTTTACTTGGTAAACTCTTCTTCAACGGACAGTTTTCATCCTCTGCCCGATCCTTACCATATTCATCTGCCCTGCATCAGAAGATCTTAAACAAAGAGGTGGACCCTCAATTCGAAGCGTACATTGCATCTGAGCATGCACAGCAAGGAATTTTCGTGCGTACACGAAAAGAAGGGGACTTATTCCAACCTTTGGGGACACCCGGAAAGAAGAAACTATCGGATCGAATGATCGATCGGAAGTGGACTGAAATAAAGAAAACCGAGACCCCCATTTTCCTAAACCATAAAGGGGATATTCTTTGGGTCCCTGGATTCCCGCCTTCAGATTTCACTAAGGTTTCAGCCAGCAATGATTGGGTAATCCATTTGACTTACCAACCACTGACGACAGAATGTTTTCGTGGATAAAAACAAAAATGATAACAAGGAAAACCAACCCAAAGGTTTTCACCCCAAAGTTCTGCTGATCTGGTTGGCGGTTTTAGCTGCAATCATTGGATTGGTGATGGCACAATCCGGAGAAATCACTTCGGGCCAACTTTCGATTGCTTCAATTGACGAGTTAATCACTGCGGCCAAACAGGATCGAGTGGACAAAGCAATCATCCAAAGCGATCCGAAGGGCGGGGAGGAGTGGTATGTCATCCAAGGAAAAATCCAGAATCCCGCCTTTGAAATAGACGAGAATCAGTACAAGACTCTACCCTTTGTGGTGAAAGGAAGAGTAACTGAATCGGAATATCGTACCCTCAGGGAATTACTTGGTACCCGACTACGCGAAGAACCATCCAGTACTATTTGGACGGACCTCCTCTTCAGTCTTTTACCTTTTCTTTTAATCATCGGCTTACTCTATTTTCTCTTTGTAAGGCAGTTACGCATGGCCGGGAAAGGAGCCCTGAGCTTTGGTAAAAGCAAAGCTAAATTGCTGACTCGTGAAAATGAGAAGATTGTATTCAACGATGTTGCCGGATGCGAAGAAGCCAAAGAAGAGGTCGCTGAAATCGTCGATTTTCTTAAAGACCCCAAGCGCTTTCGAAAGATCGGTGGCAAAATCCCTAAAGGCGTGTTGATGGTTGGCCCTCCAGGCACGGGAAAAACACTCCTCGCAAAAGCTGTTGCAGGTGAAGCAGATGTCCCCTTCTTCAGCATTAGCGGATCGGACTTTGTGGAGATGTTTGTTGGAGTGGGTGCCGCCCGCGTACGTGACATGTTTGAACAGGGCAGGAAAAATGCTCCATGTCTTATATTTATAGACGAAATTGATGCAGTAGGCCGACAACGCGGCGCTGGATTGGGAGGCGGTAATGATGAGCGCGAGCAAACCCTCAACTCCCTTCTCGTTGAAATGGATGGGTTTGACGGACATGAAGGGATCATCATTATCGCTGCAACCAACCGACCCGATGTCTTGGACAATGCTCTTCTTCGTCCCGGAAGGTTTGACCGCCAAGTCGTAATCGACCTCCCTGACCTCGAGGGTAGGGAAGCGATCCTCAAGGTTCATGCGAAGAAAATTAAGCTCTCGGAGGACGTCGAGCTTCGATCCTTGGCTCGTGCATCTGCTGGTTTTTCTGGTGCCGACCTCGCTAACCTCCTTAATGAAGGAGCCTTAATTGCTGCCCGAAGAAGAAAGAAATGCGTTGAACCTATTGATCTGGATGATGCTCGTGAAAAAATTTCGTTCGGACGAGAGCGGCGCCGGGTGATGGACGAAGAAGACCGTAAAATTATCGCATACCATGAAGCGGGTCATGCGATCGTACAGGCGAAAATAGACGACGGGTTACTCCCCATTCACAAAGTAACTATAATCCCTCGAGGGCAAAGTCTTGGCAGCACCATGTTTACTCCTAAGAAGGATATCCTAAACCACAGCAAGCGCAGGATGCTGAACCAAGTGTGCTGTGCCATGGGTGGTCGAGCGGCTGAAGAAATTGAGATTGGAGATGTCACCAGCGGAGCTGCCGGGGATATCCGCATGGCAACAAACATTGCCCGAAGCATGGTTTGCGATTGGGGAATGAGTGAATTGGGCATGATCTCCTTCGGAGACAAACAAGATCAAGTATTCTTAGGGAAAGAATTAAGTCGTGCTCAAAACTACAGTGAAGAAACGGCCCGGAAGATTGATTCTGCTATCAAAGAGATTATTGATCAACAATACGAGAGGGCCAAACAAATCCTCACAGATAACATCGACGCCCTTCACGCATCTGCAAACGCTCTTTTGGAGTATGAAACAATTGAAGGTAAGCATGTCCATGAAATCCTCGAGCATGGCCACATTACTTCAGAAGTAGTAAAGACATCCCCCGATAACTCAAATTCCGATGAATCGGAAGAGAAAAGCGATGCTAAGGAAGAATCAAAAGAAGAGAAAAAGGATTCCTTAGATCCGGGAACTGATGTAATAGGTGCTCCCGCATAGTTTTATCGCTTGAAATTCACCCACTAATTTTCTATACAAAAACCATGAGCAGACATCCAAGTTTTAGCCCTCCAGGCGGATTAACCAAAAAGAGAAATGTCCTTAAGCGTTTCGAACGAGTAGAATTGCTTCGCAAAAGAGGTCAATGGAAGGACGGAGACCGCGTGGTTTCTCTCGTTAAAACAAAGCCAGAAGAGTAATTTGGTTACCGGGTTTGTTCATCAACCCAATCTGCATACTCAGGAGTAGATTCTGCTTCCAAATAGACCCACTGGGGTAAATCGTATGGATGTATATCCACGATTGTTTTGGTTACCTCTTCTACTTTTTCGGCTGAAAATTTAAGGGTTACTTTGACTTCTTTTTCAGTTTTCACTTCGCCGTTCCATTGGTAGATGGACTGAATTGGCTGACTCACCTGTGCGCATGCAACCAATCTTTTCTCGACTAGTTTATTACACAAAACTTGTGCATCTTCATCCGTTGATACAGTTGTCCAACCTATATAAATATTTCCAGCCTTACATTGTTTCATCGAAATAAATTGCAATTTTCATAGTTATTCCTAATTTTCAACCCTTTTAATTATTATCCAATAACCGCTGTGAGAGACGAATATTTACAAGAAGCCCAAACTATTGTTGAAGATCCAAATACACTGATCAATTTGGTTTCACGCCGCTCCAAGCAATTAAAGCATGGTAGCAAACCCCTTATCGAATCTCTTGAAAAGCTTGAGCCTGAAGATGTGGCTCTTAGGGAAATTATCGAAGGTAAAATTACTTACCAACCCTGGGATCAATCCCTCGAAGACTGATCTCTCGTGTTAGCATCAGGTTTCTACATCCTGTTGCTCCAAAATTTATCCTATGGGAGGGAAGTCTAAATCCTCCGAAACTCTTCCAAGTTTCACCAATTCCAAAGCTAGGCATAAATTCCTTCTTGGAGATAAGTTTGTAGCTGGCATAGAACTCCGAGGTTCCGAAGTAAAATCGATCAGGAATGGAAAAGCCCAAATCTCCGAATCTTTTGCCAGATTCGTAAAAGATGAGCTGTTTCTCTATAATTCTTACATTGATGAATATTCGTTTAGTAATGAAAATAATCACGAGCCAACACGCCCGAGAAAATTACTGCTGAACCGCAGAGAACTTAACCGGTTACAATCGGCAGTCGAAGCATCCGGTAAAACGATTGTCCCATTACGCCTTTTCTTCAAAGACTCATTGATTAAATGCGAGCTAGCATTAGGCACTGGAAAAAATCAAAGGGACAAACGACAAGACCTTAAAAAGAGGGTCGCCCAAAGGGAAGCCGAACAAGCTCTTAAAAGTGCTATGAAAAAATGATAGATGTAATTCTCTATCAACCTGAAATACCACAAAACACCGGCAACATTGGAAGATTGTGTGCCTTCACCAGTTGCCGACTTCATCTGATTCATCCATTGGGTTTTAAGATCACAGACAAAAACTTACGCCGTGCGGGGATGGATTACTGGAAGTCTTTGGATGTGATTGAACACCCAAACTGGGATTCCTTTGTACACTCTTCCCATCGACCTAAAAACATCTTCCTGTTAAGCACACATGCCAAGAAATCGATTTGGGATGCTTCCTTTCAAGAAGGAGATGGATTACTTTTCGGGAACGAAGGGGGAGGGGTTCCTGCGGATATTCATCAATGGGCAGGAGATCAAAGATTGACGATTCCGAAATATTCTCCGGATTTACGCTCCCTTAATTTGGCCGTGTCCGTTGGAATTTCTGTCTATGAAGCAATCAGGCAAATATCTCAGGCTTCCTAATATAATACATATGAAGTCCCTCTTTTTTTCTGATATTTACGCAAAGTAATCATCACATCCCCTTATATTCGATACAAAGAAAGTCCAAGTTTCAAAATTGCCAGCAACGGCAAGAATTGCATTACTTTATTTCATGAAACTTTATGTTCTTTTATTCATCGGTTTGCTGCCATTCTTCCCATCTAGCTACGGGCAACCAGATGGGTTCAAAAAATTATTCAACGGTGTGGATCTATCCGGTTGGTGGGGTCTTTCCACGGAGAACCCGGCCTCTTGGATAAGCTTGCCTAAGAATGAATTGGAGAAAAAACAAAAAGATAGTCTTGCTGATATTAATAAGCACTGGAGAGTGGAAGAGGGCATCCTCGTCAATGATGGACATGGTTTATACCTTACGACACTGGAAAATTTCTCTGATTTCACATTGCTTCTGGATTACAAGACAGTAGCTAAAGCAGACAGTGGAGTTTACTTGAGAGGCTACCCTCAGGTTCAGATTTGGGATACGACTGAATCGGGAGGCAAATGGAGATTTGGGGCAAAGGATGGTTCTGGCGGTTTATGGAACAATCGACCCAAAGATGGGTGGTCTCCCTTGGTTCATGCAGATCTTCCATTTGGGGAATGGAATGGGTTGAAAATTCAGATGGTGGGGGACAAAGTTACAGTTTGGTTAAACGATAAACTAGTAGTGGACCAATCTACACTTCTCAATTACTGGAAGAAATCAGGCCCGATCCTCCCCGCAGGTCCAATCCAACTCCAGACACATGGTGGTGAAATTCGTTGGAGGAATATCTTTATCAAAGAGATAGAGTCCTAAATAAACTTTAAAACTTTACACTTTGATCTCTTCCAAACTCCAAACTCGAAGAACTGGGCAAACTCGTTTTTTTAATGAAGTTGCCCTGTCTTGTACCAAAGAACTAGAGCATCTTGGATTCTCGGCTCAGGTATTTCTCATACCTGGTGGAGTAGGAGTTCGGTTTCTTGAAGATTCCAATCTGGATAATATTGATAGATTAAATCATCTCCCCATTCGAGAGCTTGATTTTTCGAGAGTTTCAAATTTTGATGCGGAAAGGATTAGAAATTTCCCACTCGAAGCACTTTCCCTACCAGTGGGTTGCTCCACCCTATTTCGGTCGATTAAGTTTTTTAGCCTGCGGAGGCTCTCGGCCAGGAATTGTCTGGCGACAGACTTTGAATCTTTAGCTATTTTACCTATCGAAGAACTCAATCTATCAGGAAGTGCAATCGAGAACCTAACCTTTACCCACTCGATGCCTCTGACCAAATTAGATCTTTCTCAAAGTCCGATTCAGGATCTTCGCCCGCTCACTGAAAAAAGGATCGAAAGCCTGAACCTGCAAAGAACCAACATTGATAGCCTGACATCCTTAAGTGAATGCCCGCTTTCAGAACTTAATTTAAATCAAACGAATGTAGAAAACTTAGAGCCACTCAGAAGCAGCCCTCTGGTAGAGCTTCAACTCAGAAAGACCTTGGTAGAGGATTTATCGCCACTGATCGAATCACCATTAGAAAAGCTATACCTCCCTGGTTCACCGATTCGCTCCATCGAACCCTTAACCTTTTGCCCCCTCAAGCATTTAAATATTATTGGTCTAAAGTTGAATGACTTGTCTCCACTCTTGGAGATGAGACTGGACTCTCTTTTCATCTCTCCTCTTGAGCTCAGTCCGGAAGATTTTTCAATTCTTCAGCAACTCAACCTTAAAAGCTTAGTTGGCCCTGGGGACTCAGACCAACAAAGCATAGAGGAATTTATTGAAAAGTATAACCACTCTGCTCCTGAACTACAGGGCTAGCTTGCCGATTACCCTGAAATCAATTGAATAAAAATCATGCCCCCGACAAGAGACCAGCTCAAAGGAACTAAGGATTACTACGATGTAGTGGTGGTTGGAAGCGGACTTGGCGGTTTAACTGGTGCTAATTGCTTAGCCAAGCAGGGGCATTCCGTCTTGCTGTTGGAGCACCATTATCAATTTGGAGGGCTGGCAACTTGGTTTAAAAGAGCAGGTGGGCATATTTTTGATATTTCACTTCACGGATTTCCGGTGGGGATGATCAAGTCTTGCCGTCGCTATTGGACCAAAGAAATCGCAGATTCCATAGTTCAATTAAAGGGAATCCGATTTGTAAACCCTCAGTACGATCTCAAAACCACATTTGACCGCTTTGATTTCACCCGAATTTTGCAGGAAAAATTCAAAATCGCGAAGGGACGAATCGAAGAGTTTTACGACCACCTCAAAAACATGGATTACTTTGCCAAGGATGGTCGAACCATTGGCGATCTACTTGAGGAGTTTTTCCCTGGTCGGGACGATGTAAAACGCCTTTTACTAGAACCCATTTCCTATGCAAATGGTTCTTCGTTTATGGATCCTGCCATTGCATATGGAATCGTTTTCACCAATTTCATGCGTAAAGGAATTTACACATTCAAGGATGGCACGGACTCATTGGTCAGAAAAATGGTCGATGAATTACGGAAAAATGGGGTCGAACTCCGTCGGCAGTGCAATGTTGATAAAATTCTCACTCAAGAACGAATGGGGAAACCCTGTGTAACTGGGGTGAAAGTAAATGGAAAAGAAATCCGCTGCGGGGCTGTACTTTCGAATGCGAACTTAAAAAACACCATCGAGAAAATGCTGGGTATCGATAAATTACCCTCCAGTTTTGCCAAGAAATCCAAAGACGTCCGGTTGAATAGCACTTCCTGCCAAGTATACATCGGACTCAAAAAGGGAGAGGTTTTACCAGAATCTCTGGGAGACTTAATTTTCACATCAGAATCTCCCAAGTTTTCAACTGATGAGTTAGCGGATTTTCATACCAGTAGCCGAACCTTTTCTATTTATTACCCAGACACACGCCCACACCGCAAAGAACCTAGATACAGCATTGTCGCTTCCCTCAATGCGAAGTGGAAAGACTGGGCCAACCTTAGCGAATCTGAATATGTAAAAGCGAAGCAGAGGTTATGCGAAGAAAGCATCATTGCCCTGGAAAAAATAGTTCCTGGCATTCGTTCTAAAATTGAACACATCGAAGCAGCTACCCCGCGGACCATCAAGCACTACACCCAACATGCAAACGGGGCAACCTTTGGAACCAAATTTGAAGGTCTTGAAGTTTCCAATGATTTACCAACCCACGCACCAGGATTATTCCATGCAGGTTCCGTAGGGATCATTATGTCTGGCTGGCTGGGAACCATTAATTACGGAGTCATAACTGCCAATAAAATCGATAGCTTTTTGAGAGGAACTCCATCGAAAGAGGCTGGAGACTCAACAGATAGTAGCTTTGCCGTTGCCTGAGGCAATTGGTTCGATTACCAATCTTCCCTGTCATGGAAGAAATACATCGTAGAATCCCTCATCGCCCGCCCTTTCTCTTTGTTGATAAGATAATTGAAATTACCAGCACGGGTGCAAAAGCATCTTTAACCATTAAGCCTGACTTTTCTTTTTTTGAAGGTCATTACCCAGGGAATCCGATTATGCCTGGTGTTTTATTATGCGAGTCTGTTTTTCAGACTGGTGCAATCTTTCTTGCTGATTACCTCACAGACGAATCCTTAACCGATGAAAACATCACTCCGGTACTATCAAGAATCAGGGATGCAAGGTTTAAAAGAATGGTAAAACCTGGGGACACCATAGAAATATCAGTAACTCTTGGTGAAAAAATGGGCCAGTTTTTCAATATGTCAGGGGAAATCAGAAAGGAGGGAAAAGTTGCCCTCACGATTTCATATGCACTGGCAATGGTCAGGGAAGATTCACCCAAGTGAGTTTCCTTAATCTATCGGAAAAAACATTTCTGGTGGTTGGTTTTGCCAACCGTAAAAGCGTGGCTTGGGCTGTGTCCAAATTATTGGAGAAAGAAGGTGCGAACCTCATTTACTGTGTGCGCAGCCAAGCCCGGAAGGAGCAACTAGAGAAACTCATTTCCTCAGATCAAAAGATCTTTATCTGCGACTTCGAAAAGGAAGAGGATTTACATGGCCTCCAACGCAGTCTGTCCAGCATCCAGGATCTTAAGTTAAATGGTATTCTTCATTCTATTGCCTTTGCCAATTATACTGAAGGGGTAAAACCTTTTCATGAAACCAATCGACAGGATTTTTTACAGGCTACCCAAATATCCTCATTTTCATTGGTTGAACTTGCCAGGGTTTGTAAACCATTCTTGGAACCTGATGCATCGGTGGTGACAATCGGTATTTCATCCACGGATGTGACTGCAGAAAATTATGGCTATATGGCACCAATCAAAGCTTCTTTGGAAGCTTCTGTCAGGTATTTGGCCAAGTCCTTCTCCAAAGACAGTCATGTCCGTTTCAACTCAGTCAATGCTGGTCCACTTAAGACCAGTGCGTCTGCAGGCATCCCAGGGTATTTAGTTAATTATTTGTACGCTGAAAAACTGACTTTTCGAAAAAAGGCTCTGCAAACTGAGGAGGTCGCAAATTTAGCCGTTTTTTTACTTAGCTCAAAATCATCAGGAATCAACGGTCAAGGTATCGTTATCGATGCCGGTATGGGATTAAATTATTTCGACCAGGATGTTGTTTCCTCCGCCATGGATCTTAGTAAATGAACTTCTCTGATGTGGTGATTGAGGGAATGGCATATTCGCTCCCACAAGATATTGTTACTTCCGCTGACATCGAGGAACGTTTACACCCTTTGTATAATCGATTGAAACTTCCAGTCGGCCGGTTGGAGCTTATGACCGGCATCACAGAAAGAAGACTCTGGGCATCGAGCTTCAAACCATCCCAAGCCTCAGCAGAAGCGGGCAACAAACTTCTTAAAACCGGAATTAACCCCAATGAAGTTGATCTACTCATTCATTGCTCAGTTTGTCGGGACCGATTGGAACCAGCTACCGCATCTTATGTGCACCGCTTAATGGGGCTTGGTCCGAAAACCCAGATTCTTGATATTTCCAATGCCTGTCTAGGCTTCTTAAACGCCTTGATCCTGGCTGGTTCTTTAATTGAGTCCGGTCAGATTCGCCGGGCAATTTTGGTTGCTGGAGAAAATGGTGCACCCTTGGTAGATAAAACCATTGAACTACTCAATGAAGGTCCCCATGACCGAAAATCAATCAAGCCATTCTTTGCCAACCTCACGATCGGTGCTGGTGCCGTTGCCTGGGCTATTACAAAACGTGACTTAGCCCCCGCTTCCTCTCCATCTCTTGGTTCGTGGGTTTGCGAAACAGATACTTCGCACAATGAACTGTGCGAGGGAGATTCCTCCGGGGATGATTTGGTTATGCAAACGGACTCCGAAGAACTGCTCCATGCAGGAATTGCCGTTGCCACCAGAGCCTGGGGTAATTTTTTGGAAGTTCATAACTGGGAGGCATCTGCCCCCGAACTTGTGATCACCCACCAAGTCGGAAAAGCACATACTCATGCCGTACTCGATGCGATGAATATAAATCCGTGCTCCAATTTTTCGAGTTTTGAGAAGCTTGGAAACTGTGGTTCTGTTTCCCTTCCCATCACCTACACTCTAGCATGTGAAAAAGACCCTTTAAATTTGAAAGCCAGGACCGCTTTACTCGGTATTGGTAGTGGTCTTTCCAGTATCATGCTTTCAATTAATCCTTGAAAATACCCGCTGAATTAAAGGAAGAGTATCCGTTTAACCCGAAACGGATTGATCTACGGTCCGGATATTCCATGAGCTACCTGGATGAAGGAGAGGGTGCTGAACCTCCAACCCTTTTTCTCCATGGCAATCCGACCTGGTCTTTCTTTTATCGAAAGATGGTTATTAAATTAAGGGAAAAGGGAAGATGTGTTGCCCCAGATCACCTAGGGTGCGGGCTATCGGACAAACCGAGTTCGCATGATTTTAGTTATCAACTAAAGGACCATGCTGAAAATATTTTTCAGCTCCTGGACGCCCTTGAAATAGATCAGATTAACCTGGTGGTCCACGACTGGGGGGGAGCGATTGGGTTGACTGCACTAGCGAAGCATTCGGAAAGAGTACGAAAAATTGTGCTCCTCAACACTGCCTCTTTTCTTTCCCAGGATGTCCCTAAGAGAATCCTTTTTTGCAGGCTTCCTGTAATCGGTCAATTTTTCGTCCGCGCACTGAATGGTTTTGCATGGCCGGCAACCTGGATGGCCACTACTTCCGGTCTCAATAAAACTGTAAAAAATGGTTTTCTCCACCCTTACAACAATTGGAGGAATCGAGTAGCTATTTGGAACTTTGTTAAGGATATTCCATTCGAAAAAAATCATCCAAGCCGTTCGACTCTTCAGCAAACGGAAGCTCAATTAGGTTCATTTTCATCGACTCCCATTCTTGCATGCTGGGGCATGAAAGACTTTTGCTTTCATGGGGGCTTCCTTAATCGGTGGGAAGAATTTTGGCCCCACATGGTAGTTCATCGGTTTCCCAATGCGGGTCATTATATTCTCGAAGACGATATCGATGGCGTGATGGCAAAAGTTGAGCCTTTTCTAGACAATTCCTAAATCCAACCATTCTTTCCCTTGATATTCTATTTTTTTGAATCCAAATTTATATAGGATGAGGAATCAAAGAACGCCCCTAAAAAACCGATCGGAAAGATCTGGCAATCTGGTCTCTATTGAAGCGCACGACTTAACCTCTCGTGCTTACTCAAAAGATATGAACCAACGCCCTCAAACTAGCTTCAGTGCCTATCTTACTGTAGCAATCCTTGTTTTCTTGGTCATCTTTTTTGCCGGTATTTATGAACTGGTCATGGAAACATGGAAGCAGTTGAAGTAAACCACTCCCCCCAATCTGAGCTTCCGACTGAAGCTTGTCAGTTCTTGGATCATCTCACTTTAGAACGACGCTTATCAGAACATACATCGAGGAATTATAAATTATCCATTTCAAGGTTCACGAACTGGTTGCTTCTTCAAAATCCAAGGTCATCCATTTTAGAGTCCAATAAGCAGGTAGCTCGTTCCTATCTGATTGAAAGCCAAAACTTCCTATCCAGATCGACCCTAGCGAACCATATTTCTGCACTCCGAAGTTTTTTTCAATACTGTCAGAAAAGAGGATGGATTGAAATCAACCCTTTCAAAAACCTGCCAATTCCAAAACCTGATAAGGCTTTACCTAAGTTTCTAACAGAAAAGCAAGCCAAGGACTTGATGAATTCACCTGCTTTTGTGCATGCAGATTCCAGAAATGCCAATTTCATGATCCCCCGGGATATGATCATTCTGGAATTATTGTATGGTGCGGGGTTACGGGTATCAGAAGTGGTGGGACTCAACCATGAACATCTTGACTTAACCAATCATGTGGTTCGGGTAATAGGGAAGGGGTCAAAAGAACGAATTTGCCCGATCGTCCCAAGAACCGCACATAAGATTAATGAGTTTCGGCAAAATCTTTCGATTGATGCTTCTCTTGCTGCCCCTTTGCTGACCAATTCATCCGGAACAAGATTAACCACCAGATGGATTCAAATACTTCTCAAAAAATGCTTAAAGCAGGCAGGTATCCCCCTTGATTTCACGCCTCATAAACTACGGCATTCTTTTGCCACTCACTTACTGGATAACGGTGCTGATCTTCGGGCAGTACAGGAATTACTGGGGCACGCAAGCCTCTCCACAACCCAAGTTTATACGCATGTTTCTGTGAGCAGGTTAAAGAAAGCCCACCAACAAGCCCACCCAAGGGCATAAACCTTGTGCATTCTCTTTTCCTCACCCTGGTTCCATTCCTTCTGTCATTGATCTACTGGATTTCAGATGGTTCTCGGATGGCTTTTTGGGCAACCAGCATTTCGATTCAGGAGGAGGTGCCTGTTGTTGAGGGAATGCCCGAACTTGGAACACAGACTAAAATAACTTGGGTTGATCAATTTGTTTGTGGCATTGAAACCCCCATTATTGGCATCGTTCTCTCCGCCCTCTTTCTTTTTATTAAGATTTACAAAAAAAGAAGTTTGAAAAAATTTTCAGGCTTAGTGGAATGAATTATATGACATTGCTTAGATTACTCCCTTTATTTTTCCCTCTGTTTTTATTTGGAAATGCCAAGCCCTTTGATTTCAAAGATGCAAAAGGGGTAAATACGATTATTTTCCAACTAGACGCCTTACTGGAATCGATCAGTGGTTCAGCGGGTGGTGTTTCTGGCACAGTTCATTTCAACCCCAATGAACCTGCTCAAACAAACGGAACCATTATTCTCCAAGCATCCAGTCTCCGCGTAGATAATCCCGTGCTCCAGGAACACATGCACGGGGAAGAATGGCTCGATGTGGAAAAATTTCCAGCCATAGAATTCTCGATCTCCAGACTGAATCAACTTGAGCAAAAAGGACGAACCCTCCACGCACTCGCAGAAGGCAAGATGTCTATTCGTAATGTTACGATCAAAATGAATATTCCGGTAGAACTTACTTACCTGGAAGGCATGCTGGAGAAAAGAAATCGTGTACCAGGCGACCTTCTTGTTGTCCGCTCCAAGTTTAAAGTAAAACGGGATGACTTCGGAATTAAACCGGGGGAGTATCTGGATAAAGTAGCCAATGATATAGAGATCTCGATTAATCTTGCCGGAGCACATGCACTAAACTAGTTTCCTGACTTACCCCATGAGAGTATTTACTCTCACCCCAATAAGCGAGAACGCCCCTAAGCGTTCTCGCTTTTTTTTGTTTTTATGTTATTTTGAAAATTTTTGTGAACAAATCAGACATACATCCAATTGAAGACCGGTTGATTCCTCAGGGCCTAAAAGAAAAACTATTGGGTCACAAAGGAGCTGTGTTCTGGTTGTATGGACTTTCTGGTTCAGGCAAAAGTACCCTTGCCATTGAGATGGAGCATAGACTTCACCAACAAAGCATACACTCTGTGGTTCTAGATGGAGATAACTTGCGGTCTGGGCTCAATTCAGATTTGGGCTTCTCCAACCAGGATCGGGGCGAAAATATCCGACGGGTTAGTGAAATCGCCAAACTTTTTTCAGCCAATGGGATCATCACCTTGGTTTCGCTGATCTCTCCACTCCGCGAGTTTCGAAAAAAAGCAAAATCCATTATTGGTGAAAACCATTTTCATGAAGTCTTCATCAAGGCATCTTACGCAACCTGCCAAAAAAGAGATGTTAAAGGGCTCTATGCCAAGGCTGAAAAAGGGATGGTTCAATCCTTTACTGGGCAGGGTTCCGAATTTGAAGAACCAGAAACTGATTGCCTGATCATTGATAGTGAAAATGAAAATCCCCAACAATCTGCGGATCTCTTATTTAATTATATAAGCCAAGCGATTTCCTTACCTTAAATGAAGAACTACAACTTAACTCACCTCGACCAACTTGAGGCAGAAGCAATTTTCGTATTACGCGAGACTGCTGCCCAGTTTGAGCACCCCGGTCTGCTTTTTTCGGGCGGAAAGGATTCCATTGTTATGGCTCATCTTGCATATAAGGCATTTTACCCATCAAAATCGCCTTTCCCACTAGTCCATGTCGATACGGGTCATAATTTCCCAGAAACTATTGAGTATCGGGATCGCTTTGTGGAAAAACTGGGAGCCAAGCTAATTGTTGGGCTGGTGCAGGACTCCATAGATCGGGGCACCGCAGTTGAGGAGACTGGTCCAAATGCCAGTCGTAATGCCTTACAATCAGTTACCCTCTTGGAAACAATTGAAAAGGAGTCCTTGGATGCAGCTCTTGGCGGAGGCCGTCGGGATGAAGAAAAAGCAAGAGCCAAGGAAAGGTTTTTCTCGCACCGGGATGCATTTGGGCAATGGGATCCCAAAAACCAACGTCCTGAACTATGGAATTTGTTTAATGGGCGGAAAAACCACGGAGAGCATTTCAGGGTGTTTCCTCTCAGCAACTGGACTGAGATGGATGTATGGCAGTACCTCAAAAAAGAAGAGATTGAATTACCATCTCTGTACTTTTCTCATTCACGAGAAATCATTGAGAGAAATGGATCGCTCCTTGCAGTAAGTGATTTTGTATTTCCCACCGAAAAAGAAACTCCAAGAACAGAAACTGTTCGTTTTCGCACCATTGGGGATGCTACCTGCACAGGTGCTGTCCTTTCTACCGCTTCCAACCTAGATGAAGTGATCGCTGAAGTTGCCGCATCCAGAGTCACAGAGAGGGGTACAAGAGCAGATGACCGAAGATCCGAATCCGCCATGGAAGACCGTAAAAAACAAGGCTACTTCTAATTTCCTAAAACAATGAGTGAAGATAAGAATTACTTAAATATGGACCTTTTGCGTTTTACCACCGCAGGGAGTGTGGACGATGGAAAAAGCACCCTGATTGGAAGGCTTTTCCACGACACAAAGGCAATTTTCGAAGACCAACTAGAAGCAATTGAGCAAAGCAGCAAAAAGCGGGGGGATGAAAATGTAAACCTCGCTCTCCTCACAGATGGCCTGCGGGCAGAGAGAGAGCAGGGGATCACCATTGATGTGGCCTACCGTTATTTTGCCACGCCCAAGAGAAAATTTATTATCGCTGATACCCCCGGTCACATCCAATACACCCGCAACATGGTTACCGGTGCCTCCACAGCCAACTTGGCACTTATATTGGTGGACGCGAGAAATGGAGTGGTGGAGCAAACCAGACGCCATAGCTTCATCGCTGATCTCCTTGGCATCAAACATGTTGCTGTATGCATCAATAAGATGGACTTGGTGGGTTATGAGGAATCTGCTTATGTCAAAGTTCTTGAGCAATTCACTGACTTTGCCAGTCGCTTAGAAAATGTTACGGATATTACCTTCATCCCCATATCCGCTCTCAAGGGAGATAATGTGGTGGACCGATCTGAGAACATGGCTTGGTACAAGGGGCCTCCTTTGCTCTACCATCTTGAAAATGTCTATGTCGGGTCCGACTTTAATCATGTCGATGCCCGTTTTCCTGTTCAATGGGTAATCCGCCCGCATTCGGATGAGTATCATGACTTTAGAGGGTTTGCTGGTCGAGTCGCTGGTGGTGTATTCAAGACTGGAGATGAGGTGACTGTACTACCCTCTGGTTTTAATTCTAAAATTAAACAGATTATGTTGGCGGATCAGGAGATTGATGAAGCTTTTCATCCACAATCCGTTACCATTTTACTTGAGGATGAGATTGATATCAGCCGGGGAGATATGCTGGTCAAACCCAACAACCAACCCCATAGCTCTCAGGATCTGGACGCCCGGATTTGCTGGTTCTCAAGCAGTAAAAAACTTACACAGGGTGGTAAATTTATTTTTCGGCATACATCGAAAGAAGCCCAAGTAATCGTGAGCGAGGTGAAGTATAAAATCGATGTAAATTCCCTTCGTAAAAATGAAGAAGAAAAAGAATTGGGGATGAATGATATCGGTAGAATCACGTTAAGGACATCTCAACCGGTATTCTGGGATTCTTACCGAAGAAACCGTATTACAGGAAGTTTTATTTTGGTTGATCCCTTCACCAGTGAAACTCTTGCAGCTGGAATGCTCCGGTAAGTTTCACTTCCTAGTTCTCACACCTACAAGGATAATTTCTTCCATCTATGCTATTAGCTTAAGCACTTTTGCGAGTGCTTTGATTTTAAACCCACTATGAACATCAAAATTATATCCTTATCTTTAGGAATCTTGATCACCTCTTTGAGTTATTCCTGCCTGCATAGTCAGGACGACAAAAAGGTAAAATCCTCCCCAAACTCGTATGCATGGACCCCTGAGCACATGCATGTAGGTGTAAGGTGGCAACCCTTCGGGATGCCAGGGTGTGAGCTCTATGATGCAAACCGCCCGCTCCTATCTGAGCATAGTAGTTACGCCCAGTTTTGGGTTAGCTGGCACTCGGTTGAACCAACCGAGAAGAGTACAGATTATGCGAACCATATTTCTGGCTCCTTAAAAGCAATTGAGCACGCGGTTAATTTGTGTGTGGAAAGAGGGGTAAAAGTAGAATTTGTGCTCTGGCACACTCCCGCATGGGCATCTGAATCTGGTAAAGGTGGTCCTTGGCGCCCCAAAGCAGGTCTTTATTCTGAATTTGCCACCCGCATTGCGAAATACTTCAAAGGGCGGGTCGATGCATATCAACTCTACCACGAGGTAAACCTTAAAGGTATGATGAACGATGCAGATAGCACTTTCATTATCGATGAAATCTTCAAGCGTGGTGCTCGAGCCATCCGAAAAGTTTACAACGAAGCCCCATCAAGCCCTGTAATTGTATCGACTTCAGGAACATCCCCCTGTGAAGCCTGCGGTGCTCGAGAAGGATTAAAAGGTGGTAAAGGAGCGGTTGCGGTAGATGATTACTACGACCAGTTAATCGCTTCGGAAGAATTAATGAAGGAGGTGGATGCATTAAACATGAATGTATCGGACCATTTCAATGGTTATGGAATGATGGATGGATTGATCATTCCTAATGTGTGGGGACAATATGATCTTGTTCGTGGAAAATTAGATGCAGCAGGTCTCGAACATAAGAAAATCCTTTCATCTGAATCATGGATTGTCTGGGATGACTCCAATAATAACCACGATGTTAATTCGGACGGATCCAGGAATGAATTGGATGCTTACGATAAGACAGTCACTATTTTTGGCAAATTGTTGGAACGGGGACTCAATACCGTAAACATGCCTTGGTGTGATAATTCCAGCAGGTGGTCTATGGGACTTGTAAAAAGGGTGGATTACAATGGCAGAGTGAAACAACTCCAGCCCGACTGGGTGACTCCATCCAATGATGGCGGACCAGATATTGTAACCAGAAAAATAAGCCTGTGTGGGTCCAGTGATGATAATTTTATCCCTACAGAAGCTCCCACTTCCGGTCTCCCTTTTACAGAAAAAGATTATCTCAACCCAGGAGACCCAAACCATTTACACTATTACATTTGGAAGTGGTACTCTCAAATTTCTGGGGGGTCTGATGAAGTCATCCGACATGCCCTTGCCGGAGAACGTGGAAATGACATCAAAGTGCTTGGGATAGGTATGACCGGAAATGAGCAATACCGCATATCTGCTTACAACCGTACAACCAAAAAGTTTCTGGTTTTGATCTATTCCGGTGGAGCAAATGGAAAAGGTTTTGCCGATGTTACCATACCCTCAACCATTCAAGAGGGCATCTATTATAACAATGAGCACTCCTTTTCAGACTTTCGCGGAGAAGGGATTACAAATGGCAAAAAATACTCAGTTCAAGTAACAACCAAAAACATCAGCCGGGAAGATGGAAGCGACCAAGAAGTTTCCTCCAACTTTTACAGGAACCAAGTTGTCAAAAACGGAGAATTAACTGCCAGGGTAAACCGAATGAATAAATTTACCTTTATCGAGTTTTCACCCTTTTGAATTCCTTAACCTAGGCTCTAAGGTTGACCAGTAAGGCGTTTTTTTTCGAGGTAAAATCGATAGGTCGATAAAGCCCTTCTCGAACTCCTGGGGGACTTACTCAAAAAGTAGATAAAAAGGAAACCAACGAACCAGGTTATTGCTGAATAAAGAGAAGGTTCAAACAAAAGAAAGCAAAAGAGGGTTAGAGCTGTAAGCAATAATATGCATAGAGCTCGGACAATCCATACCACGACCCTACAAGTACTGAGATAACGCATTAATTCTCCACATTCTACGCAGTATGGAGATTCACTAATTTCCGAATAAGTACCTCCATCTAAGTTTGCTCGTGGCAAAGAATCCCATTTTCTTTTGTAATCCGTGTGAGAGAAACATCGAGAACACCAAGGTTCCTCTATGTCCACAAGGTTGATTACATCATCTTCAGATTTCACCAAAAAAACTATTTCCTGAAACAACATGGATTCTTCGGGAAGATAGATCAACTTCTGAAAGAAAATTTCATCCTGACCAAGATCTTTTGAGTTGTCTCAATGCAATCGAATGACTTGGTAAAAGAGTTATGCCAAATGGATCTGATCAAAAGTGCCCTGCGGATGGGTTTATGTACTTAAATTCAGTAAATGGGATTGGCCCAATTACACTAAATAGGCTTTTGGAAAGATTTAATGGTGACCCATGGAAAGTTCTATCAGCCACCGCTCAGGATTTAGCAAGTGTGAAAGGGGTAGGGAATCAACTCGTTGAAACCCTCCAGGACAATAACGCGTCTGAATGGTTAAAAAAAGAGAAGGAAAAACTCTTCAAAATGGGTGGTCATTTCTTGAGAAGAGAACAATTTCCTGAATTTTTAAATGAACTGCCTGATCCGCCGATTGGGCTGTATACCCTTGGAGAAATTCCCAGCACCCCATTTGTCTCCATCGTCGGCACCAGAATCCCTTCTTTATACGGGAAAAAGATGGCACGAAAACTTGCTTTTGAGTTGGCCCAGGCAGGTGTTTGCATTGTCTCTGGGATGGCTAGAGGTATCGATACAGAAGCTCATCTCGGTGCTCTGGATGCAGGTGGAAAAACATTGGCTTTTCTCGGGAGCGGGCTGGATGTTATTTACCCTCCGGAAAACCTTAACCTCTATCAGCGAATCAAAGAGTCCGGAGCCGTACTCTCAGAATTTCCCCTATCTAAAAGAGCAGACCGTAGAACATTCCCAATGAGAAACAGATTGGTGGCAGGGTGTTCATCCGCTGTCCTAGTGATTGAATCGGCAAAAACAGGTGGCAGCATGATTACTGCAAGATTTGCGGCCGAGCAGGGAAGAACTGTTTTTGCACTTCCTGGCAGGGTGGATCAACCAGAATCCCAGGGCTGCTTGGATTTAATCCGGGACGGTGCAATTCTGGTTCGGAATTCCGTAGATATTTTAGAGGAAATTGCTCCCATGCTATCCCTTTCAAACAACTCAGAGGTAGGTGAAACACAAGAGCCAAACAATATGTTCAACAATTTGGATGATCAGGAAAAAACAATCCTTACACTGTTAAAAGGTGGAGACAGAATGAGTTTGGATGATATCCAAACATCACTGAAAGTTTCATCCTCGCAACTTGCCCCCACGATCACGATGCTCGAAATCAAGGGCCTGCTCAGCAAACGAACAGATGGAAAATTTGAGTACAATCTGTAAGCACAGCAACATCAGTATACTCAATTTGTGTAGTTGCATTTCCTCCCTTTGTCCATTTGTATGGAATCAGTTTAGGGGAGCCCAAGGATGATGGGCTGAGATGCTGGATCCAATCCCACCAGCGACCCTTTGAACCTGATGCTGCTTACGCCGTAGGGAAAACTTTTCTTCGGCCTGATCCGTATCCATAAATAGTTAAAACATGATACAAAAAGTCGAAGATTCCAATAGCTCCAAGTCACTTTTCCCCAATTCGAACCGGGTATACCTAAAAGGGACGATGCACGATATTTCAGTCCCTATGAGAGAGATATCTCTTTCTGAAACTAAGCTTCCCGATGGCTCAACCGAAGACAATGAACCGGTTCGCGTCTATGACACATCTGGACCCTGGGGTGATATAAGTTTTCATGGCAATGTTGAAAAAGGCCTTCCCAAACTGAGGCAGGATTGGATTACTGGGCGAAAGGATGTCGAAGTAATTGAGGGGCGGGATGTGAAGCCCGCAGATAATGGCTTCTTATCAGACAGGCATGATCAAAGAACAAGGGAAAGATCCCAGGAACTCCCAGATTTTGACCGATCTGAGATCAAGGTTCTTCGTGCGTCAAACTCCAAACCCGTAACCCAATTACACTACGCCAGACAGGGCATCATTACCCCTGAAATGGAGTTTGTAGCCATACGGGAGAACATGAAGTTACAAACCCTGCGTGAGAAACTGAAAACTTCACCGGATGCAGAATCAAACTCATTAAACCATCAGCATTCTGGTCAATCATTTGGAGCATCCCTTCCAAATGAAATTACTCCTGAATTCGTACGGGACGAAGTTGCTCGAGGCCGGGCAATCATCCCCGCTAACATTAACCACCCAGAACTGGAACCAATGATTATTGGTCGGAATTTTTTGGTTAAAATCAATGCCAATATCGGGAACTCTGCTGTGGCTTCCTCCATCGAGGAAGAAGTCGAAAAAATGAGGTGGGCAACAAAGTGGGGAACAGACACACTTATGGACCTTTCCACAGGGAAGAATATTCACCGCACCCGTGAATGGATTCTGAGAAATTGCCCGGTTCCCGTGGGCACTGTTCCAATTTACCAAGCTTTGGAAAAAGTTGGCGGCAAACCAGAGGAATTAAACTGGGAAATTTTCCGGGATACACTAATCGAACAAGCTGAGCAGGGAGTTGATTATTTTACAATTCATGCCGGCGTTTTACTACGCTATGTGCCCATGACCCGCAACCGGATGACCGGAATTGTGAGTCGGGGTGGTTCTATTATGGCAAAATGGTGCTTAGCCCACCATAGGGAGAATTTCCTTTATGAAAAGTGGGATGAAATTTGCGATATTATGGCGGCTTACGATGTGTCTTTTTCCATTGGAGATGGACTGAGACCAGGATCCATTGCGGATGCCAATGATGAAGCTCAATTTGCCGAACTTAAAACCCAGGGGGAACTCACCACTCGGGCATGGAACAAGGGGGTTCAGGTTATGAACGAAGGCCCAGGACATGTACCCATGCACATGATTAAAGAAAATATGGAAAAACAAATCGACTGGTGCCATGAAGCTCCCTTTTACACATTGGGTCCTTTAACCACTGATGTGGCCCCTGGTTACGATCACATCACCAGCGGAATTGGTGCGGCAATGATTGGTTGGTATGGATGCGCCATGCTTTGTTATGTTACTCCAAAAGAACACCTTGGGTTACCAGACCGGGAAGATGTCCGGGAGGGCGTAATCACCTACAAACTCGCCGCTCATGCAGCGGATCTGGCCAAAGGACACCCTGGGGCACAGTATCGAGATAATGCTCTATCCAAAGCGAGATTTGAGTTTCGCTGGGAAGATCAGTTCAATTTGTCCCTGGATCCAGAAAAAGCGAAATCCTTTCACGATCAAACCTTGCCCCAGGATAATGCCAAAACGGCTCATTTTTGCTCCATGTGTGGCCCCCATTTTTGCTCCATGAAAATCACTGAAGATGTTCGTCGCTATGCAGATGAGCATGGATTCAACGATGGAAAGGATGCCATTGCTCAGGGAATGGCTGAAAAAGCAAAAGAGTTTCTTGACTCCGGTGCTGAGATTTACAGCGGTTCTTCTCCGAAAGAATGAAAGTTTTTGTCAATGATGCCCCCCAAGAGCTAACGGAAGGCACATCTCTTGCCACATTGCTAAAGCAGTTGGATTTGCTAGAAACCAAAGGCTGGGCCTTTGCGGTCAATGAATCTGTTGTCAAAAAAAGTAGTCTCGAAGACACCATTCTTGCAAATGGTGACAAAATTCTACTCATACAGGCAACCCAAGGAGGATGAGTAAATTACCCTTGGCTATCCTGATTTCAGGAGCTTCGATTCGGGATGGCGAGACCTCGATCCTGACCGATCTTTTTGAAGTAGGACTCCAGAGACTCCACCTTAGAAAGCCTGATTGCAGTGCCAAGGAAGTCTCTGCCCTTTTGTCGAGAATTCCAGAAGGTTACCACAATCGAATCGTGCTTCACCGACATTTTGAATTATTGAAAGAGTTTTCGCTTGCTGGTTATCATTATTTTTCTGGTGAGAAACCTAAAAAATTCAAAGGTACAAAAAGTCGATCTCTGCATAAGCTTGATGAACTCAAAGATTTTAAGGAGCCTCTCGATTATTGCTTTTTTGGACCGGTATACGAATCGATTTCCAAAAAAGGCTATGTCCCCAAAGTATCTCTTCCAGAATTGGGTGGAGTGCTCTACAACTTAAAAAAATCGAAATCTAAAAAACCACTTGTTTATGCATTAGGGGGTGTCCGCAGAAGAAAAATTCCCGAACTCTTTAATCTGGGTTTTGATGGAGTAACTTTACTGGGATCTATTTGGGGAAAAAAAGATCCAGTTTCTGCCTTCGAGAGATATCAATTTATTGAAAGGAGTGTCTGGGCCAAAAAGGAAAAGGAAAAAGGACTGATACAAAGACTTTTGGCCAAAGATGAAGCCTGATCTTAGAATAAAAGAATCCTTACTTTGCCTAACTCGGGATACCCCAGATTGCTCCCATTTCAGGCAGGTAGAAAAATTAGTTCATGCAGGGGCAAGCTTTATACAATTACGAAGTAAATCAATTCCTGAAAGCCTGTTATTGGAAGAATCCAAATCAGCCGTGTTTTTAGCTAAGCAAATTGGATGCAAATTGATTATCAATGACCATTACGAAATGGCCAGAGATGTGGATGCAGATGGAGTACATCTAGGAGTTTCAGATGCTCCTGTTGAATTTGTACGAGATTACCTTCCCCAAGGAAAGATCATCGGTAAAACAGTTCACTCCATCGAAGAAGCTAAAATCGCGTTCAAAGAGCAACCAGACTACATAGGGCTCGGTCCTGTTCGAAATTCAATCACAAAAAAAGAGCTTACACCGTGCTTATCTGAAGAAGAATTCAAAGAAATTGCTGCACTCTTGCACCCGATTCCAGTTTTTCTAATTGGCGGATTAAACCGTAATGATTTTGATTTAATCGATCGAATTCATGTGCAAGGGATCTGCCTATGCTCTGATTTATCTTTGGATAAGGATGATCCCACTCACCTTCATGAGATCGTCCAAAAAAGCAGGTCTTTCGAACCCGCATTACATTCTCTTTAACTATGCAAAACGATATCTTGAATATTGGCGGAGAGTCATTCCATTCCCGTTTATTTATTGGGACTGGGAAGTTTTCATCTGGCGACATCCTTCAGCAAACGATTGAAAGCTCTGCAACACAGCTAGTCACTGTTGCCATGAAAAGAGCGAATCCGAATGGTCCAGCGGATTCAATTATTGATTTCATTCCTCAGGATCGTGTCAAAATCCTACCCAACACTTCCGGAGTGCGAGATGCAAAGGAAGCTATTTTTGTGGCTCAAATGTCCAGAGAAGCACTGGAGACCAATTGGTTAAAATTAGAAATTCACCCGGATCCTAAATATCTCATGCCGGATCCGGTGGAAACCCTTCTAGCAACCGAAGAATTAGCCAAACTTGGCTTTGTCGTCTTACCTTACTGTCATGCAGATCCTGTTCTTTGCAAGAGGCTCGAAGATGCCGGTGCTGCTGCAGTTATGCCACTTGGGTCTCCAATTGGCACAAATCATGGATTGAAGAGCCGTGAATTCCTAAAAATTATAATCGAGCAATCAAACTTACCGGTCATCGTAGATGCAGGAATCGGAGCCCCATCCCATGCATCAGAAGCCTTGGAACTTGGTGCCTCTGCTGTGCTTGTAAACACTGCCCTGGCCGTGGCAAAGGATCCTCCGAACATGGGATCAGCTTTTCGTAAAGCTGTGGAGGCAGGTAGGTTAGCTTACCTATCTGGTCTTGGGCAAACGAAGACTACCGCGTCCCCAACTTCACCCCTAACTGCATTTCTTGGTTAGTAGGAAACAGAGGTTCTAAACTCCATGAATTTCTCAGATAAACAGAAGGAATTTTCTTGGGATGAAATGTCTGCTGGATTTGATCAGATAGACCGAAATCAGGTTGAAATTGCGATCAGTCGACAGGGTAGGGGTGGAATCGAGGATTTAATTGCATTGCTTTCCCCAATTGCAGCAGAACATTACCTCGAGGAAATGGCTCAGTTGAGCTACCGTATCACCCGAAAAAGATTTGGTCAGACTCTTCGCTTGTTTGCCCCCATGTACCTATCCAATGAGTGCAATAATATTTGTGATTATTGCGGGTTTAGTATGAACAATCAAATCCCTCGCAAAACACTTACCGACGCAGAAATTCTGAGGGAAGCAGGCATCTTGAAAAAAAACGGGTTTGATCACATTCTGTTGGTCACTGGGGAGTCTGCCCAGAAGGTGGGCTTGGATTATCTTACCCATGCACTTGATCTGCTCAGACCCCATTTTTCTAATTTATCCATTGAGGTACAGCCGCTTGAGGAGAGTGCTTATTCCAGATTAATCGAGCACGGGATGCATGCCGTTATGGTATATCAGGAAACCTACTGTTCAAAGAGCTATGCCAAACATCACCTCAAAGGGAAAAAAACCAATTTCGATTGGCGCCTCAACACCGCAGATCGATTAGGACGTGCAGGAGTTAACAAAATTGGACTTGGATGCCTCTTTGGGCTGACCGAAGACTGGAAAACCGATGCCCTTTTTGCTGGTATCCATTTGGACTACCTGGAAAAGAAATACTGGAGAACCAGTTACTCGATGTCATTCCCGAGAATGCGTCCTTACGAAGGAGAAAATATCGTTTCTGTGGACCTAAAAGATCGTGATCTTGTCCAACTGATTTGTGCGTTCCGAATTTTTAACCATGAGCTTGAAATCACACTTTCAACCAGGGAAAGCCAACAGTTCAGGGAAAATATTTTACCCCTCGGTATCACCCACATGAGTGCCGGTTCCAAAACCAATCCAGGAGGGTATGCAGAACCCGAAGAATCATTGGAACAATTCTCCGTCTCCGACGAAAGATCCGCCACAGAGATTTGCTCTATGCTCAAGAGCAAGGGATTTGACCCAGTCTGGAAGGATTGGGACAAATCATACGACCACCCCAAAGCCAAGTCCACCGCACCCGCGGAGTTAGCTCCATGCTAGCCAGATAAGGTCCTGGTATTTTTAACAAGCATGGAACCTGCCGAAATTGAACAATACCAAAGACATCTATCCCTCGATGGATTTGGTGAGGAAAACCAGCACAAGCTCAAATATTCATCCGTCCTCGTAGTTGGGGCAGGAGGACTGGGGTGCCCAGCTCTTCAGTATTTAGTTGGTGCAGGTGTCGGGCGGATTGGGATCGTCGACGACGACAAGGTCGAAACCTCAAACTTACAAAGGCAAATTCTCTTTAGTCATGCAGACAAAGGGAATAATAAAGCTACTACAGCCGCTGCCAAATTGTCCGGCATCAATCCTTTCATTAAGATCGAACCCCATCCGGTTAGGTTTACGAAAGAAAGCTGTGAGTCACTTTTAAAAAACTATGACCTTGTGGTGGATGGTACAGATAACTTTTCCTCCAGATACCTGATTAACGATGCATGTGTGCTTTTCGATAAGCCCTTGATCCATGGTTCCATTCATCGATTTGAAGGAATGGTAAGTGTATTTAACTATAAATCGGGACCAACATACCGTTGCCTATTCCCAGAGCAACCAGACCCCAGCAGCATTCCATCCTGTGCAGAAGCGGGGGTACTTGGAGTGTTACCCGGCATCATCGGATCGATGCAGGCGATGGAAGCTATTAAAGTCTTAACAGGTTTAGGCACGCCTCTATCTGGTAAGGTTTTGTTATACAATGCACTCAAACAGAGCACTCAAATTATTCAGCTGAGTCTGGACCCTCAAAATAAGAGGATCGATAAATTACCTGATCCATCAACCAACTGTGCGTCCACCCCCATCAAAGAACATGCGGGGATAAAAGAAATTTCTGAATCTCAACTACGCGAAATGATGTTAGCAGACAGCAATCTGCAAATCCTTGATGTTCGAGAAAGCTGGGAGCGATCGTTGGCAAGTATTCAGCCATCTTTGCATATCCCGCTCGGTGATTTACCCTTTCTTCAAAACGGAATCGAAGGAATTGATTTAGATCCAAATCAATGCCTTGTGGTCTACTGCAAGGCAGGTATACGGAGTAGGGCAGCTTGCGAAACTTTACAAAACTTTGGATACTCGAATCTTTTCAACTTATCGAACGGTATGGACGGTTGGCTGGAAACATTTCCTGATTCGATCCCAATTGGATAATTCATGGCAATAAATATTGCGATTATCGGGGGAACAGATTCATCAGGGGGTGCCGGACTAGGAGCAGATCAAAAAACAATCCTTGATCATAACTGTTCTCCTCATTCCGTAATCACTGCGATCACTTTCCAAAACTCACCCCAAGTTCGTATTCACCCTCTGCCGAGGTTCGGGCTTAAAAGCCAATTAGATTCCCTCTCAGAGTTTACTCTCGATGCGATTAAGATTGGGATGCTACCAGATGAAAGCTCGGTGTTGGAGGTCCTCGAATTTATAAAAAAATTCCCCGACTCAAAGGTCATTCTGGATCCCGTCCGTTTCTCTTCATCAGGATTTGAGCTCATAACTACCAAAGCATGGACTGCTTTGAAGGATAGATTACTTCCTCAGCTAGACCTCATTACTCCAAATATGGAGGAAGCCAGGCTATTAGTGGGGGCAGATATAAACGAAAGAATACCCACTTTAGATTTGGCTAAAAAATGCTTAGACCTTGGGGCTCATGCTGTTTTATTAAAGGGGGGTCATGATGATGACCCTAAGACCTGCACAGATATTTTAGCCCAGCAAACGGAAGGACCCGAACTTTTAAAATACCCCAGAATTGATGGAGGAACAGAAGTGAGGGGAACCGGTTGTCGACTGGCTTCTGCCATAGCTTGCCAATGGGCAAAGACAAGAGAACTTTTGCCGGCAGTGCAAGGGGCCGGGCAATACCTGCAGAATTATATTAAGGAGTCGCTTAGCTAGCGACCAAGAGCTTTTCGGATCAGTTCCTCTGTGGTAACTTTTTTTCCCAAGGATTCAGCAGCTCTTCTTACTGCCAAATCTGCATCGGTTGCTTTATATCCGAGTGTAAGCAGAGCTGAAACTGCATCACTGTAAGCACTTAAGTCCTGGCTTCCATCCAAACTTTGATCCGCAATCGAAACTGAAACACCTTTATCGTTTTGAACCGGTGCTACCACAACTCCCTTGGGTAAAACTTTGTCTTTGAGCTCAACCACAATTCTTTCAGCAGTTTTCTTGCCCAGCCCTTGAGCTTTCGAAAGTAGGCCAACATCCCCTTGGGCAATTGCATTTTTCAAAGTAGGGAGAGAAAGAGAACCCAACAGATTCAAGGCAATCTTTGGACCGATACCGGATACTTTATCTACGATCATGCGGAAAAAATCCCGGGATTCCCGATCAATAAATCCATAGAGGGTTTGGGAGTCCTCTCGATAAGTTGCCTGAATATGGAGACGGACTACCGTATCCAACGCTGGAAGTCTCTCAGATGTTGTTAATGGCACATGGACTTCGTACCCGATTCCGCCCGTTTGAACCACAGCAAGACTTAGCTGGCACTCCACCAGTTTTCCCTCAATAAATGCGATCATTTTGAAGAAGAAACCAACCCAAGTACATCCTGCATGGAGTAGAGCCCTGGGGAACGACCCATGACCCATTTTGCGGCCCGCAGGGCACCGGCGGCGAAAATTTTTCGGTCCGTAGCCCGGTGGGTGAGCTCAAGCCTTTCTCCAATTCCAGCAAAATAAACGGTATGATCCCCCACAACATCACCTCCCCGCAAAGCATGTGAACCAATTTCATCCAATGGACGTTCGCCAACTAGACCGCTTCTTCCGTGGGCAATGTTTTCGTCTGAAAGACCCCGGGAATCTTTGAGGATTTCAAGCAATCGATCCGCAGTACCACTTGGGGCATCCTTTTTTAATTTATGATGCATCTCCACTACTTCTGCATCAAAGTTGGAAGAAGAGTCGAGCACCCGGGCGGCTTGTTCGGTGAGGTAGAATAATAAATTTACTCCGGTAGAGAAATTACCTGCCCATACAACAGGAATACCGGAAGTTACTTTTAGGATTTCCTCTTTCTCTGAGGGATCATGTCCGGTGGTGCCTATGACCATTGGTTTCCCAGCATCTGCACATTTTTGAGCAAGAGGCAGCGTTGCTTCCCGAAGAGAAAAATCGATCACCACATCACACCGGATCAGGCCATCAGTAGGATCATCCCCCAAATCGATCGGGCATGAGATTTCGCAATCGTAATCCGTGCAAATACTCGAGATGGCCTGTCCCATTCGGCCACTCGCCCCGTTGAGTAAGATATGAACACTCATCGGCAAACACCCTCAGGCAGGTGAATCTTTGAAGCAATTTCTTTGAGGAGATCTAGATTTGATGCAGAAGGAGGAGTTAACGGAAGGCGAACCTCTGCAGACTCAATCATACCTGCAAGTTGCATCAGAATTTTTACAGGAACTGGATTGGGCTCGCAAAATAGATCGGTGAATAGGTTGTAATTGGATAAGTGGATCTCCCGAGCTTTAAGGTAGTCTCCTTTGAGTGCATGATTAACCAACTCAAGAACGATCTCAGGAACTAAATTCGAAGCCACACTGACAACTCCTTGAGCACCACAAGACATGAAGGGCAAGGTCAGCCCATCATCTCCAGACAAGACCACAAAATCCCTGTCAATTTTGGAAATGGTTTCAGAAACCTTGGCAGATTGGCCGCCTGCCTCTTTAAGGGCGACAACATGGGGAAACTTATCCCGAAGCCGACAAACCGTATCCGTGGAAATCTCGATCCCACAACGGGAAGGAATAGAGTATAAAACAATTGGCTTTTCGGTGGCTTCAGCTAAAGCACTAAAGTGAGCCATGAGACCTTCCTGACTAGGCTTATTGTAATAAGGGGCAACGAGCAAAAAAGCGTCCGCCCCAGCCTGGTCCGCAGACTTGGTTAGGGACAAAGCCTCCGCGGTGGAATTCGCTCCTGTACCAGCAATGACCAAAGTATCGCCATGAGCCACATCTATGCAGGTTTTTATAACCTGTAGATGCTCAGATTCGGAAAGGGTGGGGGATTCACCAGTTGTACCGCAGGGAACAATGCTGCTCACACCTGCTTCAGTCTGCCTGATAATTAAGCGTTCTAGATCTTTGTATGCAACCATACCATCGAGCATTGGAGTAACCAATGCTGTGTGCACACCATGAAGTCGATTCTTGTCCATTGTTTAGTTTTGTGAGATAAGCCAAATACACTTAAGTGTTCTTCTTCGACTTTTGTCGAGATAAACACATAGTGGTCAACTTTTTAATGGTGGAAACTCACAGGATTCGCAATTTTTGTATCATCGCACATGTCGATCATGGCAAGACAACCTTGTCAGACCGGCTCTTAGAACGCACCCAGACGGTACTTCAGCGTGAAATGAAAGATCAGCTTCTCGATTCCATGGACCTGGAAAGAGAACGTGGTATAACCATTAAATGCCACCCGGTCACCATGAAATACCGGGCCAAAGACGGAAATGATTACCTGTTTAACCTCATTGATACTCCAGGTCATGTAGATTTTGCCTATGAGGTATCCAGAAGCCTGGCGGCTTGCGAGGGGGCTTTGCTATTAATTGATGCATCTCAGGGGGTAGAGGCCCAAACTCTGGCCAATGCACAGCTCGCAGATGCTCAGGGGCTTAGCATTATTCCTGTGATTAATAAGGTAGACCTGCCGAGTGCTGATATCCCTAGGGTGTCGAATCAGATTGAAGAAATTCTCGCCATACCTGCAGAAGATGCAATCCATGCGAGCGGGAAATCAGGAATTGGAGTGGAAGATATCCTGGAGGCGGTGGTACATCGCTTGCCTCAGCCTAGATGGGGCAACCACCCCAAGCCCAGAGCCCTGATTTTCGACAGCCAATACGATCCTTATCGGGGAGTTATTTGTTACATCAGGGTTTTTTCAGGAACTTTTTCTTCAAATGCCGGCCTTTTGCTGATGAGCGACCAAAGGAAAACGCAGATTAAAGAACTTGGAGTTTTTATTCCAAGCCCCTCTCCCAAACCGACCCTATCTGAAGGAGAAGTCGGCTATATTGTGACGGGAATCCGAGATGTTGCTGACATTAAGATTGGAGATACCTTAACCCTAACTGAATCTCCTGCAGAGGAGATGCTGCCAGGGTATAAAGAAGTTCGCCCCATGGTTTTTAGCGGTCTGTACCCACTGGACACCTCCGATTACGAAAAACTTAAGCGTAGCGTGGGAAAACTCAGGCTCAATGATGCATCCTTTAGCTTTCAGGCTGAAACTTCCGTCGCTCTTGGCTTTGGTTTCCGCTGTGGGTTCCTGGGTCTTCTGCACATGGAAATCATTCAGGAAAGACTTCGAAGAGAATACGAACTGGATTTGATCTCCACTTACCCCAGTGTCATTTATCGGGTCACCTTGACCACCGGTGAAACCATAGAGGTGGATAACCCACTCGATCTTCCTGACCCATCGGAAATTAATAAAATTGAAGAACCTACGATCATAGCGAGAATTCATGCACCCAATCAATCCATTGGAGATCTTCTTGCCTTAGTTACTGAAAAGCGGGGCTCTTGTAACAATACGGAAACGATTGATGAAACCAGAGTGATGCTGACCTGCCACCTCCCCCTAAATGAAATATTGGTGGATTTTAATGATCGTCTCAAGAGTGTCACCCACGGCTACGGATCGATGGATTACGATATGGATGAGTATTCAGAATCCTCATTGGTCCGAATGGAAATTCTCGTCAACAATGAGCCTGTAGACGCATTTTCAACCATTGTTCACCGCGAAAAAGCAGAAAACCGGGGTAGGGCACTGTGTGCTAAATTAAAGGAAATTTTACCGAGACAACTTTTTAAAATCGCCCTACAAGCATCCATCGGCGGGAAAGTGATCGCCCGAGAAACAATTAGTGCGATGAGGAAAGATGTTACCGCTAAATGCTATGGTGGTGATATATCCAGGAAAAGAAAACTTCTGGATAAACAAAAAGAAGGCAAAAAAAGAATGAAACAAATTGGTAGCGTCAACATACCCCAGGAGGCTTTTGTTCAGATCCTTAAGAGCTCCAGCTAGCCTTTAAAATTGAATATGTAAGAGCACACACTCATCAAACAGGATGGAAAACCAAGACACCACAAGGAGACCCAACAGAAGGGAGCGAAAAGGAGCCAAAGAACTCCTGCGTATTGGACATAAGGCATGGCTTTACCGAAAAGATAAATTGTCACCAATTGAGGAAAGGGCTCTGCAAATTGCCAACACAGGTTTGCATGATGCGCTCAAAGACAGAAAAACCTCAGCAGATGACCTACAAAAGAAAGCCCGCATTCTGGATGATGCATTGCGAAACTCAGGTGGCCTTTATTACCATAAAAAAAGTTGGGTTGAAAATGTGGAAATGCTTCTGGTTGCTGCCATTGTGATTCTGGGAATCCGTAGTTTTTTCGTTCAGCCTTTTATCATCCCAACCAACTCTATGTACCCATCGTTTTATGGGATGACTCCTCATATCTATGAGGACGAAGATCCGCCAAACTTTCTTGAAAGGTGTGTGGATAAAGTTTTGCTTGGTGCCTCTCATTATCAAATGGAAGCTGAGTCGAGCGGCACACTTTACTTGGTTTTACAGAATGGCTCCAGCCATCGTTATATTCAAAGTAATTTCCCCAATGGCCGATTTTTTATAATTCCAACAATGGCGAGAAAGTATGTTTTTGAAATTGGGGGAAAAGAGCACACCTTACAAGTCCCCGCAGAATTTGATTTGGATGAATTATTAGCAAATAAGTTTGCCGGTATCGAAAACCTAAGGGATTTACCCATGGTAGTGGCCCAGGATGCATCCCTTGCTCAGGGAAGATTGAAACTGTCTGATAAGAAATTCTCGAAAGGAGAAATTCCTTTGGCTTTTGATGTTCTGCTCGGAGATGCTTTGTTTGTCGATCGCATGAGCTATAACTTCATTACTCCCAAAGTGGGCGATCCAATTGTTTTCCGAACCGCGAGCATTGATCAGTTCAACCGAGAATTAAACCAGGAAACTTTTGCTCAAATCGGAGAGGATAAATACTACATCAAACGGCTTGTTGGCGAACCTGGAGATTCCTTGGAAATACAGGTCCCTGAAAAGATTTTTACCAATGGAACAGATGTAAGAAAAGGAGTTCCGGGTCTGCTTTTAAGAAATGGTCAACCCATTCAGGGATCAGAAGCTTTTGCTGAAAACCGCAGACAAACAGAAGCCTTTGTGAAATCCCCCCAAAGCGATCTGGTAAATGGATACCCAGGCTATCGGGCAGATGGTTTATTATCCAACCGCAATAAAATTCAGGTACCGAATAAAAAGGATTCATCCAACAGTACTGGCAAAAATGGCTACTTTGCCATGGGTGATAATTCCACCGATAGTCTGGATGGACGAGCCTGGGGGTTTGTTCCTGAAAATGAACTTATTGGACGAGCTTTATTTATTTACTATCCATTCACCAAACGCTGGGGCTTAAGTAAATAGTTCGCACAATATGTATTATGTCTAATTAAGTAAATTCGTTATGACGAATCTACCTCCTTGGTTATCTCAAAGATCTGCGGGTCTATTGCTCCATCCCTCCTCATTGCCTCAGGGATATGGCATAGGTTGCCTGGGTCAAGCAGCCTATCAATGGATTGATTTTCTAAAGGATGCGGGCATTTCATTTTGGCAAATGTGTCCGGTTGGGCCAACTGGTTATGGAGATTCTCCCTATCAGGTATTTAGTTCCTCCGCTGGTAATCCATACTTCATTGACTGGGCACCTTTGCTCGAGCTTGGATATATTCAACCCGATGACCTTTCGCCTTTAACTCAAAGCGAATCTCAACAAGTCAATTTCGGCTCATTGTATGAAAGCTTCTATCCCTTAATGCGCATAGCTTTCAATAACTTTACAAAAAACCCCAAACCTCTAACCGATCGATATGGAAATCTGGACCATTTTAATTCCAAGCACGCCTCATGGCTCGAGCCCTATGCAACATATCAGTCTTTAAAGTCCAAAAATAAATTGAAGCCTTGGTGGGAATGGCCTCCCGAAGATATAAATATTTCCACCCAGGTATCCTCAGACAATGAATTTGAGTTTCATTGCTTTTTACAATTTTTATTTCGTTCTCAATGGGATGAACTCCATCAGTACTCAAAATCTAAAAAGATTTCACTCATTGGAGACCTTCCAATTTATGTGGCCCCTGATTCTGCAGATACCTGGAAAAACAAAGAGCTTTTTCAAATTAATCATCTGAATGAATTTACAACCGTTGCCGGTGTTCCACCTGACTACTTCAATGAAAAAGGTCAATTATGGGGAAATCCTTTGTATGATTGGCAAAGGAATAAGCAGGATGACTACCAGTGGTGGATTCAAAGGATCCGCGATCAACTCGATCTCTTCGAGGTCATTCGAATTGATCATTTCCGGGCATTTCATGACTATTGGTCTATCCCTAAAGGTGCTAAAGATGCGGTAAATGGCCAATGGGAAACGGGCCCTGGCATAGATTTTTGGAACCAAGTACAGATACACTTTCCAGACCTCCCCTTCTTGGCTGAAGACCTGGGAGACATCAACAGGAAAGTCAGACAATTGAGGGATAAGATCGGATTGCCAGGCATGGCAGTCTTGCAATTTGCTTTTGATGGAAACCCTAAGAATCTCTACCTGCCTCATAATCTTGTCCGGAATGCGGTTTTATATACAGGAACTCACGATAATGACACCAGCGTTGGCTGGTATGAAACTGCTTCGGAAAGCTCAAAGTCTTTCTTTAGGAGTTACTTAAATATCGATGGCTCAACTCCCGGTTGGGATATGCTCCGGCATGCATACCGCTCGGTCTCGCAACTTGTAGTCACCCCGATTCAGGATCTTCTTTCTCTTGGCGGGGAAGCACGGTTTAATAAACCCGGAGAAGCATCTGGTAATTGGAGTTGGAGAATGACGGAGGATCAATTTAATCACCTCAGGCATCATTCCACCGAATATCTTAGGCAGCAGGCTATCCTTGCAGGAAGGTTTCCCAAAGCTTAGGATACGCTTTCATGTCCCACAAGAACCAGTCTTCGGGAGTCACCCCGAGTACTTCAAGCCTACTCCCCTACCTTCTCTACCTAAAACCTCACTGGAAAGCATTTGGTGGGGCCCTCTTTTTTGGGATTATTTATGGAGTATCCAGTGGTTTTGGACTTCCGTTCATGACCGATCAGATTTTCCCCAAAATATTCCCGACGGAAAGCAACAGTTCAGATCTTCCCAGCTGGGAGATTTTTATCTATGTCGCTTGGTTTCCCCTCGTTTTTTTAATTCGTGGAGTCAGCAGTTTTGGGAACGCTTATTTGATTAACTATTGCGGGATGAAAGTATTGGAAAAGATACGAGTCGAAGTATTCGCAAAAATCCAAAGACTCCCCCTATCCTTCTTTCAAAAATATCAATCAGGCGACTTGCTTTCCAGGACAACCTCTGACACGGCTCAATTGCAGAGTGCTGTTTTAAGTATTAGCAACGATCTAATTCGGCAGCCCATCACATTTATAGGTGCAGTTGCAGCTCTCATCGTGATGGCAGTCCAGAGAGAGGGAATGTCTTTTGTACTCTTTTGCCTATTGGCCATACCGCTTTGTGTGTTCCCGATTCGTCGGGTGGGCATTCTTTTGATGGGCAAGGCTCTCAGTTTACAACAGAGAACTGGTGGGCTTACTTCTGTGCTCAACGAAAACTTGTCCGGCCCTTCAGAAATACGATCCCTTAATTTACAGGATAGAGAAGTCGACCGATTTACCACTCAATCTGAAAAATTTCTCACAGCAAGGATGAAGGTGGTAAAATACTCTCACATCCTCACGCCTTTAATTGAGATTATTACCGCAACGGGTATTTCGATTGCGATTTTTCAGGCTGCACGAACCTCGATCCATCTAGATGCGATCATTCCTGTAATCGTAGCCCTCTATATGTCATACGAACCCGTCAAAAAACTGGGTTCCATTCATAATAAAATCAAAGAGGGGCTCGCTTCCCTTCAAAGAATCAACGAAATCCTCACCGCAGAAGAAAGTATTTCAGAACCTTCCTCTCCTGCCTCACTGAATAAAGTGAGCGGGAAAATTAGCTTCAATCAGGTTGGGTTCTCCTACCCTGACTCGTCCGACAAGAAATCTAAAAAAGCTGTTCTTGATAAGATCAGTGTAACCATCCAGCCGGGTGAAGTCGTGGCACTTGTCGGACCAAGTGGTGCAGGTAAAACTACATTTGCAAGCTTAGTGAACCGTCTTTACGACCCAACTAATGGGGAAGTTCTGTTAGATGATAAAGATTTAAAACAACTTTCAATTCACGCACTTCGAGAAGCCGTGGCCTATGTACCACAAAAGCCTTTTCTTTTTGATGAATCAATCGAAGAGAATATTTTGCTTGGTCAGTCTGCTTACTCGCAGGGAAGCATAGAAAGTGCCCTTAAAAATGCAAATGCTTGGGAATTCGTTCAAAACATGCCTCATGGAATTAAACAAAAGATAGGTGAGAAAGGAAGCAGGCTATCTGGCGGGCAACTTCAAAGGCTTGCTTTGGCAAGAGCCTTTTACCGCAATTCTCCCATCTTGCTTCTAGATGAAGCCACTTCGGCACTGGACACAGAAAATGAAGAGAAAGTCCATCAGGCGATGCATCAGCTGACGAAAGGGAAAACCACCATTATGATTGCCCATCGATTTAGCTCCATTCGTATGGCAACCCGAATTTTAGTTATGGATCAGGGAAAAATTATCTCAGACGGAAGTCACCAAGAATTGTACTCTTCTTGCCAACTGTACAAGTCGCTCTACGACAACCAATTACAAACTCAATAAAGCGACATCCGATCATTCCATCCAATCTAATAGACTGAATCCTGCTTCCCTCTACTTAAAAGTCTTACAAGTTGAAGAGCGTCGCTCGGTACGCCACTCGGACAGGATTTTGTAGGCTTAAGCATAACTGGCAAAGCAGAACGAAGAAATGAGAGTAGATTTAAACAAAACCAAACAGCTAAGAGCACTTCGATTGAAGCGGAAAAAGAATTTGAAAACAAAACATAGCCTGTAAGAACCGTTACAAAAAATGACAAAAACGGCCCTCCAAGTATTATTAAGCTTCTGGCGATTACATTTTGTTGCCTGAAAATCGTAACACCGGAGCGAGGATTTCTAAGTCCGATTAAAAAGTACAACCTTCTTCCCAACTTTAATGCTACTCTAAAAGAATGCTGCTTACTCTCCCCCACCCGAACTAAAATTCTCCCCTTGGAGAAAAAAATGGCAAAAAGCACATGACCAAGCTCATGAGCAAGCGTGGCTAGGGGCTGTAATAGCCAAAAATAAAAGAAACCCACAACTAGATAAGGCAACCCCTCTTGGCTAAAATAATCAATCGTTGCTAAGGAAATCATCACGGATAAAGAGAAAATGATTGATGGAGATTACCAGTTGATGCAAGTTTTTGTGCTTTGATTACTTACAGATGTTACGATTTTTTAAGCAAGCGTTCTCAAGACCAAACCTTGAAGTTCGGGTGCCTCACGCCAGGGGACTGCCAATCACAGATA
This sequence comes from uncultured Opitutales bacterium, assembly GCA_963978365.1. Lineage (GTDB taxonomy): Bacteria > Verrucomicrobiota > Verrucomicrobiia > Opitutales > Seribacteraceae > Chordibacter. The sequence continues at coordinate 3,193 of CAXBQX010000014.1, read as the reverse complement.
TGAATCAATATGGAGAAGAAGCGGAATCCAGGCAATGGATTGGAGTCGATTTAGACGGCACTTTAGCGGAAGCAGGCCCATGGCAGGGCTTCGAGCACATTGGGAAACCTGTACCCAATATGGTTAAAAGACTAAAAATTTGGATAGAAATGGGTTACCGTGTAAAAATTGTCACCGCTCGAGCAGAAAAACCAGATTTGGCAATCCCCCCTATCCTTGCTTGGTTAGAAAAAAACGATTTACCTGAACTCGAAATTACCAATGCCAAAGATATGGATATGATCGAGCTTTGGGATGATCGCTGTGTTCAAGTCGTGCCTAATACAGGAAATCCGATTGGACCCAACCCGGACCCTTACCGGTCCAGATAAACTCCCTTCCCTAGCCTGCTGACGAATGAATTGGTGGGGGAAAATCATTGGATCTGGTCTCGGTCTACTAGGTGGTCCCATCGGGGTTATGATCGGTGGATACCTAGGCCATAAGGTGGATGAGTCCGCACATCCACAATTGGACCAGAAAAAAGCTCAGTTACTCTATTATGCTTATTTTTTTTCATGTGCAGCAAAGATAGCCAAGGCAGACGGGAATATTTCCAAATCTGAAATTGAAACAGTAGAATCTTTAATTCACCGAATGGGTCTTACCGAAAAAATGGAAAGATTTGCCAAAGAAGTCTTTAGGAAAAGCAAATCCAGCCAAAGATCGATTCTTAAGGATTTAAAAGATTGTGCAGAGCTTATTTGTCACAATCCTTCGATTGCACATTCATTCATGGGAGGACTGTTTGAAGTTGCGACATGCGAAAATAAAAAATCAAGCCGCCATCAGGTTCAAATGTTATTGTCGGGACAAGAGTACTTCAAATTGCCTAAGGGAACCATTTTATCTTGGTATAAAGGTGGATATAATTTCTCTTTCAATGAAAGCTCCTCTGCTAATTTGAAAGCATCCTATGAAATGTTTGGACTAAGCAAAACAGCCCCATTTGAAGATGTGAAAAAGGCCTACAGAGATAAAATGAGCTCCCTTCATCCTGATAGACTTGAGAGTAAAGACTTACCCGAAGAATTAATTGTCTTTGCCAAAGAACAAGTGGTCCGGCTCAACCTTGCTTACGAAAACATAAAATCAGCAGTGAAAATTAAGTAAGGATCAGACCATCTTTCATGCGTAAGGTTTGGTCCGCAAGATATGAAAGTTTATCGTTGTGGGTCACAAGAACGACAGCGATTCCCTTCTCTCTCGCAAATTTCAAAAGAAGATCAAATACCATTTCTGAGTTTTTAGAGTCCAAATTTCCGGTTGGTTCATCCGCAAGTAAAAAACTGGGAGAATTAACCAAGGACCTGGCAATTGCGACTCTCTGCTGCTCCCCACCAGATAATTTATAAGCTGGCCGGTTCCATTTATCTTCGAGACCAAGCTCTGAAATCAGTTCTAATGCTTTTTCGTCAGCCAGCTTTCGATCTGCACCAGACTTGAGTAAAGGCAGCCTAACATTTTCCAGTGCATTCAGCTCTTTGATCAGAAAATGAAATTGAAAAACAAAACCAATTTTTTGATTACGAATCAAAGTGCGATCCCGGTCATTCAAATCCTGCATCTCCTGCCCATCCATCGAAATTTTACCCGAGTCCGCACGGTCTAGTAAGCCCATTAAATACAACAAGGTACTTTTACCACACCCTGATGGACCCACAATTGAAGTAATTTCTCCTTTTTTTGCCAACAGCGAAACCCCTGACAAGACCTGAACATTTAATTCGTTCTCAGAAAATGAATAATAAAGATCATCCACCTTGAGAACTTCATTTTGATTCGAGGTGTCCATTTTATATCACAGAGTTTCTCTAATGATTTTTGCCGGCTCAATGCGAGATGCCCGGCGTGCCGGTATCCATGTAGCAATTGAAACAAAAAGCATAGCTATAGCTGCTCCCCAGAGGTAATGACTCAGGTCCCAGTTAACCACGAAGTGATCAGTTGAGAAAATCCCCCTAATACGTAGGGGAATAATAGAAATAAGGTAAGTTGCTCCAAAAGCTAAGACTGACCCAAACACTATTCCTGCCGATAAGACAATGGTGCCTTGCCATAAAAAAATGGCTGAGACATCTCTTGGGGTAAACCCCATCGAGCGCAAGATCGCGATGTCTCTGGTTTTTTCGATGACTAAAATCGCAAAAACATTAAACATGCCCAACCCAGATAGTAAGAGAATACAGGATACTGTGATCGCAGAAGATACTCTTAAAGCTTGAAAAACATCCAGCCATACACGCTCCCGTTCCTGCCAGCTTACAACCCGATGATTAAGTACACTTTGGAGCTGCACCGCGAGAGCAGGAGCTTTTTCAGGTTCATGAAGAGATACCTGAAAAATAGATCCCTCCCCTTTTCGTCCCAAAAATGAATTGGCTATATCAAAATGTAAATAGGCACGGTTTTTATCAATTTGACTAACACCTGTTTCAAAAACGCCGGAAACGCGTAGGTGTAAGGTGCCAGTGCCGCCCATCAACCTGATACGATCTCCAATTTTTACATTCAAACGGTTGTAGATACGGCTACCCAGCAAGATTCCTGTTTGATCGGATGCAAAATCACTGATCGAGCCATGGATCAACTGCCTGGAGAGGTCAGATGTCTGCAGGTGATCGACCCAACGGATTCCATGCAATTCAACCGATTTTTTTCTCGATCCAGTATCGAGCACTCCATTTCCCTCCAAAATTTCAGAAGCACCCAAGATTTCAGGAAATTCAGCCAAAGCTTCCCGAATTAAGCCAGGTTGTTTGACGCCTTCCCGATAAAGGGCATCCTCACGAGAATGAAAGAAAAATTCTGTGGATCCATCCTTGCTCACCTTTTCAACTTTACCGAATGTATCTTGGAATTGGTCTGATATTCGAATAGCCCCATTGGTACCTAAAACCGTTCGGATAAAGAACTTCTCGAACCCAGAAGTCTGTGCCTGGGTAACCACAAAGAAAGCCACACCAAAAACAATTCCAGCAAGAGACAGGATCATTGGACGTTTTCTGGCGATGACGAACCGCCAGGCAAGCTCTAGGCACAACATAAAAACTTACTTTTGAGCAGAAATCATGGTTGGGCTGATCCGTTGTCCTTCTTTAATCAAATGAGGCGTTTCCACTACAACCCTATCGCCAATTCTTAGCCCCTCGAC
>CAXBQX010000013.1:0-44534 GCA_963978365.1 uncultured Opitutales bacterium | reverse complement strand
CCAGGGACGATTTCTTCTTTAAATAGAAACTTCAGGCCATCTGCGAGCGGCTGAAATATACCCAAACCTTTTAAAAGTGGACCGATCAATGGGATCGATCCCACCAAAGGAAGAACTGTACGATTAGGGCCGACACGGCCTTGCATCCAAGCACTTACTTTTCGCTCTGCGAGTACGGAATAACCAGCCATAGTCATTACCGCACCGATCATCATGAGTGCATAAAAAACCTTCAGTAATACCGAAAACCACAGAGTGTTTGGCATCCACTCAAAAGTCATACATGAGCTCCCTTCATAGGCTCGAAATTCAGTGCACTTTGCTCAGCAAAATCCAGATGGAACCATTTGGAACCATCTAGCTGAAAAGGTGCTTTCCTAAGAGTTTGGAAATTGCTGGCACCTATTAAATCAGGAAATGACTCCCCCATAGATTTCCAAACGCTATTCAAGGTAGCATCCAATGGCTCCGAATCTGGGTGCAGAAGATTTAAAATTTGCGATAGGATTTCCAACTGCGAAGATAAACCAACAGGTCCAGGTATTGCTTGTTCGAAGGCTTGAACAATAAATGATCGGTTGATAAAGGAACCTTCTCGCTCAAAAACTGTAAAGCTAGGCAAGACAACGCGAGCCGCTTTGGATGTGGCGTTGCTGTGAGTACCTAAGTAAATAATATCAACATCCTTGAGGTTTTGCTGATCCACACCAGAAGAGAAGATGTCTTCATCGAGGACAAGGAGAGTTTCCAATTCACCGGAAGCCAATGCTTGGTTGAGTCCATTCAAATGGTCCTCTGGATAAGTGTTTGTAAGCCCGGTGATTAAAGCACCTCTTAAATTGGGAGTACGATCTGCAGAAAGTAAAATTCCATCATCTTCTCCAAAGTGTCCACGAATGTAAACCTGTGCGTTTGTTGCTTGGGTTACAAGTTGGGTCAAAAACTGCTCCTCCAATGAGGACTTGCAGCTTGCAACTACGCCTACCTTTCGATCCTTCAAGCTAAGAACCGCCGAAGAAATTGCGTCAGCGAGGGGAAGGTCTTTACCATCCGCGGAGGGTCTTAGAATACGATTCTCGGATTTTACAGATTTGTAGATTTCTCTTCCAGAATCAGTCATCCATGTATCATTGACTAAATCATTCCTACGAGGGGTAATTCGCTGGATCACCCCTTCCCTGCTGGAAATGATCGTATTGCATCCGGCACTGCTTTCGGTGCAAATACTTTTGGTTTCTTTCAAAAACCATACTCTCATTTTGAACCTGAAGTCTGTGCTGGTCAGTGCACCAACCGGACAAATATCCACCGTATTGAGAGAATAATTATTCGATAATTCTTTTCCGGGAAAACAGGTAAGCGTGGAAAAACTTCCACGATCAACAAATCCTAAAACATCATCTTTGGCCACTTCTTGGGAAAAGCGGATACAACGAGAACACAAAATACATCTTTCGTCATCCAAAGTCACACGGGGTCCAAGACGGGTCCGTTTGGGCTTCACATTTTTTCGCTCTATATAACGACTAAATCCCCTTCCGTAATCCGTAGCAAACTCCTGAAGCCGACACTCGCCAGCCTGATCACAGATTGGGCAATCCAAGGGATGGTTGACCAATAAAAACTCCATAATACCTTCACGGCATTCTGTGACCAGTTGGGATTCTGTACGAAGATGCATTCCAGCAGACACATTTGTGGCACAACCAATCACTGGCTTGGGGACCCACCCTATCTTAGGAGATCCATCATCCTCAAGGATCGCTTCACCCGTTGCTCGATCCCTCATAGGAGTACCCATCTCAACAAGGCACATCCTACAGTTTCCGGCTACGCTAAGTTTGGGATGATAGCAGTAATGAGGAACTTCTTTTCCATGGAGCGCAGCAGCTTCGACAGCGTTGATTCCATTGGGTACTTCAACTTCAACCCCATTCAAGGTAATGGTTACCAAATCTTCTTTCGATGGAGAGATCATAAAAACTTGGGATTATATGAGTTGGAGTTTTCGAGAGTTTTTTTCTTCCTCTGATTCAGACGCCTTTTTGATGAAGTCATCTTTAAATTTTGTCACAAAACTCTGAGTGGGCCATGCTGCCGCTTCCCCAAATGCACAAATTGTGCGCCCTTCAATTTGATTCGCGACCGAAAGAAGAAGATCGGCGTCCTCTTCTCGGGCACCTCCAGAACACATTCTTTGAGTGATTTTGCGCATCCAAAGGGAACCTTCCCGACAAGGCGTGCATTGTCCGCAGGATTCGTGGGCATAAAAGGCATTAATATTAGCCATGGCCTCGACGATATCTACGGTATCATCCATTACGATAATCCCCCCTGAACCAGACATACTTCCCGCCGATGCAGGTCCGTCAAAATCTAAGGGAATATCTTCCAAACCCCAGTCAAATTCTGTTCCATCTTTTAATTTACCGGTAAATCTCTCGTCCGCTTTCAAGATCTTGGCAGAAGAGCCTCCAGGGATGACAGCTTTGAGCGTGCGACCGGGACGCAGACCACCACAAACGCCAAAAATCATCTCTCCTAGAGTAAGGGCACCACATTCAAATTCATAATATCCAGGTTTCATTACCTGCCCGGATACACACCAGATGCGGGTTCCGGTGTTGTTAGGCTTACCGATTTTGGCAAACTCATCCCCACCCATCTCCACGATGTGACGAACATTACAGAGGGTCTCCACATTGTTCACGATGGTTGGGCACTGATAAAGGCCGAGGACTGCAGGGAAGTATGGAGGTTTAATTCTAGGATTAGGACGTTTTCCCTCTAACGACTCGATTAAGCCGGTTTCCTCACCGCATATGTAAGCACCAGCACCCCGGTGAACCACTAAATCACAAGAGTAGGAACTCCCAAGAATATTATCGCCACAGTACCCATTGTCTTTGGCTTCTTGGATCGCACGATTGAGGATGCGTGCCCCTTCATGAAACTCGGCCCTGATGTAGATAAATGCTTGCTTCGCCCCGATGGCATAGGCTGCAATCATCATTCCCTCAATCAGTTGATGAGGGTCTTTATACATAATTTGGCGGTCTTTAAAAGTACCCGGTTCGGACTCATCTGCATTGCAGATCAGGTAAATTGGTTTACCGGATTTACGATCCAGAAATTTCCACTTCATGCCAGCAGGAAAACCTGCTCCTCCACGGCCGCGAACTCCAGATTTGAGGACCTCTTCGCCCACTTCTTCTGGCTTCATCGAAAAGGCTTTTTTTAAGGTTTCATAACCACCCTCGCGTAGATAACAGCTGATGCGATTGGAGTAAGATGGATCATCGGCATGTTTGAGGATGAGTCTTCTTTCCTGAGGATGTGCGGTCATTGGTAAATAGGTCTAATTATTCTTTGGCCTTCTTGAGTAGGGCATCTTCATAGCTCACAAACTCATCAGACTCTTCCAGTTTTCCATCCAAAAGAAGATCGGCAAACTTTTCAGCCCGTTCCCCTTCCACATTTTCATAAGTTTTTTCATCCACGATAACCACGGGGCCTTGGCCACAGTCAGCAAGGCATTCCATAAACTCTAAAGAATATTCACCATCTTCCCGAACATGACCTTCCTTAACACCTAATTTTTTCTCGAAGGATTTACAGGTTGCATAAGAACCACGTAAAGCACAGGGCAGAGTTCTGCAGACACGGACATGTTTTCGACCCCAGGGCTTTTCTCTGAGCATGGGATAGAAGGTAACAAGCTCTTTTATGTTTATGGGCTGTAAATCAAGTCGGTTCGCTATCCATTCACAGGCGGAGTCATTGACTGCGCCAAGTTCATCCTGAACCAGATGAATCACCATAAGGGCTGCACTTCTTTTCTCGGGGTACTTGGGAACAATTTCGTCGATTTTCGACAAAGTATTCTCAGATAAATTTAAGGAGTTGGTCATATTAACGATCGCATTCTCCCATCACAAAATCCAAACTACCCAAAATCACGGTGATATCACTGAGCATGTGCCCAGGCACAAGCTTTTCCAGAATGCTAAGATTGCAAAAGCTGGGGGCACGGATCTTGAGGCGGTAAGGCACCCCACCCCCCTTGGACACCAAATAAAACCCAAGTGCACCTTTCGGGTTTTCAGCTTCAAAATAGACTTCACCGGGAGGCACCTGAGGCCCCTCCGTAACGATCATGAAATTTTGAATCAATTCTTCCATGCTCGTCATGATTTTGTCTTTTTGCGGAGCAAATATTTTTTTGGCATCTTCAGCATACCACAAACCTTTAGGCATGGTAGCAATGACTTGTTTGATTATTAAAATGCTTTGCCGTACTTCCTCAATACGAACCAGGTAGCGATCGTAACAGTCGCCGCGGGTACCAATAGGCACATCAAATTCGTATTTCTCATACCCACTGTAAGGCTTGTCCTTACGGAGATCTAAGTCTACCCCACTTGCTCGTAAATTTGGGCCGGTTATGCCAAATGCGATCGCGTCCTCTTTAGTGATCGTTCCAACTCCTTCAGTTCGATCGAGAAAAATCCGATTCCGGGTGAGTAACTTTTCGACTTCATCAATCGCTTTAGGTAATTCATCCACAAACTTTTCTACCTTAGGGAGCCAGCCATCAGGAAGATCCCTGGCAACGCCTCCGATACGAGTGTAGCTCGTGGTGAATCGGGCCCCAGTTAATTCCTCAAACAGAGAGTATAATTTTTCTCTCTCTGTAAATGTGTACATGAAAGGAGTCCATGCCCCTGCATCCATTCCAAAGACACCCATTCCGAGAAGATGGCTGGAAATGCGTGCCATTTCGCATATCAAAACACGAATCGCTTCACAACGTTCAGGCAATACAACCCCTGCCAGTTTTTCGACGGTGATGGCATAAGCGACATTATTTGCAAGCGGAGCGAGGTAATCCAATCTGTCTGTGTAGGGTACAAACTGGTTGTAAGTCATATTTTCAGCGATCTTTTCATCTCCGCGATGAAGGTATCCGAGAACAGGCTCACAACGGGTAATCAGATCCCCATCAAGCTCCATCATTAATCTCAGCACGCCGTGGGTTGTTGGGTGGGAAGGTCCAACATTTAGAGTCATCTTGCCCTCATCTGAATGCATGGCCGCTTTGGCACCCACATCCCCTATTTGGACTTCTTTAACCGTGGTACTCATAAGGGCTTTTCAGAATCTTCTGTCCAACTCTCGTCTTTGGCACGAGGCTCAGCCTGACTCAGTCTTGAACTCCCGGATGAAACAAATGGACCACCCATCATTGGGGCAGGATCCACGGCTGCACCTGTAACCTCCGAAACATCTGCCGCAGGTAAAGGCACTTCGATCCCAGCCAAAGGAAATTCTTTTCGAAGAGGAAAGTAGGGGTAATCATCCCACATTAAGATGCGTTTTAGATTGGGATGCTCAATAAAACTTATTCCAAACATATCGAAGGTTTCCCGCTCATGCCAATTAGCCGCAGGAAATACGGACGAGAGGGAGGGGGCGGAAGGGGAATCGTTATCCGAGCAGTCAACATGAATCCGGAGATAGGATTTATGAACTAGTGAGTAAATGTGGGTAACCGTGGAGAAACGGATATCAGCATCCACGCCATGGTCAATGGCAGTTAAATCTACGAGCAAATCGAAGGTTTCCTGATCCCTAAGGTGTTCACAAAAAGAAACAAAATGCTGTGATTCGCAAGCCATAGTCAGGCAGTCATTTTGGTGCAAGAGTTTAAGAAATTCTCGCCCACTGAGTAGGGATTTGACGAAGTCTTCGTCAATCATGATATCAGGAAACAGAAACAGACACGGGAGCTTTAGTCAGGTTTTTAACAGACGATTCTCTCCCGATTTTGTCCTGTAATTTCATCATCGCATCCAGCAAAGCTTCGGGACGCGGAGGACATCCACTTACATAGACATCTACAGGCACGACATTATCAACTCCTTGCATGACAGCATAAGATCGGTACATGCCACCGGTTGAGGCACAAGCACCCATGGCAACCACCCATTTAGGGTCTCCCATTTGATCATAAATTCTACGGACAACTTCTGCCATTTTGTAGGTGACGGTTCCCGCGACAATCATGCAGTCAGATTGGCGAGGGGAAAACCGCATAACTTCCATGCCAAATCTGGATATATCATACCTGGACGCGGCAGAAGCCATAAGTTCAATGGCACAACAGGCAAGCCCCATGGGCATTGGCCAGACAGAGTGTTTACGTATCCAGTTAACGACTGCATCGGCACGAGTGACAATCACCTCACCTTCAACTTTGCTGTTATAACCGAATTCGTCAGAGACCATTCACCTTTTCTTAGTTAATTCTTGCAAACAAGCAAACCCGAAAACCATTTACCTAGGTATTTATAGCTAGCTAGAAGTATTTTATGTACTCCTCATTTTTGAACATTGACGGAAGGTACTATCTTATTCATTACTTTTCTCCTTATTCGCATCGGAGAGGTGACAGAGTGGCCGATTGTGCAGCATTGGAAATGCTGTGTACCGCAAGGTACCGCGGGTTCGAATCCCGCCCTCTCCGCCACTGCAGGTTTTAGGCGTTACGAATAAAGACCTTGGCGTTTCCGTTAAAGGTTGCTTCTGCAAGATTTAAATGTGCGGGTGCATTGATTGGCTCCGTTGAACCAGCGGGTATGGATTGACCAGATACCAAGACAGCAACCTTACCATATAGATTAGTGGTTTCTCCATTGGGTGGAGCCATTACATCACCTTCGTTAAGCCATCTGCGCAACTGAATCTGACTCCAACCATTGTATGGATCTTTCGCTCCAAGTAGGTTCTCTGCGAATCTCATAGATGCAGTTTTCCAGAGACTTCCTGAAAGCTCGGGAGAATCGGTCATGATTGTCTGCATGGAATCGGTATTTAACCAAAGAGCATTGACGGTGGAATCTGCAATCACTGTGGCAGTCCTCGGAACACCGGCCAAAACGGCCATCTCACCAATCACAGCTCCTCGTCCCATAATGTCCACGACCACATCTCCGATCGAAACCTTGACACTGCCCCGAGTGATGACAATTAAACCATCCCCGGAATCGCCTTGTTTCATTAAGGTATCCCCGGAATTGTAGACTCGAGTTTCTGAAGCACTGATAATCTTGTTAATGACTTCATCGTCCATTCCTTTAAGCCAAGTGACTTCCCTAAGAACCTCTTCTGCAGTGGGTAGCCTCAATTCAAGAGGGCTCTCCATCACATCTTTCATTCTTTCTTCCACAGCAGTAATCATTCGACCAGCCTCATCGGCTTCAAGCATGCCTTCTCCCCGCATCTTTTTGATAGAAGCCCGTTCATGGTTAAGCACTGAGCGGATGGCATCTTTCGTTTCGATCCCGACCGTAACCTCAGGATAGTTCTCATGCATATTTCGAATATACTGCAAACCTCGAAGGCGGTTTTGACGAATCTCGTCTTTTAACAATCGAGCCGTTTTTTGTTGTTTTTCCAAATCACCGCTGTCATCGAGTTCCCGCACAAAGCTATCGACCATTTTGGCCATGGCTTGCTGGGCAATCACAAAAGCCTTGGATGCATCATACCCAACCGTGATTTTATCAGAGAAATATCTTTTGAGAAATGGAATATCCTTTAAAGCTTCGCTTAATTTACTGACTGTACAGATATCATCGAGATAAGTTCTTTCGGTCATGGGTACCTTACCCTGGAAATCAAGAAATTCACTTAAATTATTGTCCAGTTGCGCAACTGCCCGGGCGGAGAGTAAACCAGATCGAAACTGAGACCAGTAACTGCTTCTCTCTTTTTCCAGCAACCTTCTTCTTGCCTCTGCTAAAGTGTCCATGGACTCTAACTCACTTGCAGTTAAGGGATAGCTGACAGGATCAGGTAAATAATTTCTCACAAGTCCCCAGTTGGCACCACTAAGGAATCGATCATCTTTGAGGAGATCCATTTCTTGTTCGCAAACATTAGAAATATTTCCAGTGGCGTTGGAAAACATGAGTTTCTTGACAGCTGGCAACTCAGTAAGGCCAAGCTTATTAACTAAGGTCTTGATGGTGGTTGCATTAACCAGCAAGGTAAGAAGCACGATTCCGGAAATAAGAAAAAGGAACTGATCCCTGACTCTCGCTGAAATCCCCACCAAGGATGCTTGAGCTATCGCACCGTTACCCTCTCCAAAAATGACCACCTTCTTTTGCCCACTTGCCAGGTCTTTTCTGAGTTGAGCTGCATCTTTTGAGTTTTTATTACCAAGTATGGTTCCCGCAGTTTCTGCAGATTGAGAAATTCCAACAATTCTACCTTTGGAAATCTCGGCCTTAGCAAAAGTGTTGGCAGCCATCCCATAGAGATTGAGATTTGGATTCGGTTGGGAATAAGAAAGAGCTTCCTTGGAATCTACCACAAAGACGGAGGTCGTTTTAGCGGAGTAGCCACTTCCTCCATCCTCAATCTCAAATTCATATCTTAAATTTTCAGAATATACAACGAGTGCCAAAGCCAGTCCAATGGCCCCACGTAGAGCACCCCACCAAACCACAACAGCATCCTTACCAGGCAATCCATAGCCGGCTTTTTTCATTAAAGGATAAAACATACCCATATTGATTGCCCGAACTACATGAATGGCCACATAGACTAAAAACAGGATCAAAAAGTCCATTCCCGTAGGTTGTGCTTTTTGAGCGATCACCACGCCGACAACGATAAAGATGATCACATTGGCGGCAAAGGCAGTAAATTCCCAAAATTCATGCATGAAGTGTTCAACTTCAGGGCTGATTCGGGTACGTCCTACACCTGCCATGACAATTCCCAGGGCAACCAAACCGAGAACTCCCGAAACATGAAAGAAATGTTCGCATACAAAAAATACCGCATATGCAGTGACTAAAACCACCGTGATCTCAATAAGTGGATCATTGAAAACCTTCCTTACCCATACAATCGCTATGAGCCCAATCAGCACACCAACGAGCCCTCCAGCTGCTCCAATTTTACCAAATCCAATCGCAGCACTTCCGATAAAACTCCCAGTACCCAAAAATTGTTCAGCACCAGTCACAACCCCAATCAGCAAAACAAAAGCCACGATTGCGGTTCCATCATTGAGTAAGGACTCTCCTTCAATCAGGGTACCGAGCTTTTTACTTGCACCAAGTTCTTTCAAAAGGGCGACCACCGCAACCGGATCGGTTGCACTCACCACTGCACCAAAAAGCATCGATGCAAGAACGATAAAAGCCCCAGAATCAACATTCCAATCCTCAAGTACACCCCCGGATCCCCCAAACGCAGCAACCAAACCCATAAAGGCTAAACCAGTCATCACTGTAGCGGTGACAATCCCGGGACCCGCCAAGTAAAATGCATTTAAGAAAGATTTCTTAAAAGTATGTACATCCAGGGCAAAACCGGCCTCGAAAATAAGAATTGGAAGAAAAACATAAAGAATCAGGTGCCCATCTAAATTCCCGCCCCAGGAGATCGCTCCGCTAAGAGTATCGATAAACTTATCCCAAATTCCATGCACTTCACCTGCCACATGATCTCCAGAATGATCGTGACCTCCATGAGGTCCGTAGGCCCGGTTCAGTCCACCTAACCCCAATCCAATGAGGAGGAGTAATACTGTAAAAGGGAGAGGGATTCGTTGAAGAAAATGCCTGGTCGCTGCTCCAATGATCAGAGAAATAATCAAAAAGAATAAACCATATAGATAGCCACTATCTCCCGAAGAAGCCAAAACCGGAATAAAACTGAAATCTGTCATAGTGTTGATGGAGAGTAGGTTTAATTACCCCGAAGTAAACGACTCGGGAAAGGGCGGTTTATCGAAGGATTCTCGGGGGAAGGATCGGGCGATAAATCTGAATCTATAGTAGGGCTCGCAGTACGGTCCATTCGTTGAGGTGCCCTACCTAATAATTCATCCAAGGGAGATTCGGAGGGTAGTTCATAATCTTCCTTTTTTAAAAAAGAAATACCGCTTTCAGTGGGGGCATCTGGAGCGGACCGGGAAATGATTTCAAAATTGGAAAGACTATTGGCTCTGCCGACAGATGCATTGTAACTCTTACCTATGGCATCCTTTTGTAATTTTGCTACATTTCGTAATGCACTTTCAAAACTGGAACTATTCATAAAGCCAGAAATGAGAAATGATGTTTCGAAAAGGTTTTGTAGGTCGACAGTTACTTTGTCACTAAATGAAGAAGTCTTTAAGTCGGTAAAAACTAGTTCACCTGGAAGGAGAACTATAGTTTCTTGATTTGTACTCAGCTTTAAAGACCCAAGAAGGCCTACGCATTTAAGTCCACCATTCGGCTCTACCTGAATCAAAGATGATCCAGAACCCGATACGATTACAGAAGTTTCCGGACCCTTTATATCAATCTTGTTCTTGATATTTCTCGAACGGATAAATAAAGAACCGCTTAGCAAATCAAGCGAATCATCCAGACACTGAAAAGAAGTAGAAGCTCCAAAGCGAAACTGGTATCCCGCAGCAAGAGTTTCAATACCACTTTTGGGTTTCACATGAAGCGGAGTTGACTGGGGCAAAAAAGAGGAGGAGGAAATAACTTTCTCAGCTTTCGAAGTATCCAGCTCAACAATCCCCTCCCCGATACTGGTAACCAGCAAATGCGAAATCTTGGCCATAGATAAATGCATTGCCATCCCGAGGGATAGAATAACGAGAAGGTAAGTCTTCATATTTTACTTATCAAAAATAAATAATTTAATAGGTCAAACCTTCATACTTGAAAGAAAACAAGACAGAAAAAATAAATTTTGGTCTTAGATCGCTATTTTTACACCTCTTCTTAGGTAAGAAGGAACATCTAAATCTTCGCCTTCATATAAATTTCTTTTGGGTAGATCATCGAAAATACCTCTTTGGTTATGAGCTTCCATAAAAGGAAATGTATTTTGATCATGATTTTCCTCACGCTTACTTCTTCCAAATCTCTTCGCCTTGGCCGGGGAGGCAGGTTCTTTCGCTGGACCCAAATCCAGCTTTGATTTGTGAGATTGTTTGGGTTGGGAAGATAGCTCCAGAACTTGCTGGCTAACAGGTGCGACATCAGCGGGTTTAATCAGGGGCTCAAGGGATGTTGCACCCAGTACTGTAATCTTAACTTGATCCCCCATATTTTCATCTACATGAGCACCAAATACAACTTCCTCTCCTGCTTTAAACGCATCTCGTATTTCTTTTGAAACCGATTGTAAGCCCGACATGCTCAGAGAAGTTCCTCCCTGGATAAAAATCATCAGCACATCTGCTGCTTTTGATACATCTGGCATGTGAAGCATTGGACAAACCATTAAATCTCTCAACGATTCCCTGAGGGCATCCTGCCCTTCCCCTTTACCGTATCCAAACAAAGTCCTTCCCGCCCGAGCGGAAAATACTTTTCTTAAATAAGAGAAATCTACATCAATCATTCCTTTCTTGAAGACCAAATTACAAATCGCTGAGATTCCTCGACTTACATTTCGACCGGCCTCTGCAAAACACTCTAAAGCGGATGCATCTTCGCCTCCCATTTGCAAAAGAGAGTCATTGGGCAGCGGGACAACAGCATTTGCATGAACCCTCAGTTCATTGAGGCACTCTTCCGCTTGGATGTGTCTCGATTTTTCCCAGCTAAATGGCATTGGGGTAAAGGCAAAAACCAGGGCTCCATGCTCTCTGGCAAGACGAGCGATCACGGGTGCAGCTCCTCCACCAATACCTCCTCCGAGTCCAGCCAATAAAAAAACAAGATCTACACCTTCTAGCTGATTGCGAATTTTATCTTTTTCTTCCTCTGCCAGCCTTTTTCCAAGAGCCACATCTCCCCCCGTACCCATGCCGCGGGTATGTCTTTTGCTGAAAGAAATTTTTTGAGATGAAAGAGATTCAGACACCGCTTTCATATCCACATCAATGATTACATTATCTACGGAATCAAAGTTATCGAACCTCATCCCATCCACCAGAGAGATTCCTGCTCCCCCCACCCCTATAACTTTTGCCCTGATGCCATAAGCATTTTCAAGACTTGAAGGGTTCGTATTATCATCGAAAAATGTATCTTGGCTCATCTTGAAACTGGGGTTCTTGTTTATTTGGATATGGGGGTAAAAGGATTGATCTTACACTTAGATTCCTAGGAATCCTCCTATTTTCTTAAAAATACCTGAACTTTCTTTTGGGTTGTGCTCACCAAGCAAACGATGGTCCTCCAAGCCATAGTGCAACAATCCAAGAACTGTGGAATTTTCTGCTTGAGCTAATTGATTCCCCAAACCGGCAGGGAAGGTTGCCTTAGATACAGGAACACCCAAGACTTTGGAAGCGAGTTGCTCTATCCCAGGTAACCGTGAAGTACCCCCGGTTAAAAGAACTCCGGCACCTAATTCTCCAGCTTGGAGTAAGGGACCCAACTCCTTACTGATGATTTCAAAAAGTTCCACTGTTCGAACATGGATGATATCAGCTATGGCTTTGCGGGGTATTTTTCGGTCTCCAATCGTCTTATTTCCGATAATCCACAATTCATGATCCGAGTCAGAAGAGTCCGGTTGTGCTTTTCCATATTCCAGTTTTAGCTCCTCCGCATAGGGTTCCAAAACTCTTAACCCCATGGACAAATCACCGGTCAAATGATCTCCTCCAACCGGAATCACGGTGGTGAACACAATATTACCAGCTTGGTACAAAACGATATCCGTTACACCTGCACCAATATCAATGACCAGAACTCCAGCCCTTCTAAGGTCAGGCCCAGCAACTAAGGTCGCAGAGGCAATGGAAGAAAGGATTAGATCCTCCACATCCAAACTATATTGATGGGCGATATCGAGGTTCATTCGGATCGCAGATTCATCACCTTCAATCGACCAGTAGGAAACTTCCACATTTCTGCCAATCATCCCCACAGGGTCCTCTACCGGACGCCCATCCAAGCGAATAGGCATCCGTACATGATGAACATAAGATCTCCCAGGTGCAGATTGTTTTCTTTTTGCCTCAGCGGCTGCAGATTTAAGATCATCCAAAGAGACGCGCCCATCGGGAGAAGCCACATTCGCACTTCCGCGGAGCAAAGATCCTTTGAGATGAGAACCGGTTTGTGCCAGGTATATCGAATCCACGGTTGTTCCTGACATTTTCTCAGCTTCTTCCAAGGCCGAGTGAACACTAGAAGCTGTTTTACGAAAATCAACGATTTCCCCCTTCCGCATCCCTTCATTTTTCCTTAAAGATTTCCCCACAATATTAAGAGATTTATCTTCGGAAACTTCCCCAATTAAAACTTTGGCAACCGATGTACCAATTTCCACAGCACCTATTATTTTACTCATCTTTTTATAGTTCCCCTCCTTTTAATATTCAGATTTCCATCCTCTTAGATATTGGCAAAAACTGAACGACCATGAGAAAGATCAATGGAACGGATATGGGAAGCCTGCAAAAATTTTGGTTCATCTAGTAAATAGCGAAGTCTTCTCAATTGAGAGGCATAATCTGATGGGTGGAAACGTATGCTCCCCACTCTTTTGGATTTCACAGTTATACAAGCACCAGGATCTTTTTCATTTGGACGGGTGTAAGATACAACGGTCCAATCTCTGTAGATCTCAGGGTATTCCGAACGAGCCAATTCTAACAACGGGGAAACGATGGGCATATCTTTGAGGTTTTCGTAGCTACCATTATCTGAACTTTTCAAAATAAGAGATGAAGCAACTTTTAAGGAAGGGAGCGATTGCAAGACTGGAGAGGAATACCCCGCACCTTCATAGAAGCTTCCATCTGCGGATATTAACCAGTCCTTGTAACTATCTTTTTTATCACGCAAACGAAGGACCAAGAGCGGTTCTCTTTCCTGAATCGATATTTCCAAAGTCGAAGGAAATTTCCTTTTTACAGAAGCTTCAGTAATTTGTTTTTCTTCAAGTAATTGCTCCTGAAGTTTTTTAAGATCCACTTCAGCCAAGGAAAGATTTCTCAACGGTCCCAACCAGCTAAGAAACCATTTTTGGGATAGCACTCCATCGGATTTAAAAATGATCCGGTCCACCGGCATGGAAGGCCCAGTAAAGTCATTCTGAGCCAAAGGTCCATGAGCAACTGAATTGGTTGATGCATACTCGACCGTAAAAAAGACGAGAGCACAAGCCCCCAAAACTAAAAAAATTCGGCCGACTTGCCCTAACCTCCTTCGAGTTGCTATTCCGCCAGTCGACTTCCGAACAGAGCTTTTTTTGAGATTTCGCCAGCTTGATGGCATATCCAAATCATCTTTCTTTCTCTTTCTCATAAAGCTAGGCGGCACAGGGTGTATCATCCGCGGACTGCATCCTGAATCGATCCACTGCCGGCATGACTAATTTTTTGGTTAATTGATCAAAATTATATCCCGATGAACTGGCACTCTTTGGGAGCAGACTGGTTTGCGTTAAACCCGGCAGTGTATTGATTTCCAAAAAGTGAGCATGACCATCGTCACAGATGATAAAATCAACCCTGGCAAAATCGCGGCAACCACAACTCTGGTATGCCTTTAAGGCAAACTCTTTGATTTCCACCTCCGTCTCTGAATCAATAATTGCAGGAAAGCGATACTCGGTGGAGCCAGGTGTATATTTGCGGTCAAAATCATACACTCCACCAAGCGGTATAACCTCCACTACGCCCAGTGGGTCGTTGTTTAGCACCCCAATGGTAACCTCCCGACCAAAGACCCTCTTTTCAATCAACCAATTGCCCGGCTCAAGATTCTCCAATCTTTGAATTAATTGTTTTCTTCCAGAAGTAAGGAACAGCGAAACACTGCTTCCCTGATCGGTGGGCTTGATAATCAAATCATTGCCCAGAGTAGTTAAAACCTCATCTGCATTCAGTTCTTGTGGATTATGAAAATCAAACCCCTTAGGGATGCGAACGCCTTCTTGAACTACACGGCTTTTGGTCAAAGATTTGTTCATGCATAAGCGACTGGAAGATGCATCACTTCCACAATATTCAAAGCCGCCCGACTCCAAGAGCTCCTGGAGTTCACCATCCTCCCCAAATTCACCATGTATGATAGGGAAGATCACATCTGAATCAGGGGATAAAGATTCGGGTAAGTTTTTATCCCTCATATCATGTAATTGAGTAGAAAAACTTTTAGACAAGGAATCAAACAATGCCTGACCCGAACGAAGAGAAACATCACGCTCCGGACCGATTCCGCCTGAAAGAATAATTATTTGGGGTTCTTTTTTCATATCTATTTTTTTAAGAAAGGTATTGGCTCCATGATTGCCCCAGCAGGTTGACTTCGGGTTCTAAAATAACACCTTGGGTCTCTTCTACTCTTTGCTTGACCCGTTGAATCAGTTCAACCACCTGATCAGTTGTTGCCTGGCCATGGTTCACTATAAAATTCCCGTGTACTTCGGATACACCGGCGTCTCCAATTTTTACTCCTTTAAGTCCTGCTTGTTCTATTAACCATCCGGCAGGATGACTCTCCGGGTTTCTAAAAACGCATCCTGAACTCGATTGAGTGGGCTGAGACTTCCTTCTTTTTCGGGACATTTGCTGAATGACTTTTCGTATCTCGATGTGTTGTGCCCGTCCTTCAGCTTTCAATTTTGCACACAATGCAATCCCATCATAAGCCTCCTTACAGTACCTATATCCCACTTCAAGTTCGGCTCCATCAATTTGCTTGATTTGCCCGTCGGGCAGCAGGAATTTTACCCACTCGACGAGATCAAAAATTTCCCAACCCATGGCTCCAGCATTCATCCGAAGAGCGCCTCCAAGAGTGCCTGGAATTCCTTCCAAAAACTCAAAACCTGTTAAGTTTTTGCCACAGGCAAATTTACAGATTTCTTTGAGTCTGGCCCCAGCACCGACGATGATTGTATCTTCTGTCCTAAGGTCAATTCTATGCCAAAATGCTCCTCTTAACCGAATCACTAAGCCACCAAACCCCTGGTCCGGAATCAGAAGATTTGAACCCCTGCCTATCATGGCCCGTTGAACCTCAAAAAATTGACAGGCCTCCACCAATACCCGCAAGTCTTCAATGTTTGCTGGCTCCGCATACCATTTGGTGGATCCTCCTACTCCCATCGTAGTCATGGAACCGATAGGTTTGTCTTTCAGTAAGATGGTTTGGGGAGAAATTCTCCCTTGGATAAAGGCTCCAAATGCATCCAGCTTTTTACCTCCTGTTACACTCCATGATGCAAATGCATGTGCCCACTTGTTTATGGTTCCAGCCCCCAGGAAAATAATCTGATCTTTTTTCTCAGCCGAAGGTTCATAAAGCTGATTCTTTAACTCTGTAAAATTTTTAAAAACATGAGTTGTCTCCCTAAGCCTCGGAGGAAGGTAGCCCGATATGGCCTCCACGGCACCTGCCTGGTCAAACTTTTCAAAGGCTCCATAAGTTGGAAGCAAATAAAGCTCATCCGATCGTGCCAACTCTTCGGCAAAGGAAGGGGCCAAGGCTTTGGTTCGGGTGTATCTATGAGGTTGAAAGACCACTTTCATCGTATGATCAGGAAACTGTTCTTCCCTTTGATTGAGCAGACTTGCAATTTCAGTTGGATGATGAGCGTAATCCTCAACCACCATTCGATCCTTTGATTCAAATAGGGTGTTTTGCCTTCTTTCCATACCCGGAAATTTATCCAAAACTTTTTCTGTCACAGATAAGCCCAGCATTTTTGCAGCTAGTTTGACTGCACGATCATTAGCTTTCAGAAAATCGGATGGCTTCTTTAATCCCTTAAAGTAAACAACTTCCTTTCCGGTTATCTTTTGGGTTATGGATTTAAGGGTACTTGAATCGGAGCAAATAACCGTATTTTTTGTTCTTAAAAATAAATTCCTTAGGGTGTCCGAAAAAGAAGTCTGATTTTGATACTGATCAACATGATCCCAGTCACAGTTCAAACAAATGGTCATCCATGGAGAAAAAGCTTCGATGGAGCCATCACTTTCATCTACTTCCAAAACGGCCCACTTTGACTTGGAATAAAAACCAGCAGGCATAAAGAATTTTTGGAATTGAGCACCCACTATGTGAGAAGCCTCAAATTTAGATTCACGCAGCACCCAGGCTAAACGACCCGATACACTGGTTTTGCCGTGGCTTCCCACCACAGCAATGACTCGATGCCTCGCGAATAACTTAGCCAGGAAATCCCCCCTCCTGTAAGTGGGTATCTCGGAATTCCCAAATTTAAGTAAAAATTCGTTATCTTTTTGGATAGCCGAGGAGTGGACGATACAATCCGGCACTTTAATGGGGTTTAATTCGTCCAATACATGAATCCCCTGCTCCTTTAGATAACTTTTTCCAGGCTCGGTAAAACAATCATCGTAAGCTTCAACCCGCACGCCAGCTCCACGTAGATAAAGTGCTAGGGGTGCCATGCCCATGCCCCCAGCTCCTAGCAGTAAAACTTTTTTAGGCCTTTTCATAAGCTAAACTCTAAAAGGTTACCCGATACCTGGGCATCCCTCTTGGACCTCAATGCACCAAGAATATCTTTAGCTAATTTCTGGGATACATCTTCCAGGTCAAGGGAATATAGATTTCTTCTTAGGACGGCTCGAAATTCCTCATTAAACATAACTTCCCGGACTTCCAAAAGAAGCTTTTCATTCATATCTTGCTCCAAGCAGACAACCCCTCCTCCTTTTGCTTCCAAATAATTGGCATTGGCGAGTTGATGCTGATCTGCGGCATAGGGATAAGGCACAAGAATGGACGGAACCCGACAACGTACAATTTCAGCAATAGAGCCGGCACCCGCCCGAGAAATAACCAGATTTGCAGCGGACATGAGTATATGCATCTGATCACTAAAAGGAACGAACCGGCTGACGATCTTTTCCCCGCCCATACCATCTAATTGAATCGTTCCAGCATGTTGTTCCTGCATTCCGGTTAGGCAATAAACGGAAATTCCATCCTCAGCTAAATCCGCTAAATTATTTTTGACCCATTTATTTAGAGACGCAGCTCCTTGGCTTCCTCCCAGGACAACGAGTAGTTTAGCACTCATTGAGACTCCCAGACATTTTCGGGCCCGCTCCATCGGAATTCTTCTAAAATCTGCACGCAAGGGATATCCTGAAGAGATCACTTTCTCTGTGGGTACACCTGGTAAAGTGACACCTAAAGGAAGATAAACCCGAGCGGATCGATTCGCCAAAAAACGGACGGCCTTACCCACCACCCGATTGGCTTCGTGAATAAAAAAGGGTATTCTAGTGATCCGAGCGGCTAAAGCCGGTCCGAAGCTTGAATATCCGCCAAAGCCAATGAGTGCATCCGCATCCACCTTACGGAAAAAAGACCGTGCACTCAAAAAAGATGAAATAAACCCTTTAAAAAATTTCAATAAACCCAAAGGGGTTTTAATCAACGGGGCACCCGGCATAGGTACAAAAGTTAAATCCGGGTATTTGGATGCCAGCCTTGAATCGACTTGTTTCTGGCTTATGAATAGCCACGTCGGGCACCCGAGCTCCTCAAGGCTTTGTGCAAGTGCAATCCCTGGAGTTAAATGCCCCCCAGTTCCCCCGCAAGCTATAACAATATTTTTCAAAGTTCTCTCGGGTTGATTGGAGAAGGGCTATCCTTCCTTCTCATCACATTGATAATAAGACCCACAAAAATAAAGGTAACGACCAGGTTAGAACCTCCGTAACTTATAAAAGGCAAGGACATTCCTTTGGTAGGTAAGCACCCAGTGACCACACCCATGTTGATGATTGCTTGTAAAACGACAAAAAGTAAAGATCCCATCGCAAGCAAATATTCATGAAGGCGGGAGACCTGTCTTAATTTGACCCCCACGCTGAAAAACAAAATAAAAAAAGCGATTAAAATAAAGAAGGTGGCGATTAGTCCTAATTCTTCCCCAATCACAGGAAAAATAAAATCTGTATGAGCCTCTGGTAAAAAATACATTTGCTGACGCCCCATCCCAAGACCAACCCCCTCGACACCCCCTACCCCGAAGGCAAGCATGCCCTGCCACAACTGATAGGCACTGTCATTCGCATTCGCTTCGACATCCAAAAACGAGGTTACGCGTCTAATTCTCACTGGATCAAAATATACCAAAACGGAAAAAACGGAGACCGCCAGACCGGCAACAGGCATTAACCACTTTAAACCCACACCCGCCTGAAACATGAGGATTGCACCCACAGCACCGCATAAAAAGCATGTGCCAAAATCTGGCTGCAAGATGATTAAGCCACATACCGAACCAATCAGCATGGAAGGAATCATGAAGCCCTTTACCAAGGAGCCTATCATTCGTTGCTCTTCGGAAAAATATTTAGCCAGCAGTAAGACCATTCCGATCTTTGCAAATTCGGATGGCTGGATTCGTAAAGATCCTAGACCAATCCACCTCTGGGCACCATTTACTTTTACACCGACACCAGGCAGCAGTGTAAGGACTAGACCAAAGAGACATAATCCAAAAATGAGAATGGTTCGATTGCGCAACCAATCC
This sequence comes from uncultured Opitutales bacterium, assembly GCA_963978365.1. GTDB lineage: Bacteria > Verrucomicrobiota > Verrucomicrobiia > Opitutales > Seribacteraceae > Chordibacter. The sequence goes on along the minus strand of CAXBQX010000013.1, from coordinate 25,022 downwards.
AAATTTACAATCGCAGCATAGCCACCCACTAAAAGAGAAACCGCCACCCAAACAATTTGTTTAAAGAGTAGATCCTGGGCTCCACGAACCGCACCAGCACTAAAAAGCATGACCAGGCCCATCATCGTTAGACCTAGTGATACCGTGACCACATAAGCGGTCACCCAATTGGCAGTCTTATTAGCCGTTGCTGTCCCTGCCAATCGAACCTCCCATTCTCACCACACACATATTTAATTTATTAAGGAGCGTCTATAATTGGACGATCCGCACTTGAAGAGTCGTTAAAGAAATCCTGCAAAGAGCCTCCTGGATCCGCTGGAACCGATTCAATCTGCTTATCCACACTCGCTGGGCTTGGCACATCTACATGGACGGCCGAAGACTGAGAGACGATCAGAGGTTGCCCGGCACGCACTAAGCTTGGGTTTGTCAATCCGTTCCACTCCATAATTTGAGTGACAGAGACCCCATAAATAGAAGCTATACGGGATAGATTCTCACCTTTTTTAACGGTATGAGTTGTAGCACCAGCAGGCACAGTATTAGAGAGGTTTTGTACAGGGGGAGGATTTGAGATGGAAAGATATTCGCTCCCTTGAGGAATAGACAAAGACTGGCCGGTTCTTATGATGGAAGACATCGACAGGCCGTTGAATTTTAATAACTCGGAGAGCCGAACTCCATGCTTTCTCGCTATCCCAGAAAGAGTGTCGCCTTTTACTACCGTGTAGGAACTGCCTCCGCCAGTGGTAGTTGGAATCGGCTCCGTCTGGGAAATGTTATCGATGGAGACGGCATCCGATTGCCCGCCAGGAATCATGATCTCCTGACCAATGGATAACCGACCGCTTTTGTCCATATTGGGGTTGGCTTGCAACAAGTCGGCTAAAGACACGTTGTTTTTTCTGGCAATTCCCCAAAGTGTATCTCCACGCACAACCTTATAGATGGCTAAGTCCGTCGGAGCCAAGTCTATCACTTGCCCGGGCCTGTCCTGGGGAACGATGATTGCTGGGGATGATGATTTTCCTGCAGGTGAGTCGACCGGGACAATAAGTTCCCCTGGTGATGGTCTTTTGGGAGACGAGAACTCATCGATTTTTGGTTCATTCGCAACCGAATTTTCATTTTCGGTCTCCTCCTTTAATGCCTCATTAAAAGATTGTTCCGTGGTTGAATTCTCTGGAGCAACTTCTTGGTCGGGCGTGACATTTTTCTTTCCTCCTGTTGTTTGACAACTTGGTTGAAACATAACGAGAAGGATGACTCCCACATGGAGTGAAAGTACAATACCGAATACTTTGGATAATTTCATTTTTCTTGGTGGCTAGCTTGCAAATTAAATTAATTTTATTTCGTAGTCGCTTGTGATGCTATCTTCAAATCGAAAACGAGCGAATTAAACGAATTCCCTCGATCAGAATAATTCTTAAACATATCAAAACTGGCAAATCCCGGACTAAACAGGATATGGGATAATTTCTGGGCATTTTCAAAAGCCCGAAAAACTGCCTCTTTGAGACTTGAGCAAATTTCTGCCTCTACACCCTTCCTAACCAAGTGGTGGAAGATTTCTCCAGCCGTCTGACCGATTAAATATGCCTTTTCCAAATAAGGAAAAAGCGTGGATGTAAATTCACCTACTTCCTGCCCCTTATTTTTCCCACCGCCAATCCAAATCACTTTTTGGGTAAAAGACTCGCAAGCAGAAACTACAGAAGCGAGGTTCGTGGACTTTGAATCATTCCAAAAGCTCACCTCGTTAATCATAGCAACTTTTTGAAGGCGATAAGGTTCAGGTTGATATCCATCCAATCCAGAAACAATTTCTTTCTTTGAAAAACCCCGGTCTGAAAACCAGGCAAATGCAAAAGCCAGGTTTTCTAATTGTGGATGAGTTCGATGAAAAGAGCTCACCTCCGAGGGAACTTCTGATGGTACGATAGGCACAATTTTCCGAAAAAGTGGATTCATAGGAATTCCAAACTTCTGAGCATATTGAAATACGGATGTTCCCAGGTAAACTCGATCCGGGTTTTTACAGGAATGAATTAATTTTAGTTTAGAATTAAAGTACTCTTGGGTCGTTCCATGATAATCTAAGTGATCCGGTGCAAAATTAATCCAAATCGCAGAATCAGGTTCAAAGAAATTTGTATGCAGGCATTGAAAGGAGCTGGTTTCATGAAAAATCAATTTTCCTTGATCTTGCTCTCCTGACACAGCATCGCATAACGCCACACCGATATTTCCCAAACTTAGTGCGGGGACTTGTAAATGATTCGAAATGTGGGTGAGGATTCCTGTCAGGGAAGTCTTTCCATTTGTGCCAGTCACTGCCACGATCTCATCCGCGGAAGAGAACATTAGTCCCAAGTCAACTTCAGACAAACAGGCCTTCTTCGCCTTTTTAGCGATCTGGATCCAACTATGCGTGGGCACAAAGCCTGGGCTCACCACAACCAATGAGCAGTTTTGTGCCGCAGTCTCATCAAAAATATTTCCTTCTTCCGAGTAAAGGGTGCAGCATTGACCCTGACTTTCTAATAATTTTTGTGCAGCAACCCCGCTTACTCCTCCCCCTAAGATCGCAACTTGCCCAGGGTGCGACATCAAAGATTTTATCTTCGCCCTTGCTGTCATTATCTTAGCTTGAGTGTGGCAAGACCTATCAGTGCAAAAAGGAGGGATAAGATCCAAAACCTAATAACCACTTTAGTTTCCTTCCACCCTTTCAATTCGAAATGGTGATGGATTGGAGACATTAAGAACACCCGCTTACCTCTCGTTTTAAAAGAAAAAACTTGAATGATCACCGAGCTTGCTTCCATTACAAAAATTCCCCCAACGATGATCAGGGTAAGGGGTTGGTGAATCATTAGGGCAATAATACCAATCAGTCCACCAATGGCCAGCGATCCAGTATCTCCCATAAATACTTCTGCGGGATGTGCATTATACCACAGAAATGCCAAACTTCCACCTAGCAGAGCGGTACACAAAATTGCCAATTCCCCGGTTCCTGGAACCCAACTGATTTTCAGGTAATCAGCAATCAGGAAATTCCCGGATGCGTAAGCCATAATCGCATATGTCAGGGCAACAGTAACGGTGCACCCAATCGCGAGCCCATCCAATCCATCGGTTAAGTTTATGGCATTACTCGTGCCGGTTAAAGTTACCAAGAATAAAAGAGATAACGCACCTAAAGAAAGAACAGGAACGCAACTCTTATCCTCATAGCTAACAAAGGGCATCCAAAATTCTCGCATCTTTTCAACGCTTCCCAGACTTTCTGAGGCTACTCCGCTTAATTGATTCGCAAAAGGGCCCAAAAGAAGAAAGAGCGCCACCCCCGTTGTTACGAGTTGCCCGAGCAACTTGAATTTCCCGGGTAAACCTTTGCTGTTTTTTTTGGAAACCTTTAGGTAATCATCGGTAAAACCAACTACAGTCAGCAATGTATAAGTTAAAAGAGCTGTGCATACATAAACATTGGGTTCAGCCCAAAGAATTGTACTGATCCCAACTGAAATAAAGATCAGAATTCCGCCCATGGTGGGCGTATGGGATTTTTCAAGATGTAAATCGGCTAACTGCCCAACCTCTTCTTTATCTCGAAAGGCTTGTTTGGCACCGATCTTTTTAAGAATAGATATAAGAAAAGGACCTACCCAAAATCCAATAATTAAAGCAGTAAGGCCCGCCCCTAAAGCACGGACAGATATATATTGAAACAGTCTAAGCGGCCCCCATATATCTTCTCCAAACTGCAACCAACTCAGCATGCCAGCATCATTTCCTCTTTTTCTTCGACTGCCCAAAATGGGATTAGATCTTCCAGTTGATAAGAGCGACTCCCTTTGATCAAAACAGCCCCCTGAAAGCCTTCAATGAGAGGCCTAGCCAGTTCGGGTTCTGGTAATACCGTTATGTTCTCTGCGATCCCTCCGTTCTCAATCATGCCAAGAGCCATTGGTCGAGCATCCTCTCCAATTATGATCGCATGATCTGAAGGGTGCATAGATATCTGGCTACCGGTGCTTTTGTGTAACAAATCACTGGCCTCCCCCAATTCCTTCATCCCGCCCAAAACAAGGAGTCTAGGAGAATCAGGAAATTGACTGTGAAAAAAGCGAATGCTGTCCAGCATAGAAGCAGGATTGGCATTGTAACAATCCACCACATAAGAACATCCTCTGCCTACGAGGCAAGTGCCTCGTAGGCCAGAGGGCCTGTATTGGGGTAGGCGTTCAGAAATTTCTCGATCCGATACTCCAAGCTTCCATGCGGTTACAAAAGCAAGAACCATATTACAGATCATTCCCTCGGAAACATTGGGGATACGGATAACAAGAGGTGGGTACCCACACCTTTTGATCTTCAAATTTTGTGAGTACCCACGCTCGTTTGTTTCAGTCGAAAAATCATAAATTACGAGATTTTCAGAAGGCTCAAGACATCCATCTTCTCTTGCAACTGCAATGTAATCGTCCCTGTGCTGGATTGCATCCGCAAAGGGTTTAAATTCTAGTAAAGCTTTAGGAAATACAGCCAACCGACATTGATCAGATCCTAACCATAGTTTTATTTTTTCCTCAGCTACCTTTTCAATCGTACCCAAACCCTGCAAGTGAGAGTGACTGACAGAAGTGATAACGGTTACCTCTGGCTCGATTAAATTCGTCAACAATTGCATCTCATCGACTGAATTTATTCCTGCCTCCACCACAGCATATTTATGGAAACCTGTTGTTAATCGACAAAGGGTAAGTGGAACACCGAGATGATTATTCAAATTTCCATCTGTACTCAGAGAGTCCGGTAAAATTATAGCCAGCATTTCCTTGGTCGAGGTTTTGCCACAACTCCCGGTAACCCCAATCACTGTGCCTTCGAAATTCTTTCTATGCGATTTAGCAATCTCCTGAAATGCAATCTCTGTGTGATCGACTACTAATTGAGGCTGACTCACACCTTCAACCAAGTGATCAACCACTCCGCCTACAGCACCCTGAGCAATTGCCTGATTTAAGAAGTCATGACCATCCCTCTCTGCTCGCAAAGCGACAAACAAATCTCCCTGATTTACCTTTCTCGAATCTATGGTAAATCCTGAGATTTTTTCGGGAGGAGACAGGTTCCAATTCCCTTTACTCCACTTGCATAACGCTGATGGATCAAATTGTACCATTATCCACCATAAAGTTTAGCACTAAGTAGATCACTAGCTACGATCCGGTCATCAAATGGAATCGCAGTATACTGTACTTCTTGATATGCCTCATGACCCTTACCGGCAATCAGTACGCAATCATCATGATTGGCAGCATCCAAAGCCAAATCAATCGCTCTTCTTCGGTCCTCCACAAAGTAAACATCGGCACCTTTACACACCCCCTTTCTCATATCTGCAAAGATCGAATCAATTCCCTCGGTTCGAGGGTTATCAGATGTTGCCCAGACTTGATCAGCAGCCGCACAGGCAACTCTTGTCATCTCCAGTCTTTTGCCCTTATCTCGATCTCCACCACAACCGAAAACGACCCGAACCTTCCCCTTTGTGCACTCCCTTAACATTTCCAAGGCATTCCGAAGGGCATCCGGGGTATGTGCATAATCAACCACCACACGATAGGGTTGGCCTTTCTCTACAGACTCCATTCTTCCGCTAACTCCCTTAAAGGTTCGCAGTTTATGAATGGACTTCGAAACATTTTTTCCCATCGCATGAACGATAGCAAAGGAGGCAAGTGCATTCAGTACATTATATCTCCCTATAAGCGGACTTGCGACCACACTATTCCCCTGGGGGCTCTCCAATACAAATTTCGAACCCTCTGCATCTAAGGAAAGGTTCTTTGCCCGGAAATGATTATTTTCTTCGAAACCAAAAGTCAGGATATGTACTTGCGGAGGTAGCTCCTCTGCTAACCTGCGACCATAGGGACAATCTCCATTAATCACGGCTACTTTTGGTAAAGGACCATTTACCCCATTAAAAAGTTTTCTTTTCTCCCGATAATACTCTTCCATTGATCCATGGTAATCCAGATGATCACGGGTCAGGTTCATAAAAACAGCCACTTCAAGGTTTAAACCACTTACTCTGGATTGATGAATCCCATGAGAGCTTACTTCCATCACAGCTTCGGAACACCCTGCAGCCAACATATTTTTTAACATCGGATAAAGGTCTGTGGCTTCTGGAGTCGTTTTATAGGAAGGAATATCACGATCCCCTAAATTGTAAGAAACCGTCCCTATTAAACCGACTGGCTTACCTGGTCCTTCCAATAAGTGTCTGGTTAATGTACTGACCGTAGTTTTTCCATTTGTTCCAGTGACCCCTATTAAACTAAGATCAAGGTCAGGGGAGCCATAGAACCTTTTAGCAAATTTGGCTAATGCCTTTCGGGCATCATCCACTTTCACTTTGGTTATCCCAGCAGGCAGATCGATTTCATTAGATTCACTAACGATTACTTTCGCACCACGATTTAAAGCTTCCTCAAGGTGATTTTCACCACTTGTTCTAGCACCTGGAATTGCAAAAAAAGCGGCCCCAGGGACAACCCTTCTGCTATCCGAACAGATTGCATTGATCTTTTTCACACCGGTACCAGTTCCACTCAATCTTTCAAAATCCAAAACCTCGGATAATAAACGGTTGGGTGAAACCCTCTCTTTAATCTCTTCTACTTTATTTGTTCCCAGAATGTTATTATTCATAACTTTGATTTATTGATTACCTCTATCCAAAAAACTCAGTTCCTTATTGCTTGGTTGAATGCCAAAATAACTAATTAACCGGCTAGCAATTTTCTTAAATGATGGCCCAGCAACACTTCCCCCATACCCTAATCTACCCTTATTCATTTTAGGTTCATCCACGATGACCGTGATTACAGCCTTAGGTTGATCTGCAGGAAAATATCCAGAAAACGATGCTACATGATGGGTACTCGAATATTTCCCATCAATGATTTTCTGAGTTGTGCCTGTCTTACCTGCAATTTTAAAACCCTTAATCATAGCGGTTCGAGCGGTACCTTCATCACCCACTACGCTGACAAGCATTTCGCTTAAATCTTCCGCAACACTTTCATCCAAAACTCTTCGAACCGCAGTAGGAGCAAATGGAACCACGGTTTTCCCATCTGCATCGAAAGCTCTTCTTAAAATCGTTGGTTTCATAAGGATGCCATCATTTGCTACCACACTCATTGCACAATGTACCTGCATGGGAGTCACCGAAACCGCGTGACCCATCGGAAGTCTTGTTATGGTAAGACCATCCCACCGTTCTGGTGCATGTAATATTCCCGATCTCTCACCAACCAGTCCAATCTTAGTTTCTTCCCCAAAACCAAAGCGCTTACTGTAGTGATAAAGTCTTTCCGGACCCAATCTTAAACCAATTTGAGCCGCACCCCGGTTACTTGATTTTTGTACGACTTGGTGCAGTGAAATCTTGCCCAAAGGATGATGATCTTTTGGTAACCTCAACGATTTTTTTCCGATATTGTAAGAAGCTATGGAGCAATCGATTATATCATCTGGAAAATAAAGATTCTCATTAAGTGCGGCACCCACAGGCACAATTTTAAAAGTGGATCCTGGTTCGTATAAATCGGTAATCGCCCGATTCCTCTGATTCTCCATCGGATAGTCATTGTAGTGGTTGGGATCGAAAGTTGGTCCATTTGCCATAGCCAGAATTTCGCCCGTTATCGGATTACTTACCAAGATTGATGCACTCAGAGGTTCATAAGTCTCAAGTAGATTCGCCAGTTCATCTTCCACCGCGTCCTGTATTACCCGGTCCAGAGTCAACTCCACATTTAGTCCATTTCTGGCAATAAACTCAACAGAGCGAAATTGAGGCATTTCTCTTCTTCGACCATCTTTCTCACTTTCACGCCATCCATCCTGTCCTTTTAGGTAGTAATCCGCTAACAACTCTACTCCCATGCAAGGTTTTCCTTCTTTATTTACATAACCCAAAACATGGGCGGCCAGTTTTTGATTGGGATAAAAACGAGAGTGTTGATAATTGCCATATACACCAGCTATATCGAGTTCCTTGATTTTCCTGTAGGTAGAATCGTCCACTCCTTCCTTGAGCTTCACCCATCTAACAGGTGTCATATCTTTTTTATCAACGGAAGGCTGATAAAATTTCTTATTCACCGCAGCAACGACTTCACTGTGTTGAATCTGAAGTAAATTTGATAACTCTTCTAACTTATGCTCATCCTCCTCCTTACAAGCATGTGGATCCACGCCTAATACAACCACCGACTTGGTGGTAGCAAGAAGACTACCTTTTCTATCTAGTATGTCTCCTCTTCTCGCCTGTTCCTTGATAAAATTTTTACGTACCCCTTCAGCAAGCTTGCTGTAACGCTCAGATTCCCAAACCTGCAGGTGTAATAGCCTTCCGCCAAGTGTGCAGAAGGTTAAAAGAATAGCAAAGAAAGTAAGGTAGAATCGATAGGAAGAGATAAAGACATTTTTCATCCTATTTTTGGGATAATAACGCCCCTCTACTTACTTGATCTTTGTGAAATTTTGAATTCTCAAAGGCAGTTACCTCTCTTGCGGTAACATAGATTGTCCGGTCTGGAGATGGCACCCGCAACCTCCCTGCTACAAGTTGAGCAACCATAGAGGGTCTGAGAAGCCTCGATTTTAACCCTCTCAACTCCTGTAATTCACGGGCAACCATTTCGCGTTGATCCTCTAATTTTCCGCAACTTTTAGCGGTAGCGGATATCTCCATACGCAACCATACGATGGAGATAGCACCGCCCCCGAAACCCAAAACTGCAAGTATTAGAAACATCCACCACACCCGATTCATCAGTCTTACAATTCTGGTTGTTTTAATTTTGTTAAAAAACGTAGCCTGGCAGACCGACTCCTGGGATTGGCCAGCACCTCTTCTTTTGCAGGAAAAATTGCCTTGGAACCATTGAGCGTAGCATAAACAGCTCTCTCCTGCTGGGCTCTGCTATCATATCTACTCTCAGGCCTTCCTGCCATTTTCCTCATAAATCTTTTTACAATCCGATCCTCTAGGGAGTGGAATGAAATGACCGCAAGAACACCACCCACATTCAAGGCACGAAAAGCCTTGGGTAAAGTCATGGCAAGAGCTTCCAGTTCTCCGTTTATAGCGATTCGAATCCCCTGAAAAGTTTTGGTCGCTGGGTGAATCCTTTGCCTAAAGTTTTGACCACCAACAGCATCACTTACCAACTCTGCTGCACTCATGGTTCGCGATAAAAGACCTGTTCCACGTGCCTTAATTATTGCATCCACCACACGCTTCCACCTTCTCTCCTCACCATACTCACGAACCGCACGAACCAAACTCTCGTAGGATGCAGACTCTAAAAACTCGGCTGCACTCTGCCCTACCCTAGGATCCAGCCTCATATCAATTGGTGCATCCAAACGAAAAGAGAATCCTTTATCTGGTTCCATCAACTGGAAAGAAGAAATACCCAAATCCATCAGCACTCCATCCAATGTACCAGGTGATGTATGTTTATCTAATTCCTTAAAGGAAGAATCATAAAAACTAAAACGATCCCCAAATGAAATAGCGATATCCTCTGAGCGCTCCCTGGCATCGGGATCACAATCAAACGCATGCAAGGAACTCCCTGAAGAAGCCTCAAGGATAGCCCGGCTATGGCCGCCACCCCCAAAAGTTAAATCAGCAAACACCCCTCCCCTTTCAGGCCTCAAGCAGGCCATACACTCATCCAGGAGAACAGGTATATGCTTCACCGAAGCAGGAGAACAGACAAACTCAACCGCACCACAATACATGCTTACCCCCCCCGAGGCCGACGTTACACTGAAATGCAGCGCGAGAGAGCTGGGCAAACCTGGCATCAAATCCCCTTCGTAGGACAACCACCCTAAAAGTTGCCCAAAACTTGTAGCCAAGCATCATAAACCCAACTCCCTCATCGCATCAAAAATATTTCGCTCATCCTCCGCAGGTCTCTTCGAGTAGCGACTCTCCGACCAAATAGCGAAAGCAGAAAAGTTCCCAACCAGCACAGCTTTCCCTTTAATCCCTGCATGGTCCAGAAGTTTATCGTTCAAATTAATCCTCCCCTGCTTATCGCAACCAAAAGAATGAGCTTTTGAAAAAAGTTCCATCAGCAATGCCTGGGCCCGCACATCGCTTAAACTGGCCTCGGAAACTTTTTGCTCCAATCGATCCACCATTTTCGGTGGATAAACGGTTATATATCCGCCTGGATTTGGTAGAGCCAGATAAGTGTTCTCCCCTCCGGCTATCCTCCATTTCGATGGTATGGTAACCCGCCCCTTGCTGTCTAAAGCATGGGTAAATTCTCCAACAAAAAAGGTTGTTGTATTGGATTCCATTACTTGGGTTTAGACATGACTTAAGTACCACTTTCAACCATTATGTGCCACTTTAACCCACCCCGGTCAAGTTTTTTTAGTAAAAAATAAAGATTCCCAGAAAAAAACTTCATTACTGAATTGAAGGAACTTCCTGCATCTACTACCTGTGGGCATGGCTAAAAAAGTTCGGGCAGATGAATTACTGGTAAACTCCCAACTCGTGGAAAGCAGGAGCAAAGCCCAGGCTTGCATCCTTGCCGGACAAGTCACGTATAAAGGCGAAAAAATTCTCAAATCGAGCCAATTGCTCCCACTTGAAGCCACTCTAACCCTGGAAAACCCCATGCCCTATGTGGGAAGAGGCGGGCTCAAGATGGAAAACTTTTTAAAAGAGACCACCTGGGATCTCAAGGGAGTACATTTTCTCGATCTTGGGGCATCCACGGGAGGGTTCACCGATTGTTTACTCCAAAAAGGAGCGGCTTCTGCTACCTGCGTCGATGTGGGGAGAGGGCAACTCCACTATAAGCTGAGAATAGACGAAAGGGTTACCAACATTGAAAAAATGAACCTGAAGGCTTTGGAGCCCCATGCGTTACCCTTCCCTCAATATACTTTGGTGGTCATGGACCTATCGTTTATCTCACTTCGTCAGGTCTTGCCGCAGGCTTGGCAATTTGTTGAGAACCAGGGACACTTAGTCTCCTTGGTTAAACCCCAGTTTGAATGCGAAAAAAAAGAGGCAGACCTAGGTCGGGGCGTAATTAAAGACACACAGATCCATCAAAGAGTGTTACAAAGCACCAAGGATTTGGCCGAACAGAAACTGCTGGGCTCCCGCTTAATTATTGAAACAACCGCCAAACCTCAAGGTGGTGATGGAAATACGGAGTTTTTTCTTTGCTGGCAAAAGTGCCTGCCTAGCTAAGCCGATCAGAAACCTACTGAGAAAGCTTTACAGAAATTAGCTCCCGGTATACTTCATCCCTGGAAAGCATAGCCCGGGTAAACTCTAGGTTGGTTTGCAGGCTGGCTCTCTGATCTTCCTCCATATCTTTCCCTCTGGCGGAATACACATCGGTGATTAATCCGAGATGGGCTTGGTCTTCTGTCCTCTTCAACTCGACCCAACCATCATCCACAGCTAAAGAATCAGCACCCTGCAACATTTCCCGGATCGCATCGCTTTCTTTTCTTAGATCCTCCAATTCCTTAGTAAGCAGATCGATTTCCCTCTGAGCTTTTGGGGAAAGTTTTTGATCTTCTTGATTGGATTCACTTCCTCCCTCTTGTAATTGATTAATTTTGGCACGCAAGGACCGTTGCTTTGCATCAAATAAGGCACGGGCGGATCGTTCATTTTTGGCAGCAAATGAATAGCGTTTCATTGCTGCATCGCTGAAGGATGCTTCTTTTGCAAGTTTCTCCTTAATCTCATCCACTTTGAGATTAAACTGGGCTAGCTTTAAATCGCTCTCATACTCCCGGCATAGCAGACCATAATCGAGCTCACTAAATTCGGATAAAGCAGAAGGAGTTTTACGGTCGAGGATAAATACGATGTGTCCATTTCTAGATTTCCGGACAGATCTTGTGAAAAATTTATGATCGTCGAGTAACTCCACTTCCTCCAAGGGGTTTTTTCCTGACCTTTGTTCACTGGCTCTCTTTTCCAAACCGAGCACCATAGTTTGAATATTCATATCACTGGTGGAAAAAGAGATTTTTCTTGGAACCGCACCAGAGGAATTTAATAAGTTTTGAAAATCTTCAGAATTCCTAAACTTTTGGAAGTCAGGAAATTTCTTCTTCATTTTATCGGATTCACTATTCAACTGATCTAGAAAACGAAGGGCCTCTTTTTGAGCGAGCCGATCGGCTTCCCTCTTCGCATCTGCAACATCTTGGTCCTGAACTTTTTTTCTAACCTCTTCGACAACATCATTGAATTCGATCTGCTCCACAGACGAGTTCTCCTCGCCCCCTTCGTTTGCCCCATCCACAGAAGGTAGAAAGTCTATACGGTTTCTTTCAAAGTAAGAACGCAACCTCGACTCTTCAGCAGGAGGTGGAGTCGTCATAAAGTTTTTACTCTCAAAAACAAGAGCTGTGGCGAAGGTTCTGGGCTCCTTCATAAAAACATCCAAATCCTTATTTTTTTCAAAAAATTCCAGTAATTCGGAATCGAGTTCACCAACAATACGAATCGCTTTCGATCCTGTTGATACTTCCGGAGCTTTTTGCGGGAGCTTATCTTGGTTCAGAAAAATACGGACATTGGAGCGACTAGAGGTGCTGGTAAAGAGTGATTGAGACTCCTGATTGATCGCAGTGGAGAGGTTTTTCGCAGAGGCTTTTAAATCTGCTCCTAAGGGTACATCTACACGAGTGGCATTGGAGTCGCCACCTTTCTTACCAAAAACAAAACGAAAGGTATCCTTGCCCGAACGAAGCACGATTTCTTCTCCCTCTTTCGGGTTGGCTGTAAATTGAAGCTCACCCCATTTAAGTTGGCTCACTGGAAGCATGTCTGCGGATATGACTGCAACTTCCCCATCCCATGCGAAAGCATTTTGTTGGCTAAGAACATCCACTTCCAAGGGAAGGGAGAATCCTCGATCTGCGTAGACCCGATCCACCTCAACATCTCGAAAATTAGAGTATAGAACAGATTCAAGTTCATTTCCTGACATCCCAAACCTTGCACCCACCATAGAAAGCACAGCCGTGCGATTTGCCTCAGAAACCAAGGAAGGATCCAGGCTACCTAAAAAGCGAATAAACTGAGCATTGATTCCGGGATGATTTATATCTCTAGGCATGAAATCCCATTGATCTGCCTGCCCTTCGGCAAACACATGAGTTTTGATCGACTCCTCTAAAAATTCGTTATCGTAGGCTCCGGATCGAGCCATTTCACGGACTTTAAAATCTCTGGAAAAATTGGGCCAAGCCTGCATGTACTGAAACATTCTCTGCATGGCATCCTGGTCGACCTCACCTGGATTGGCTCGAAAGGCTGCCTGCATTTGCTGTTGTAAACCTTGCATGTAAGCATCATCCGCTTTGGCCACAACATCCTGAGTTGGGCTCAACCAGGCACCCACCGCACCCGCGGCCCGCGTGGTCACATTAAGAAAGCGTCTTTGGTCTGGGTCGTTCCAATCATAACCATAGAATTCTTTCTTCTCTCGCCCACCATCAGACATCAAATCAAAAACTGATGAACCTTGGGAGAGGTATAGGACAAAAGAAACAACAACCAGTAAAAGGAGTAGTATAAAAACAAACTTTCCTTTTTTAGAAATGAAGTGCTGAAGAGCAGTAATCATGAGCTAACAATTTAATTTTAAACGCTCCATGATGAAGACAGCCTTCGGAACGTCAAATCTTTGCCAATACTGGTCTTTATGGAGCAGATACGAGGAGAGGACGATCCGAAAAGATCAGCGAACTCATCCAGCTTTGCCGTTTGGAGCCGTCCTCTTTTACGAAAGGCTTCATTACCACCATCTTTTCAAGAACAAGGGTATCCTCTTTCTCAGCAACCCATCGCATAAAGTACTTGTAGTTTTCTTCAGGGAAATCTCCCTGCTTTTCTCCCTCCTCAGTTTTGGGCAAACGAACACTCACGGTAATTCGATCGCCCACTCGGTTCCATTCCCCAACCCGTTCATCCTTCATCCCGGACCCTGAAACCAATGCACTCCCGTCATCAGCAAAATCGATTTCGATTGGATAGGAGGACTTTCTTGATTTACCAAGGTTTCTTACCAGCAGTAAGGGCGAACCATCATCATTAGCCAAGCCTGCTTTGGATTGGAAAGCGTATCGGACCCCTCTTTTGATTAAGTAAAACTCCGACGGCTCTTTTTCGTCATTTAATTTAATGATTCTTTCTCCGTCGCCGATTTCCCAGGTTCCTGACCTCGTTACTGGTTTCATTGTAGGATGAATGAATTTCAATTCGGCAATCATATCTGCACCATTCTGGGAAAGGGATAACTCCACTGAACATGCTTTTCCACCAGCCATTAGATTTCCCTCAAAAACTTCATATACCCAATCCTTGATTTCCCCGGAATATTTTCCCTCTGGATCAGAGGAAGTACAGGAAACCAGAAATAAAGTTGCACCGAGGAGTGCATAAAAAATTGGATTTAGATAACCAAGCCTGTACATGCCAATGATCCTGTAAAAAGCCGAAAAAAACTCAATCCTTTCCAATCTCCGGATTGGCCAACTTAATCCTCAGCAACATCCGCTGATAGAGCAAACAAGACATCAAAAAACCAAGCCCGATTAGAATAGACCAGCTTCTCCCCTCTGGCTCAGTCTGGGCAAAGATCAGTTGAGTATCTCGAATCGTACCCCCACTCCTTCGAATTCGTACTTCTGAAAAAAGCCTAGGGGACTCGCCCCTTTTCTCCCCGGGCACATAAACCTCATCCTCATGAACTCTTTTAATCAGGCTTAAAGTTCTGCTTTGGGCGTTGTAATTCAAAAAATCTGACCAAATAAAATAATCATCATCACTGGTTGCTCCCTTGCCAATGAATTGCCAGAGTTTCTTTCCCGATTCTTCCTCGTTGGATTTTTTAAATTTTCGAAAATCGAGACGGAACAAACCGTCCTCCCGAACCCATTCTCCCGCAACATCCTGTCCTCCTCGCCCACGCTCATCATAAGCTGCGGGTAAAATCCCCCATGCTTTTCCTGACCAAACCCCAAAACCTAACTGATATTTATCGGATGCACCCTCCACTGAATACTCAACCCAGGGGGATGGATTTAGAAAAAGATAAATTTTAGAAAACAGAAAGATGAGGATGCATACACATCCGATTAATCCAGTTATATTCCTACGAAAAGCGAGCGAAGAGATTTTTTGCTGCTGCGCCCACTCCCTTTCTCTGGCTACACGGATTTCCTCCGCACTCTGGGTTTCTTCTGCACTTTCTGTACCACCACTTAACCCATAATCCGACAAGTCCCCCACCCCTGGGATCGCTTTCATGGATTGGCTAATATTTTCGAATCCAAGATTAATGGACTGCCCAGACCATTCCTCCCAATCCGACCAAACTTCATCCGTTCGGCCGACCCGATTGAGGAGGAACCTAACCAACGCTCCCAAAGCAAACACATCGCCCTGCTCCTCGGGTATACCTCCTGAGCCAGAATTGTCGATGCGGAAGGAATGACTCTGTTTCAGTGATTCCTGAAATTGTAAATTTTGTGAAACGAAGTCGGTGTAATCTTCAGAACGTTTGGAGGAGGTCTCAAAATTGGTAATTTTAGTCAGGGCAAACTCGGTCAACCATGCCGAACATTCTCCATCATCCTTCAGTTCAATCAAAACATTGGACGGTTTTACATTGCCATGGATCAACCCGAATCCATGGGCATGGTGCAGTCCGCAGTGCAGATCGATCAAAATGTTTTTAAGAACTTTGGGAGTAATGAGATGAGGACAATACTCAGCTAAATCATCCAGTGATCTCAGATAAACTTCCTTGTTTGGAGAATCTTCATTTTCGGAAGAGACCTCCATTTTGGCCCCCTTAAACCAAGGGTAAATCAGCCAGTGCTTCCACTTGGTTACCCCGTAGGATAATAAAGGCCAGATTCCCCTTCCCTGAACTTGCTGAATTGCCAGGCACTCCTGCGAAAAGAAATCGGAAAACCCATCGATTTCCGATACAACCCGATGAAATAATTTTAAGTACCTGGTTTCCCCAAGGTCCTCCCCGGAATTGCCTTCGACTTCATAACTTTGACCACAGGAACCTTCCTTGATCCAGTTGTTTACTCGATAAAGACCAATTCGTGTACCTGGAGATAGCATGGCAACAGGGCTTACCTTTTGGTCATCATCCCCACTTAAGTTTATTTCTCAGCACCCGAAAGTGTGAATGCCCGCTTGTTTCGATCAAGGGAAAGGTTTTTTCGGAGACAAAAATTTCAAGGGGAAACTCCGGGCACTCAGCAAATGCATCTCTCCCATCTGCAGATACATGTGGATTGGCAGAATTTTCCTCGTTTTCAATGCGTAGTCCTATGCCAGAAGGAAAAACCAGAGGTCTACTGGTCAAACTGTGGGCAGAAATAGGAGTCATCAAGATGACTTCAGCTTCCGGATGAACAATGGGGCCACCAGCAGCTAAATTATAAGCCGTAGAACCAGTTGGTGTTGAAAAAACAATCCCGTCTGAAGAATAATCAGCCACTCTTTCTTTTCCGCAAAAAACTGAAAAATGGCCCAACCGCCCGGTCGACCCGCTTTTCACAACCAAGTCATTTAAAGCAATCTTTTCTTTACCCGTTTGATCCCGAAACCCAATCAAACTCCTTCGCTTAACCAAAAAATCTCCTTTGAGCAAAGGAACTAATTCATTTTCCAAATCATGGGGCGAAAGAGTTGCCAAAAAACCAAGTTTCCCAAGACCGACACCGGCAACAGGTACTTCATGCTTAATCGCTTCATCCAAGAGATTAAGCAGGGTACCATCCCCTCCCACCGAAAAACAAACATCCATTCCTTGAAGAAAATCAGGGGGACAAGGGAATTGCTCAGTTAGGTTTACTTCCACATGGTTCTCCAGGCAAATTTTCACCAGCAATTGAGAGACCTCCTGCGTACCAGACTTGGTCAGGTTTGCCACAACTGCCACTTTTTTCAACGGGTCCATAGAGAAGAATTGTGAATTACGCTAATTCGAACCCGTGCCACGGTCAAGTGTCCGTACCCAAGGTAATTTCCCTGAGTCGAAAGAAACCGTATTTTTTAAAACAAGGTGCGAACCCACGGGAAAATGTTTTCGAAACCATTTTCTTTGTTTGGCAACCAACTGCCTGGTCGACCGGGCAATCGAATCCACAAGTTCATTTTGGGTTAATTTACCTGGGTTCTTAAGGTATTCAATCGCCTCCCTGTATCCGACTGAAACCGATAAGCTTGGATGCTTCTCTATCCCATGTGCTAAGGCATCTTCAGTCTCTGCAAGAAGGCCGTCTTCAACCATCCCCTCAGTCCTGGTCTGGATCCGATCCATCAACTCTTCATCTTCCCTATCCAACCACAAAGCATGCTTGCTAAAACCGGCATAGGGTGAGGGCAATTTCTCGAACTCGCTTTGCAATAGGCTCAACGATTTACCGGTCTGCATACATCTCTCCAGGGCACGAATCACCCGCACTGGGTTTTGGGTATCGATCTCCACACCATCCGGATTAAATTTTTTGAGATCATCGAGCAAAGAATCCAAGCCTTTTTCCTGGTATTGAAATTCGATCGATTGACGAATATCCCGGGATATATCGATCCCATCGGTAATTGCTCGCAAAAATCCACTCAGAAAAAAACCACTACCCCCCACAACCAGAATTTTTTTCCCTCGTTGTGCGATTTCATTTACCATGCCCTGGGCATAGACATGAAATTGCACTACATCAAAAACTTCAGAAACTTCGGCTAAATCTAGCCCAAAATGCGGCACCCGATCCAGTTCATGCTGCGTAGGTTTTGCGGAGCCTATATCGAGCCCACGATATAAGGATACAGAATCGCAGCACAGGATTTCAGCATCGTTATTTTCTGCCCACGACAACGCCAATTCAGTTTTGCCCGATGCAGTAACGCCGCCCAGTAACCAAATTTCACCTGCCATGGAAACCATGGATTGATCAAAAGTTACCTAGCGAACCATCAATCCGCCTACTAATCTTTGGGATTTCTCCTTAATCGCGGAAAGCATACCGGTATGGTTGTCTAAGTTTTGTGGGATACAGTTCACCAACGCACTTCCCACAACCACCCCATCCGCCACCTTCGCAACCTCCGACACCTGCTCCGGGGAAGAGATTCCAAAGCCAACCACCAAAGGAAGATCTGTTTTTTGACGAATCAAGGCCACCCGCTCGCTCAAATCTCCAGCCAAATCCTGTCTCTCCCCAGTCACTCCCTCGCGGGAAACATAGTACAGGAAACCCGATGCCTTGCTTGCTATCTTGGAGATTCTTTCCTCGGGAGTGGTCGGGGCGATAATAAAAATATTGGCCATCTCCAGTTTCTCGCAAGCAATCAGTAATTCATCCGCCTCCTCCGGAGGTAAATCCAGCGTCAACAATCCATCCACTCCAGCCTGTTTGGACTTCACCACATATTCTTCCACCCCCTGCGAAAAGATCAGGTTATAGTAGGTGTAAAAAACTATGGGAATCTGGGAAAATTTTCGAATCTCCTCCACCAAGCGGAAAACATCCTCCTGTGTACAACCAGACTCCAATGCACGCTGTGCGGCCAGTTGATTCGTCAGACCATCGGCCAAGGGATCTGAGAATGGAACACCCAATTCGAGTAAATCAACTCCTTGATCTATCAAAGTTTTGCAGACATCAAGAGAACGGTTAAAATCCGGATCACATGCACATACATAAGCAACAAAGGCTGCCCGATGCTCGGCTTTGCAATCAGAGAATAGTTTCGCGATTCGGTCAGAAGTACTCATAAAAGAAATAGCCTTGAATAATTTCCCATCCATTCATTACTGGCAACGGTAAATCAGTTTCTAAAAGCAGTGATTCTTTTCTATCGTTTTATTTTTCCATTCATTGCCCTCCTGGCCGCTCCCTATTTCATGTTGCGCATGTTTCGACGGGGCGGGTACGGGTTTAAATTCCACTACCGTTTGGGATTATTCCCTCTTCTTGGAAAAAAGGGAAAAAATGCCATTCGCGTATGGATTCAGGCAGTCAGCGTAGGCGAACTCTCCTCCCTTTCCAAAATCCTGGACACCTTGTGCAAGGATCCAAATATGGAGATTGTTCTAACCGGTACAACCAGTACCGGCTTAAGAATGGCTGAGCAAAAATACTCGGACAAAGTGTTAGCTCAGGGCCCCTTCCCTCTGGACTGGTGGCTATTCAGTTGCCTGGCATGGTCCAGGGTGCAACCTGATCTCATCATTACAGTGGATAGTGAACTTTGGCCTGAACATTTTTATCAGGCCAAGCGTAGGGGCGTACCCGCCTTGGTGATTAACGCACGTTTATCCGATCGTACATTTCAACGCCTTTCTGGATCACCATTGGCTCGAAAACTTCTCCTGCCCAAAGGTTTGGAAATCCTAACCACTTCTGAAAGGCAGCGTGCAAGATGGCTCGAAATCGGGGTCGACGAGAAACACATCCAAATAGTCGGAAACCTAAAAGTCGATGCGGTGGATGCCACTGTGGAACAAGACAAAAAACCGGAAGAATTAAAAGCTTCTCTTGGATTTGAAAAAGATTCCCTGGTCCTTGCCGGGATTTCGACCTGGCCGGGGGAGGAAGAGCTTCTCATCGAAGCCATGAGCCAAATCAGAAAGCACAACATAGACGCCCGCCTCCTCCTCATTCCCAGACATGCAGAAAGAAGAAGATCGATAAGTGCCATGCTCCAGCAAACAAAATTCGCTTATCATGTCCGCACGACAAGCCATCAAGCTCCCCAGGATACTTTGGTTTATCTTGCAGACACCACTGGGGAATTGTTCAAACTGATTCACTGTGCGGACCTGGCCCTTGGGGGCAAAACATTCCCTCCGAATCAAGGGGGCCAAAACCCGATTGAGCCGATTGCTTTGGGAATCCCCTTGATCCTTGGCCCCAACTACCAAAACTTTCGTCAAACCTGCAGCGACTTACTGGTGCACGATGCCATACGCACCACTGAAAATGAAGAGGAAGCAATATCGGCTCTGGTGGAACTCGCTCTCAATCCAGAAGGGCGTAACCAGCTTCGCTCCTCTGCCTTGGGTTGGATCCAGTCACAAGGTTTCCCGTCCGAACAAACCCTCGAGAAGATTTACCACCTGCTTCGCTAACGAAAAGTTTACCTGCTCGACTCACTCGTTGACTTGATCGTAACACCTGTTATTGATATTGAGACTCAGTCTCAATTATAATTCGAACCACATCCAATGAACCCCCATACTCATCTATTTGTATTCCTTAAAGTCATCGCAGCTATGCTTGTAAGTATGATTTTCTCATCTTGTTCAGAAACTGAGAAAGAAACAAGCCATGCACCCGAAAATCAGGCAGGTGAGTTGTCGCTTAAGAAAGTGGTCATCGCCCTCAAAGCCAATAAAAACCCAGAGAAAATGCTAACCGAGAAAGAATCTCTCGAAGCGTATCTCTCCGATAAGCTGCAAAGACCAGTCGAAGTCCTGATCCCCACAGATTCCTCGGTCGTAGTGGAATCCTTTCGCAATGGTACCTTGGATCTTGGCTACCTGAGCTCTACTGATGCTGCCAGGAACTTAGATCAGGACACAGCCTCCATTCTCCTCATCCATCTAAAAAACGGATTGCCTCATTACCAAAGTGTCTGGCTCAGCCTCAAAGACAAAAAATACCAATCTATCGAAGAACTTAAAAATCAACCTGTAGCCTTTGCCAGTCGCTCCAGTACATCCGGATACCTCATCCCCGTTTGGGATTTATCGAATCGTGGCTTGGTTGGCTCTGCAACAGCCCTGACCGACTACTTTTCGCTTACCATCTATGGAACCGGTTATGTATCTGCCGTCGAAAAAGTTCTCAGCGGAGAAGTGGAAGCCGCTGCCGTGAGCGATTATGTTTTCACTGGGGATAATAAATACTTAAGTGATGCCCAGAAATCAAAGTTACGCATCATTCAGGAACAAGGACCCGTACCTTCCCACACCATCTGTGCCCGTAGTTCCTTATCCGAAAATGACCGGACTCTTCTTTTAAAGACTCTGTTGGAGATGAATCAGGACAACCCCACCCTTCGCGATCAGGTTTTCAATGGCGAACTCATCGAAGTCAACCAGGACGAACATTTACGGGTAACCCGCGAAGCGATCGCGGTTCAAAAAACTCTTAAACCTTAAGCCGACAGCTTCAGCGATTGGCTTCTGTTTTCAAAAGATGAGTACAAACTTACTGGAGGCGAAAGACCTCGGTCTCCATCTCACCAATCGTTGGCTCTTTCGAAAGCTTAGTTTCGTGGTTCCTTGCTCCTCCTTTGTAGCGATCACCGGCCCATCTGGAGTAGGGAAAACGAGCCTCATGCGTTTATTAAGCGGAGACTTAAAAGGAAACGAGGGCAACCTTGAGTCCAGGCTCTCCACGGACGAGAAAATTTCGATGATTTTTCAGGATCTTCAACTGGCCAATGGGGCCAGTACATTGGCCAATGCCTTGGGTGGATGCCTTGGCAGACACTCCTCGATCCGCACGCTCCTGGGTTTCCCAAAGGAAGAAAAAGACTCCGCCTTGAATTGGTTATCTACATTTGGTCTCGCTCAGAAAACCCGCCAATGGGCCTCCACCCTCTCGCGGGGAGAGCGCCAACGCCTGGCCATTTGCAGATCCCTGATTTCGAGACCCAAACTTTTGCTGGCGGATGAACCCGTCGCAAGCTTGGACAACCAATGGGCCGACGAAACGCTCTCCATTCTTAAAAAGAATCAGATAGAAGCAGGCGGAAGCCTGGTATGCTCCTTGCACGATGAAGAACAGGTTCAAAAACATGCAGACTTCGTCCTCCGGCTTCATGCCGAAGAACCCGAATCCTGGTCTTGGGAAAACGTTGCCGCCTAGCCCCATGAATAAGCAAGTCTTCCCCTGGCATAGCCGCTTCGATCTGCTTGGCATCACCTTTCTTCTTTTCCTGGCCGCCTCCATCGGAGCGATCCCATCCATTGAAGGCTCTGGGCGAGACCTCGATTATTTAGGCAACCTTTCCCGTTTCGTTGCTCAATTCTTTCCCCCAGATTGGTCAATTTTGGACAGGACCCTGTCTGGGCTTCTGGAAACCCTCCAGATCGCCCTGGTCTCCACCCTCCTTGCCATCGTTCTTTCCTTCATTATTTCGCTGGGTGCTTCCCAGAATGTGGCTCCACCATGGGTCCTTTGGCCCACCCGCATGCTGCTGAATCTGATCCGAACCATCCCCAGTTTGCTTTGGGCCCTATTGGCCGTGGTGATTGTGGGTTCAAACTCATTAGCCGGGGTCATCGCACTTACCCTTTACAGTGTGGGCTACCTGGCAAAATTTTTTAGCGAGACCTTTGAATCCACGGATCTTAGCTCCCAAAAAGCTCTTACATCCTTGGGAGCTGGCCCCATTCAGGCATTTCAATATGGGCTCTGGCCCAATGCCCGACCCATCATCTGGAGCCATTGTTTATGGATGCTGGAATACAATGTACGCTCGGCCAGCATTATTGGATATGTGGGTGCAGGCGGTATCGGGCTACACCTCAAGCTCTATGCTGAGTCTGCCGATAGTTGGAGTAAATTTTCACTCGTTTTACTGTGCATACTGGTCATCGTCACCCTGCTGGACTTTGCCGGGGAAAAAATCCGCAAATCTATCCGAGACAAACTGGATGGTACGGTAGACTAGAGCACTTCAGCGGATTGAATTAACGGAGATTGGAGTCCTTGTAGTCCGCAATAAACTCCTCCACCACTTCATCCACTGCATCGAGCACATAAGACTTATTTCTCCCGGCGTTGCCAAATACGCCATACTTACCCTGAGGCAACTTTACCACACTGCCAACCTCCCGTGGATCGTACCCATATGCCTGAGCCATTTTCTTGAGCGAAACTTCTACCGCAAATGCATTTCCACCCGATAGAATAACAAAATCTACCTCCATAAAATGGGTTTTGTAGTGGGGACGGTCGGGTTTGATTCCAGACTGCCAAAGTTTTTGCCTCACCCTTTCGAGCACATCATCTGTGGTCACCCCAGATTTATTCCTGGGAATCTCTGAAATAATTGGTTCAAGGCTTCGGTAATCTCCATGCACCTTAAGACCACCAAATTTCTTTGCGTCAGCGTTCTGTAAACCAAGGATGAAAAACGCCACCAAACCAATAAAAAGCGTAATATTAGCCAACCGCAGGCAATCCAATAAATCTTCAAACGACCAACTCTTCATGATGCACCTCCATTAATGGGTTAAAATTTTGGGAATAAGGCTTTTGCTTCCACTTTTTGGTAAAGCAACCACCCAACAAAAAGGTGAGACCAAGAAGAAAAAGATTTATTCGCATATTTAAACTAATTACAAATTTTGAAGAATATCAAATTTTTCTGTTATTTATTTAGATGCAAAAATAACTAAGTGCTGTTGCCCCTAAAATGCGTGAAAAGCCATCAGGGTTGCACCCAAGTCAAATGCTTCGTAGCGGGAAGCATCCCCTTGCAAAAGCCTGCCTATCTCATTCATCCGCAAAATCGTGTAGGAAAGACCCAACTCCAGACTAAGCCAATCGGTCGCTTGCCAGCTTCCACTCAGCCCTAAGTGGGTCGACCAATCCACCCGGCCGTCATTGTCATGATTCAGGTATTCTGTTCTGGATACCCCCAAAGTGGGCATAATCATAAACTGTCCATTACTCCCTAAAAGTTTTATGAGAGAAAGGTTAAAACCTACCTGAAGATTATCACCGTCATCAGGAAATTGCCCAGGTAAGGGATTGGGTAATTCGCGATCCGTGGACGAATACCTAGCAGATCCATCAACCATGAGAAGTGCAGTTTCCCCAAGTTCAAAAATTTTACTCAAGCGGACCGAAGGTACAAAAGCATCGAACATTTTATCCCCGCTATCCAAATTATTGAGCAAGTCATACTCATAAGCCAAAGACAGCGTAAAGTCTCTTGGAAAACCGATATCGAGCCCACCCTTAACCAACCCAAAGCGGTAGCTTAGTAATTCATTTAGGTTTTGGGTCTGCACTTCTTTGTCCTCATAAGAAGCAACCAGCATCAAAAGATCCAGTCGGGGAACCAGTGTGATATAGCTTCCCAGAGAGAGTTCTTTTGTTGAGAGTGTCGCACCCGCCATATTCTCCCAGACGCCTGCCTCATCGTCCCCATTACGCAGCCTCAAAACATTGTAAGAATAGTAAGGTCTCGTGCTAAAAAATATATTCATTTGCAAGAGATCTTCCTCGCTATTTTCAACGGGTGGGGGCATATCACCTCCGCCAAAAGTTTGCACAGGTTGGACAGGATCCACAGTCTTGGATCGGGTTATCACCTTACGATTCGCTAGAGACCCTAAACGCTTAGAATTTGGGGCAAGCTCATGGGGTAAAGGACCAACCCAACCAGGGGCAGTAGTATCGACAGGAATGGGATCACCCGTAATTTCGACCGGAAAATTTTGCTCTTCTGGTAGTTCAATAGGTTCAAATTCTCTCTTTTTAGGAAGGAGAGGTTCTGGTTTCTCCTCTATTTTTTTGGCAGGTACATAGATTTTTCTCTTTAAAGACCCCAATGGAATGGATCCTGGAGCAATTTCCTGTGGAGTCAGCCCCACCCAGGGATGCACCACTTCCACGAGCTGCTGCTCCCCAAGATTCGATTCAAACTCAGAAAAATCCCTAGGTTCAGAAAATTCCGCTGCATTCACATGGTTAAGCAAAGCCAAAGTGGCAAGTCCTAACAAACACCTGAACATTTTGAAACCAACCATCATGAGAGAAGTCCGAAATTATGGACGGGCAATTTTACCAATTTCAATATTTTTCCCATGCAAATCAAAACTGGGTCGATCGAAGAGGAGATTCCCACCCGATCTTACATTCTC
>CAXBQX010000012.1:0-51387 GCA_963978365.1 uncultured Opitutales bacterium | reverse complement strand
AATCAAGGGGGCCTAAACAGGACGGATTTTTAACAGCAACCCTCAAGGATGGGCACCCAGGGGTGCGGATATCGGGTAGTTTAGAACATAGCTTTGGAGGCAGTTTAATTATGGGAGTTGGAGATCAAGGCACATATGGGTTTGGTTCCGGCTTTGGTGATACGCGTTTTCAAATGCAAAATTTAACTTATGAGGTCGTTATGACTGCGGACATGCGTTCTTTTGAGGGAGAAAATTACAAATACTACCTTGGTATTGCTGGCAACCCGTTCAATACCGGCCCGTACACCATAGTATTGGAAAACGAGATCGTGGCGGCTGCGGAAAACCAAAAGGAGGTGTTGGCCAACCTTGGCCAGGTCGCTTCCCCGGTCAACGACTTCAACCTGCGCGGCTCCCTGTCCTACCTGGTTCGCAAGTTCGAATACACCGACCAGTACGGAGCGATGGGCACGCACAACCCGGAAGAGTTCTTCACGCGCTTATTTCGTAACAAGTACGAGCAAGATGCAGGACCTGTACAGATTGCCCGCGGGGTGGAACTACTTACAAATACCGATGGCAACAATTCCCAGTTACAATTTTTAGAAAATTTTGCATTGGAAAATAAAATCATCACGGTGGGTGGGTATAATTACACCTCGGGGAATGGATTAACCATACCCAATGTTCCCCTCGATATGGCTGCATTTGCGGAGACGGCTTTAGTTTATTCCGCTTTGATTGGGACCGCTCCCACAAAGGCAGAAGTAGCCAAAATTACCCTAACACCAGAATACACACTTCGCCCAATGACGGAGCGTGCACGGATGATTATGGAGATGCCTGCCTACGCCGCCCGCTATGGGTTGGCAATGCCCGAGGTGGACCTGCCCAATGTAAGGAATGGTAGAACTTACAGTGCCGGAAAGAATGTGCTGATCGATGCCGCTTCCTTGGGTGCTGATAATTTGGCAGGCACTGTAGATGATGGGCACATTCGTGAAATCAAGGTCTTGTTTAACGGAGAAGATGTAAATACCAACATTACGGCGGATGGGTTTTACTATGAATTTACAATCCCCAGCTTGCCTATCGGGGAGTACTTGATGGAAGTCATCGCTGAGGATAAAAACGGGCTAACCTCCCGAGCCCAAAGAAATATCTTTTTGGGTACGCCCAGCGAAACCGTTGCACTTATAAGCCCGGCAGTGGATGAAATTTTAGATATCGATGAAGAGGTAGACTTTCAATTCACTCTAAGCGATCCTACTTACTCTGCTTACCTCGAAGTCAATGGGCGTATCCCATGGATTGGAAATATACAATTTAGTGGAGAAGATTTACCCGATGATGAATCTAACCTGACCATCAAGGATGGTGTGGGTGGTGAGGTCACTTTCGAATTTGATACAGATTTTTCTACCAGCAGCACCCAAACGGATACCGTGGAAGAAATGTATGTGGAAGGAACGGATTCTCTAAGTGCATCCACATCCAATTATTTAGGTACGGAATACCGGGAATACATCATTGAGATCGATGGGGATGGTACCGGGCCCAACGGAAATGATACCTTTAGGTGGTCGATCGATGGGGGGGCACACTTTAATAATTCTGCTATTGAAATTGATGAGGATACCACACATACGCTCAGTGCAGGCATCGAAGTCCAATTCGACGATAATACTTCCTATTCTTTGGGCGATCGTTGGCGCATCAAGGCTTATCCAACCCATGAGATTGTGGCTGTAGGCAGGTACGGAAGTTTTGCCGACCGCTTGGCCACCACCCGCCAAAACTTGGTTGATGCGATCAACCGGGTAAACAACGAGGGTAAGCTGGCTATGCGGGCCAAGAGATCGGAAGTCGAATCCACCTCATCGGGCTGGTTTGATTCTCTCGATCAAAATAAATACGGGATCGAGCTTAGGCGGGTGGGGGATTTCCCTATTCGCGAAAAGCTCAGTGTCGATACCTTGGTATCATTTGCTGGCAACACCACTCTCAACAAAGCAGACTGGTTGGCATCTCCCTGGAAAGACAAGACGGTTACCAATTCACCAGCCACCCTTTCATTAGATTTGAGTAAAATGGGATTCACCCAGCCCATGCTCGAAGCACGGGTGGTTGCTTTTGATGACCAAAACAACACCATTTATTCGGAGCCCCGTAGCTTTACTTTGCGAGATTCAAGCAGGTTGTCGATCGAGCTAACCGATCCGATTGCCCGTAAAGCCAGTATTCGTTTGAAGAAATCTGCTAGTGGTGCTCTGACGGATTCTGACTTTGAAATCCTGGACGGTGGGGCAGGGTATACAGGAGATACTGCCCACTTATCCATCATCAGTGAATACGGTAGCGAATTAGTTACCCGTTTGGAGGTTGATCAGCTTGGGGAAGTTTCTGGGGTGGTGGTACTAAATGGAGGAAAGAATTATACTGCCAGTGATTTGGTCATGGTCTCTTCGCCCTTACAGTACAAGGTGGGAGATTCTGTTTCGGTATCTGCCAAAGTGCGGGATCCATTAAGCGAGCTCGATCGCGTGGCTTTTTATGTAAACGGAGTGGAGCTGGATGTAAACAGTACCTCAGGTAGTGGGACTACTTACAGTACATCCTATGAGTTTACCGATGAAAGTGCCCAGTTTGTAACCGCCCGTGCCCTCTATGGGGATGACCGGGACCGTGGCCCATCCACCATTGCTGAAGATGAGTGGATGAGTGGGCCAGGTATCGCCGGGGACCGGATCAATTATTGGGGCTGGCGTCGCCACTGGGCGGAGCAACACTTTCATGGGCCTGGGTACGTTTTCCCTGAATGGTTTATCCAGGATCAGGACTACTGGGCATTACCCCCGCCCTGGCTGAGCCTGCCTTACGGACCAGGTGCTGTGCCTGTGCAAGTAACCCAAGAGGCCGAGGAGGATCCAATCTCTGTATCGAGCTCAGGCACGGCTCATATTGGTAGTGTTCAATTACTTGATTTTACTTTCCGCTCAGAGGACAGGGAGTATGAGGATGACCTAAATGCCTATGTTTATGTCGATGGGCAGCTTGCAGGCATCGCTACCAAGCTGGATTATGATGTGCCTGAGTACTGGGAAGCAGACCCTGGGTACCAATTTGAATTTGCATTGCCAGTACACACGGCCGGACAAAAAGAGGTTGAAATCTTTGTGACCAACGGGGCAGATACATTCACCACTTACACCACCATCAAGGTAGAGGAAAGTCCGTTTACGGATGACTATCAATTCCTTAAATCTTTATGGAATGGGTTGTTTGACCGCGACCCAGAGAGTGTAGAAATCACTGCTTATTTGGCGGGTTTACGCAATGGCTCGATGACCCGCCCGCAAGTGATCGAGCACATCCGTACCCAACAGGAATTCATTACTTCGCGGGATGTTTTACTAACCCATAAAACCCTGCATGGGGTGTGGGAGAGGTTACCTATTGTCATGGAAAATACCGATCAGCAAGGGTACGGCTCAATGAGTGGCGGTGGCAATAGTGCAGCCGCTCAGGCAGCCATGGGTATGCCTTACACCCCTGCAGATGGAAATGCATCCGATCTCGGGTTTTATGAGGGCGTGGAGGATGATCATGCTAACTTTGCTACGCAAGGAACATGGATTTCCATGAATGAGCCGGCAGCTTTTGCGATCAAGTCTTATCCGAATGATGCAGATTTCTTTAGAATAAAAAGTAATAACTTAGCTGATGAGGGAATCTTGGAGATTGTGCAAAATAGAGCACCCTATGGGAAATATGTAAGCGCATCGATTTCAGGTATGTTCGCATCTCAACTGCATGTGCACTTTATGAATGGTGAATCTATAGTTGTCAGGCCAGATAATGGTATTCAAGGAAGTTTCAGGGGACAACCGAATTTGATCTTTAATTTGTCCAATTACAAAAATGTTGATTATTATTCTTTTCCCATAATTTCAAATGGTAATACACATTTGGGAGCTACGATTATCAAAACTTCCAATGCATCTTATCTAGACCAAGCCAACTTCCTTACCGAAGAAGAAATTGCCCAGTTACAAATCGAGTCCCGGGTAAATAATTTCAATCTTACCCAAGCCATTACTTACCAAACCAATAGCTTTAGTTATACTAATCGGTACGGGCAGATCGAGACCCACGACCCAGCGAGCTTCTTTCACCGGTTATTCCTCAATAAGTATGATCAGGAACCTAACCCAATGCAGGCAAACCGGGGGGTACAACTGCTCAAGGATGGGTCCCGTAGCCAGGTAGATTTTCTCCAGCAATTTGCCACTGAAAATAACATCATCACTGTAGGCGGGTACAACTACACCACCTCTGCAAACGAACTGGCGATCCCCAATGTACCGATCGATGCGGCGGCCTTCGCGGAGACGGCACTGGTTTACTCCGCCCTGATGGGTAGGGCACCGAGCAAGGCAGAGGTAGCTAAGCTTACCCTCGATCCATATTTTGAAGTGCGCCCCCTGGCAGAACGTGCCCGGTTGATTTTGGAGATGCCAGAGTATGCTGCCCAGTATGGAGCGTCGGTCCCCAAGGTGGACTTCTGGGAAACTCAAAATGGGGATATTCTGGAAGATAACGAGGTCGTGGTTGTGGAAGCCTATGACTTTGGGATCGATGGCGTGGCAGGCACTTACGACGATGGCGAAATCGATACGATATCTCTACTGCTTAATGGCAAGACTGTGGAACAGAAGGATGGGAGTGATACCTCATCTATCTACACATTTAGCTTGGGGCAGGGATACCCCAGCGGAGAATACTTATTGGAAGTAATTGCCAAGGCGAGGAGTGGGCATAGCAGTCGTTCGCATCGTCAGATATTCATCAAATCAAATGAGAGTGAGATTACAATCACCACGCCTGCTCATGGATCCGTTTTGCAAATGGGAAGTTCTGTGGCTGTAAATTATCAAAGCAGTAAAAGCCTGGCGGGCACCAGTTTTCTGGAGGTCAATGGAAAGATAAGATGGTCGGGTATGGTGGAGGTAAATTCGGAGTTAATGCAGGATAATACCACACTTTCCCTCTACGATGGTACGGGTCGCTCTCCAGTAATTTTTGAATTGGACACCAATCAACAAGCCAGTGCTTACCTCGAAGAGGTGGAACCGATACGCAAGTTAGGTACCGGAGATGTTACGGTAACAAGCAGTTCATACAATGGGCCGGCTGAGGGGATTGAGTATTTAGTTTTTATTGATGGTAATGGTAGCCAGGTCGGAAGTGCACCTGATTCCTTCTCCTGGATGGAGGCTGGGGCATTTGATTACAACGAGACCGCTCAGCCCATCAGTGGAACGGCTTACTCCTTGGGTTACGGCATCACTATTGATTTTACCACTACCACAGCTTTTGAATACGGGGATGCCTGGCGTATAAAGGTTACTCCAAGTCGTAATTATGTGGCTGTGGGAACAGACCCATCCTATGAAGGTCGTTTGGCGGATGCCAAAGCCAACCTGATCCGCGCCATTAATCGGGCAAACAGCAGAGGCGATACGGCTTTGCGGGCTTATGATCCTGCTGCAGACAGCCAATTAAGCGGGATGCTCCCCCTCACAACCTCTTCAGCAGAAGCGATCGTATTACGACTCGATGGCAGTTATCCGGTTATTAGTGATGTATATGCGACTCGAGGAGTGACCAAAGTATCGAACGATTTATTTGGACTGATCAAAGCAAATTCGGGAGGCACCCTAAAAATTTCAGATTGGGATGCATGGGGCTTGAGTAATGGGTTGGTGGATTTACGGGTCGTTCACATTGCATCCAATGGGACTGTATCATACTCGGATAAACGCACATTTCCATTGGTTGATCCATCCCGCGGCTTTGTGGAACTGGTCGGACCGTTTGGCAGCGTATACGATCCAGGGAGATTACCCACCATTCACTTTGAGGATGGTTTTTCAAATAGCTTACCAAGCAATGCAAATGGGCAACTCATAAACATCGTCGATGGTGGAGATGGGTATAACTGGTATGATGAAGATACCAAGCTCGTTTCGGTAGTTTCTTCAACTGGGTCCGGTGGGCAATTGATGATTCAGGATATCAATACAAATGAAGTCACCAGTGTGTATGCCAATTCAAATGAAGTGGGAAGTGGTTATTCATCGAAGGATGTCATTGTCCCGAGCCCTCCTGCGTTTTTTGCCTTAAATGATTCGATGGCCTTAAATGCCAAGCTGAGAGATCCTTATGGGGAATATCAACGGGTTGCTTTCTATGTGAATGGTGTTGAGGTAAACTCCACCGTTCAGGATCGTACGGGTGGATTCTTCGGAACATCCTTCCCGATGAATCGAGCAGGAGACCAGTTTATTACTGCTCGTGCTTTGTATGGGGATTCAAGAGACATGGGCCCCACATCTTCCATACCTTTTGGTCAGTTTACCACCGATCATCAAAGTTATTACGCAGGTAAAGACTACTGGGGGTGGAAAAAATCCTGGGTTCAACAGCATTATGCAACAGGTCAGGAATTTTTACCGACCTGGTTTAGCCAGCTTAAAAGTTATTGGATCGACGTTTCCGAATGGGACCACCAAGCTATGTGGGATGGCGCTGCTCCCGTACGGGTTGGACAGGTAGATGTGTATGAATCTGTAACTGTATCGATCGATCCATCCTCCAACGCGTTTAAAAGAGAAAAATTATTGCATGCACAGACCACTTCTGTAACTGCGACACTGGAATGGGAAGAGGGTAGCACACCGAATATCTCTTCCGTTCATCTTTATGGTAATAATGTTCTGTTGGGTGAGATTTTGGAGGCCCAAAGTGATAATTCATTCAACCGAATCTCCTGGGACTTCGAATGGTTGGTAAATTACAAACTTTTTAAACACGAGGAAGGACAGGTAGATTTAACAGCGCTTGTTGTTACCGAAGAAGGCAGGCAGATTGCGTCGGAGAGCAAAAGAGTAGAAATCAGACCACTCAGCCTAACCGACCCTGCCAGCACGCTTGCCATGATTTACATGGACCTGACAGGAGAATCTCCTAGTGACTCAGAGCTAAATATTATTGAAGATGTGGTATCTTTGGACTCCATGGCTGACTTACTTGAGTCATTGGTTGATTATACCAGTGGAGGAGAGAAAGAGTACATGGCAGATTTAATTGCCGCCCACCATGTTTTGTCCGGAGAATATCTAGACGCCGATGACTTTTATGAAGTGTACGATGAAGCGAGGGATAGCCTTATGGAGGATCGCACCGCTGGTTTACAAAATTACATCACCCAGTACATCACTTCTCTGACTTACTCCTCAAAGTATGAACTGATTCCAAATAATAGATCCTTCTTTTTTGGTATCTTGGAAGGTTTAAATCTTGGTAATCGTACAGCCTTCGTTAAGAGACACTATAAAAACAAATACGGGACGGATGCTTCACCTATACAATATCTACAGGGTGCACAAAAAATGTGGGAATTTGCAGGAGGAAATGCGGCGGCAAACAACTTCGAGATGAACAGACAAGCTGCAACTGATTTTATCTACAATCTGGCTACTGAACCGGTCGAGAAAATGGGACTTTATAGCAATCTTAGCTTTCCTTACCTCAATGGTATGAAACCACTCAGATCTACTTACCTGGAAAAGGCTCTTCAGTATATGCTTTCGAAAGTATCCAAGCAAAATAAGGTTACTGAACAAGTGGAAGATGCTATTGATGAGACATTACAAAGCCGATCCTTTCGCAGGCGTTTTAATTTGTTGTGGGAAGATTCTGAAACATACGACGAGTTCAAAAACTGGAAACATGAAGAATGGTTAGGTTATTTTAATGATGATTCTTTTCCATGGATTTACCATGCCGATCTTGGCTGGCTATATTCAAGTGGTACATCCCATAATAATGTTTGGTTTTACTCTCCTTCGATGGGGTGGTTTTGGACAAACCGAGAAACCTATCGACATCACCCAAACCTCACCGCAGACAACCAAAGATTTATTTACAGAGTTAGCTCCAATGTAAACGGGACTCAGAATGGTACATGGTCCCTAGTTACGATACTAAATTCTGAGACTGGATCTGCTCGGTTCCATATTCACAATTATGGCTATTCTTCCCTCTAAGAAATATTGCTTCAGAGTCTGGAAGGCAGGAATTTAAAGTTTAAAAGGGGTGGGGGATTCATTCGAAGTACTACACCTGGTCCATTCCTTAGATCCCCAAACAGGTGGAGTCTGTTCTGCAGTCGAATTATTAAATGATGCAATGGTTCGAGCTGGGATTCAGTCCCGTATATCCGATGACCCAGGAATTAGGTTAAAGAGCTCTCAGGAGTATATCATTGCTCATGGGCTTTGGCAGTGGCCTGGTAGGGTAGCCAAAAGCTTGGGGAACCACTACCTGGTCTACCCCCATGGTATGCTCGATCCTTGGTTTAAAAAAACCTACCCATTCAAACACTTAAAAAAACAGCTTTATTGGTGGGCTATACAGGGAAAAATTCTTAGGGATGCCCATGCGGTTTGCTTTACCACAAAGGAGGAACAGGCTTTGGCTAAAAAAACTTTTTTACCATACCAAGCAAACGAAGTGGTGACCGGCCTGGGGGTACAGGCCCCTCCACAGGAACTCGATATCTCAAAGAATAAATTCTTGGAAAAATTCCCGGCACTTAAGGGGCGAAAGATTCTATTATATCTTGGAAGGTTTCACCCGAAGAAGGGAGTGGATGATTTGATTCGATCCTGGAAAAAAAGAAGGAACCCCAAAGAGGAGGTACTGGTACTGGCGGGTCCAGTGGATAAAAAAGATTCCTGGATACTGAACCTACTCAGCTTGGCTGGGGAAGACTCATCGGTTGTATGGGCAGGGATGCTTCAAGGGAATGAAAAGTGGGGTGCCCTTCGTACAGCAGATGCGATGATCCTACCATCCCACCAGGAAAATTATGGGATGGTGGTGGCAGAAGCCTGCTCGGTGGGGTTGCCCGTATACCTGACCAAGCAGGTAAACCTTTGGCGGGAAGTTGTCGATGCGGGTGCGGGTGTGGTAGAGAATGATGACCCAGCCGGGATACAAAGCCTGGTGGACCAATGGTTGCTGGCTGAAGATCGTGCTGAGCGAAGCCATGCGGCAAAGCGGTGCTTTGAGCAGCGTTTGCATATCGACCGGACGGTGGAAAATCTGTGTAAAATTTTTGAGCAAGCACCTGTGTGAAAATCACTATTTTACAGGGAGCGTTTTTACCGGTTCCTCCTTTGCGGGGAGGGGCGATTGAAAAAGCCTGGCAGGGGCTCGGGGAGGCTTTTGTGCAAGCTGGGCACGAAGTCACCCATGTCTCCAGATTATGGGGCGATCTGCCTGCTAGGGAAACGATTCGGGGGGTGCAGCACATTCGTGTTCGTGGAGCCCGTGCGACCCAGAACTCTATCCTCTTAAAGCTACGGGAAATTTTTTATGTGATGCGGGCTCGTAAAATTTTACCGGAGGCAGATATTCTGGTGACTCATGCCTTTTGGGCCCCGCTTCTTTTGCCCAAAGATAAGCACGGAAAAATTTATGTGCATGTGGGCAGGTACCCCAAAGGGCAGATGCACGTCTATAAAAAAGCGGATCGTTTGCAGGTGCCAACCCAAGCAGTAGCCCGTGCCGTTGCTGCGGAATTAAAAAAAGGGGATGACCGGGTACGAACCATTCCATACCCCTTGCCCTTTTCAGTTCCCTCAGATGTGCCGATCATGAGCCGCTCAAAGCGGGTTCTTTTTACAGGCAGAATTCACCCGGAAAAGGGGGTACTGGAATTACTTCAGGCATGGCAAGCTATGGACGACTCACATAGGGATGACTGGACTCTTAGGCTTGTGGGTCCGTGGAGGGAAGAAGATGGGGGTGGGGGAAAAGCTTTTTTGAATAAGCTAAAAAATATGGGTGGATCATCGGTTGAGATCTGCGACCCAATTTTTAATCAAAGCGATTTAATCAAGGAATACCAAAGTGCCCGTATCTTTGTATACCCGTCTTTGGCGAAGAAGGGGGAGACATTTGGCTTGGCGGTGTTGGAAGCTATGAGCTGTGGTTGTGTGCCCTTGGTTTCATCCCTTCCTTGTTTTGATGATTTTATAAAGGAGGGTATTAATGGCAGTCGGATAGGGGTCGATTCATTGGATGGTGTGGACAAGCTATCTCAAGCACTTTGTACCTTGCTAACCTGTGCTTCCCTGGAAGATAAAAGCCAGCATGCAATCCAGACGGCAAAGGACTATGAAACCGGAAAGATTGCGGAAAATTTTTTGGCAGATTTTAATGAAATGCTCTCTTCCTGAAACCTAGATTTTCACCCAAAAAACTCTTGGTTTTGTGACCTGATTTCTTTATTTTATAATTCGTTATGCAAAGAAGCAAAGCCCTTGGTTTCTTATTCCTTTTATTGGTTGGATCGGCAGCAGTTTACACCCTGTCCTCCAAGAATATTACTGAGCCTAAAAAGCAAGTATCCAAGCCTGCTGGCCTGATCCCTGACACCCTTCTAAACAGCGAAGGTAAAGAAGTATCCTCCGCCACCCTGACGGGGAAATATGTGGGCCTTTATTTCTCTGCCAGTTGGTGTGGGCCCTGCCGCTCCTTTACTCCCGAATTGATCCAGTTTCGCAACCAGCATAAAGACAAATTTGAGGTTGTTTTAGTGGGCGGAGATGGTACTGCCAAAGACCAGGCAAAATATGTAAAGAAGTATGAGATGCCCTGGCTCTCTATGATCAACCAATCCGATGCCGCCAAACAGGCCAGTCAATCGCTTGGTGTGCAGTACATTCCTTACTTGGTCATCCTGGATCCGGAGGGGCAAGTGGTGAGTAAAGATGGGGTTAAAGAAATCCGCACATTAAAGAACGCTGCGATGGATAGCTGGATGGCATCTGCACCCAAGGGTGCGTAAAGATAGATTATTGCTAAGGCCTTAGAGCCTGACCGGTATTCCGGCTTCCTTCATCACTTGCTTGGTTTCTGGAATGGTGTATTCACCAAAGTGAAAAATACTGGCTACGAGAACGGCACTGGCTTTGCCTTTTAGAACCCCATCTACCATGTGAGATGGGTTCCCAACCCCTCCCGATGCAATGACTGGTACTTCCACCGCCTCACTCACTGCACGGGTGAGTTCGAGATCGTAGCCTTGCTTGGTACCGTCGCAATCCATGCTGGTGAGTAGAATTTCCCCGGCTCCCCGGCGGACAACTTCCTGAGCCCATTCAATTGCATCCAATGCAGTGGGCTTTCGTCCACCATGGGTGTAGACGAGCCAGCCATCTCCATTTTCCCGACGCTTGGCATCGATTGCCACCACAATGCATTGGTTTCCAAAAGTGGATGTGGCATCATCAATCAAGTCGGGGTTGAGGATGGCCGCCGTATTCATACTCACTTTATCCGCACCGGCAAGGAGCATAGATCGAATATCCTCGAGCTTACGAATACCGCCCCCCACAGTCACGGGCATGAAGCAGGTCGCGACAGTACGCTCGACCACATCTCTCATCGTTTCCCGTTCGTCACTGGATGCGGTGATGTCCAGAAAAACCAGTTCATCTGCCCCCTGTTGTTCATAGGCTTGGGCAACTTGTACGGGATCTCCCGCATCACGTAATTCCTTAAATTTTACCCCTTTGACCACCCGGCCATCATCCACATCGAGACAGGGAATGATACGGGCAGATAACATAGGTAAGGAAAGAAACTAACTCTTCCGGTAGTGTGGATAAGGAAGAGGAAGAGGGGAAGAAATCTTATTCGTCGGCAAATGCGACATCTGGCTCGTAAGAGAGAATAAGTTTGTATTGCTGACCGGGACGCATGATCAATGCATGGTCGCGGGCCAGGTACTGGATATAGTGCACATTTCCAGAATAACCACGGTATTCGGGGTTGTCGGAAACAGTTTCAAATGCCGACCAGCTTGCCTGAAAGTCATCCACTTCCACATTGGCCCGCAAGCCTTCCGCCCCTTGCCTGAGAGTGGTACCCAGACGGTGCGAGGAGTGAGGAGCCCCAATGACCAAGGCTAAACGCATACGATCGCATGAGATGGGGTTCTTTACCTGAAATACAAATTCAGAAGTGACTTTCCCGTTCCCGAATGTCCATTGAACCTGACACTGCCCAATCCCATTGGCAAAGGTGCCATCGGTGCGAACGAGCTCAGGTTGATTGAATCTTAAGTATAGAGATTTTTTCAGCCCAATTCCAGTAACACAATTTTTTCCATAGAAGGATGGGATGATCACATCCTTGCCAAAGGTAAGCTCCGGAAGCATGACTGGGAGGTATTGATTCACGGTCCAATCAAAAATTCCAGGGCAATGAGGAAAGGCGAGGTTATCGGAGGTGGTTTTTGGGCCAGGTCCGATCAAGGGAAGTTGGTACTGCACGCCCAAGTTTTCATCCCGGTATAAAAAGAGGCCATGTTCCTTGCGGTGAGATTTATCGAACCCGACAAAGCGACCACCTGTGGATGAACGCTGGGGCGCGGCTACGGCCATGGAACCACCAATCACTTTGGCCAGACGGGACCACTGGCACAGGTAGCGAGCGGCATCAAAGTTTGCCATACGGGTGGTGTGGTTGGGCACGGTGTTGCGCTCTTCGTCGCGAATGACTAATTCGCCGTGTTCCTGATCAAGGTAGGTAACAAAAAAATACTGGAAAAGTCTCCGGAGCGTATCCAGGTACAAGGCATGCTTTTCCGGGGAGATCCAATGATCTCTCATGGCCTGCAAAATCAAGCTGATACAGTGTAACTGACCATAAGCACCGACCGAGCGGCCATAGGTCCACCCCAAACCGTCCTGGCGGGTCATATCGGGAAGGAGTTTGAGGTAGCGCTCCGCAAAGGTACGCAACTTGGGAAGCTTACGATCTTTTAAATGTACATTGGCATGTAACTGAAGGGCTTGTCTGATGAAAATAAAGGAGAGTAAGCCGTAGAGGTCGTACACACCGTGAGTTCCCTTGGGGTCGTCATTACAAAATCCGCCAGTACCGTGAGCTTCGATCCGCTCAACAAATCGATCGATGACTTTGCCGGTGTCGTCCTTTTTGGTAAGCCCAAAACTGAAACGGGCAACGGATTTGGCTACATTGAAAACCTGAAAGTGGTCATCATGATCACTTTTCGCCAGTAAGCATTCATCCAGTTGTTCCCGGGTAGGGTCCGTCAATCTTTCCCAAACCGCGTTGCGCTCCTTGGATGCACCAAAGGAAAGCAAGCCAAGGGCGGCATAAGCCAAGCCATTCTCATGGGACTCCTCGTTGAATGCCTGTTGGGTGATACAGCGGGCGGAAAGGTCAAAGAGGTCGTGGCCTTCAAGCTCGACTTCTCCGGATGCCCGAAAGAACTCACCGATGGCTAAGGCAGCGTGGCCTGGCTCATCGGCACGGGAGAGTTCACCAGGTGCCGGGGTGACGGTGCCGTCTGGATTTAAATGCTTGAGATTATTGCCAAGTAAGGACCTCGCCAGGTCCAGGCATTGGTTCGAGAAATTCTGCATGAAGTTACCGGTGCGCGGAAATGGAAATAAAAGGGTTTAAAATGCGGTTTTTACGAAGGGTTGTCAACGCGTTAACCCGTCTTTATAAGCCCAAGAAACTCTTGGTTGTTCTTTGTTTTGGTCATTCGCTCAAGCAGGGTCTCGGTGGCATCAATCACTTTCATTGGAGACATAGCCCGTCGGAGAAAGGAAGTTTTTTCTAAAACCTTTGGGTCGAGCAAATCTTCTTCTTTTCGGGTGCCAGAAGATGCAAGGTTTAAGGCAGGCCAGAGGCGAAGCTCCGCAATCTTACGATCGAGTACAATTTCACTGTTTCCAGTGCCTTTGAATTCCTGAAAGATTAACTCATCCATTTTGGAGCCTGTTTCAACCAGGGCAGTAGCCACAATGGTAAGGGAGCCTGCTTCCTCTGAATTTCGGGCAGAGGAAAAAATTTGCCTGGGTTTTTCGAGAGCCCGTACATCGAGACCACCGGTCATGGTTCTTCCACTTTTTCCCGACGCTGCATTGTAGGCCCGGGATAAGCGGGTGATGGAATCCATCAGTAAAATTACATCTTTTTTATTTTCCACCAAACGCTTGGCCCGCTCGATAGCGAGCTCGGCCATGCGAAGGTGACTTTTAACCTCCTCATCGTTGGAGGAGGCAAAAATTTCGGCAGGTACGGTGCGTCTAAAATCAGTGACTTCCTCGGGCCGTTCATCGACCAAGAGAACCATAAGGTGACAGTCCGGGTGGTTTTCCTCAATCCCCTTGGCAATATCGTGTAAAATTGTGGTCTTGCCCGCACGGGGTGGGGCGACAATCAAACTGCGCTGCCCCTTTCCAATTGGGCAAAAAAGATCGAGCACCCGGGTGGTCATCCTGCCATCCTTACACTCCAAATTCAGTTTTTCCTTGGGCTGAATCGTGGTTAGCTGGTCAAAACGGAAGAGGGCTTTTCGGTCGGCCAGGGATAAGCCATCCACCGAGTGGATAAAGCGAACTTTTGGACTGGGGCGGTTTGCATGTTTAATCCCGTCTGCCTTGATTACAGATCCTTTTTTTAACTTGAACCTACGGATGAGTTCCTTGGGCAGGAAAGGATCGTTGGGCGTGGTCTTGCCTCCGCGTGCGGGATCCAGCAATACACCGGACTTATTCTCGAGGATGTCCAATATTCCTTCAACCTGAAGGGTATCAGACTCAGTCTGTTCATTTTCACTCATACTGAGAGAGAGGGTTTGTTCAGTATATTCGTATACTGAAGAGAGTTTGGGTGGGTGGGAACTGGTTAGTTGCCCGATCAGGACGACAACGAACTGATGATCAAATAAAACGGGTATATTTTAACCAAGTCAACCACGGAAAGAGGGAATAGGTTGGTTCTTTGGTTTATTGGTGATATAGAAGATTTAAAAATGAAAAACTTTTATATCACCACTGCGATTGATTATGCCAATGGCTCTCCGCATCTGGGCCATGCTTATGAAAAAATCCTGGCCGATGTTATTGCCCGCATAAAGCGACTCAATGGGGTACCGACTCGTTTTGTTACGGGTTTGGATGAGCATGGGCAAAAGGTACAGCAAGGTGCAGATGCAGAGGGCATTGAGCCACAGCAAAGGTGTGACCGGATTGCGGACGAATTCAAAGAGATGCTTATCCAGTTGGATATTTCTCATGACGATTACATCCGGACCACGGAAGACCGGCATAAAAAAGTGGTTACTGAGCTCCTGCAAAAGTTGTTTGATGCAGGTGATATTTACCAGGCAGAGTACGAGGGGTTTTACTCGACCCGGGCCGAACAATTTCTACAGGAAAAGGACAAGGTTGATGGAGAATGGCCTGAAATTTTTGGGGAGGTGACCCGGATCACTGAAAAAAATTATTTTTTCAAATTGAGCAAGTATCAGGATTGGCTGATCGAGCATATCAACCAAACGGATGGGTTTATTCATCCCGAATTTAGAAAATCGCAGGTTCTGGAATTTCTGAAGGAACCGCTCAATGACCTCTGTATATCCCGCCCGGTTGAACGTTTATCCTGGGGGATTCCCCTGCCTTTTGATCCGCAGTATGTGACTTATGTCTGGTTTGATGCCCTGGTTAATTATGTCAGTGCCGCCCGATATGGGGAGGAAGACTTTTCGCAATATTGGCCAGCCGATGTTCATGTAATTGGTAAGGACATCCTGGCTCCTCCGCATGCGGTTTACTGGCCAATCATGCTCCAGGCTTGTAACCTTGCCTTACCCAAACAGATTTTAGCCCACGGGTGGTGGACGACTTCCGGGGCCAAGATGTCGAAAAGTACCGGAGAAACGGTCAGCCCATTGGCATTGGCAGACCAATATGGGGCCGATGCCTTCCGCTTTTTTGTGATGCGGGAAATGACGGTGGGTCAGGATGCAGAATTTTCGTTGGAACGGTTTTCCTCCCGTTACAAAGGAGAGCTTGGAAATGATCTTGGAAACCTGGTCAGTCGATTGGTTCATATGTGCCACCAATATTTTGATGGCATTGCCCCTTCCCAGGAATTGTCAGAAGATTTGGAGAAAGGACTGCAGTCTAAGTGGGACGAAGTCTCGGCTAAGGTGTTGGAATGGTATGATTCATTTCAGTTTCATCTGGCCCTGGAGGAAGCCATTGGGTTTGTAAGGGCAATTAATAAATATGCAGATGAGAGAGCACCGTGGAAGTTGGCCAAGTCAGACAAGGATGAGGATAAAAAGACTTTGGCCACAAGCTTGGCCACCATGCTTGAGGGCTTACGCTTGGCCAATGAACTGCTCGCACCCGTGATGCCAGGCGTCCATGCAAAAATTGCCGAATGTATGGGGCAAGAGCCCGCAACTACTTGGGCGGGTAGACTGGAGTGGGGAACCCGTATCGAAGGGATTAGCCTGGGTCAAAAAATGATTCTTTTTCCGCGGGACTAAGGGTTTTTCAGCTAAAGAGATCAGCCTTCTGCTGATTCCTTTTCTTCTTCATCTGTTCGGATTAACCGAACTTCTGCCAACCCAACACTGGTTTCATCGGCTTCGAGGATGGTGACATCGAGGTTGCCCAACTTTAGGGTTTCGTAGGGTTCTGGAATCTTACCAAATTCCTGAGTGATCAAACCCCCAAAACTTGCAACTTCCTCTTCTTCCTCATCAATCCCAAGCTCTTCAGGGAGCTCGTGCAGGGGAGTAAGCCCGGATATTTTCCAGTGATCTTTATTAACCTGCTCGATATCTTTTTCGTCGGCATCAAATTCATCCTGAATCTCTCCAACCACTTCTTCCAGGATATCTTCCAGGGTGATCACCCCATCGACGCCCCCAAATTCATCTCCGACCAAGGCCATGTGCACCTTCCATTTCATCATCTTGCGGAGGGCAAGAGGGAGGGGATCCTCGGCAGAGACCCGGGCAGGGGCTTTGGTGATCGATCGAAGGGAAAGATTTTCAGGATCATTGCCAAGCAACCGAAATGCATATTTCACATGGATAATCCCAAGGCAGTGATCGAGATCACCCTCGCACAGGGGTAAGCGTGTATGTCCGCACGACCTGGCGATCTCAAGGTTCCTTTCCAACCCATCCTCCACATCGAGGATTTGCACTTGTTTGCGGGAAACCATGATATCCTGAACTTTTAATTGACCCATCTCCAGGGTATTGCCCACAATTTCAGCAATATCGGGGTCCAGGTTGGAGCCCTCCCGAGAAAGAGTACGTATATGATCAGCCACTTCATTTTCTTCGGGACTGCCTTCTTCGCCGTATGGATTATTTTCGGAAAACCGTGCCTCCAGCCAAAGAAGAACCAATGAAAAAGGCCAGGAAACCAACCTCGCAAATAAGGTAAAGGAATAACCCACAGCCAAGTGCATGGCAGCTCTTGAAGATGAGGCGAGTATGCGGGGGATTGCTCCGGAAAATAAGCGTTCCGTAAAAAAGGAAAGGGCAAAGCAGAGCAGGAAACTGAAAAAAGAGGGAGCGGGAAACCAAGCAGAGAATAAATAAAAGAACCCAAAAAATAACTGGGCGGCAGAGAGCAACGCGGATTCGACATGCAGGGGACGGGCATGGTTGGGTTCGCGCAAGATAAAGTCCAAAAATTTACCTGATTTCGAGCCCTCTCCAGGGGGAGTGGATATACCAGCACGGATACGATCGATCATGGATCGAAAAACCCCAAGGTATAAACCGGTAACCAGACAAAATACCCAGAGGATTAAAAGAGTGAAAGAAAAGGTGGGGGGGATATGGAGCGTGGTCATAATTTCGCCCCATAAACTGAACATGCTTTTTCAAGTGCAGTTAGGAGGCGGGTATTTTCTTCCTCTGTTCCAACGGATATTCTTAAATAGTCGGAAAGAAGTGGGCCCAGAGCCCGGGTAATGATTCCTCGTTTTTGGAGTTCTAAAAATAAGGACCGGCCATTGCCGGGTTTAGATAGAATAAAGTTTGCATGGCTGGGCACATATTCAATCCCGAGGGCTTGCAAACCTTGGGCAAGTTGTTCCAGCCCATCCCGGTTCCTTTTTTTACACTGGGTTACCCAAGCGGAATCTTGCAGGGCAC
Source organism: uncultured Opitutales bacterium (assembly GCA_963978365.1). Classification (GTDB taxonomy): domain Bacteria; phylum Verrucomicrobiota; class Verrucomicrobiia; order Opitutales; family Seribacteraceae; genus Chordibacter. Next base: position 33,320 of record CAXBQX010000012.1, on the reverse strand, counting down.
CCCTGGCAGCCGCCTGTGCCACTGAATTTACATTGAAAGGTTGGCGTGCTCTTTGGAGCAAAGAGATCATTTCTGGGGAGCTGTACCCGTAGCCAATTCGCAATGCAGCCAGGCCATGGATTTTTGAAAAGGTGCGCAGGCAAATCACTTTCCTGCCTTCTTCAATCAGTGGGCGAAGGTCGGGCGGGTTATCCAGGTATTCCGCGTATGCTTCATCAAAGCAGAAGATAACATGCTCGGGGAGCGACCGGACAAATGTAAAAATTTCCTCTTCGGTGTTGGCAGTACCAGTTGGGTTGTTGGGGCTGGGCAGAAACACAAGCTTGGTTCGCTCGGTAATCGCATCCCTCATTTGGTCGAGGTCGTGTGAGAGTGCAGGCATGGGCACCTCGACTGGTTTTGCCCCCATGAGCAGGGCAACCAGTTTATACACCACAAAAGCAAATTCTCCACAAACAAGCTCATCTCCAGGCTCCAGAAAGACATGCCCGAGCAATTCGATGATCTCGTTGGAACCATTTCCCAATATAAATTGGGATGGATTAAGGGTGTGGAGGCTGGCCAGACGATCGGTTAATGCATGGGCAGATCCGTCTGGGTAGAGGTGTACTTTATCCAACGCCTGAACAGCGGCTTGCCTGGCTAATTCGGACGCACCCCAGGGGTTTTCATTGGATGCAAGCTTACAAATTTGTTCCAAAGGCAGGCCAAATTCTTTGGCTACCACTTCGATCGGTTTTCCGGGTTCGTAGACTGGTTGGTCTAGGATGCGATCATTCGCAAGTTGGGATAAATTCATTAACACATCCACAATATCTTTCCCAATCTAGGGGTGCAAGCAAGGAAACGGTGCAATTCTTTCCCCTTTGCTGCATCGCGTGTTGAGACTTTTGTAGAATGAATTAACCTGCAATGAATGAAGATAGCAGTTATGGGTGCAACCGGTCTCTTGGGACACTCCGTTTGCCAGGAGGTTCTGGCCCGGGGGCACAAGTTGCTCGCTTATTCGAACCGTCCATGGACTGCTCCCAAAGGAAGATATGTCACTTCTCCATTACCCTTGCATGAGTTTGATCCGGTGATGCGTGAGCTCTTTGATCAGTGGCCGGACGCCCTGATTAATTGTGCGGCAGTGTCATCGCCTGATCAGGTGGATCAGGACCCTGCCTATGCTCAGCTAATCAATGTGGAAACCGCTAGAAAGTTGGCGGAAGTATCCTCCCATCTCGGAGCAAGACACATCCATATTTCAACGGATATGGTCTTTGATGGCACGGGGTCTCCTTATCGGTCCACCGATCAGACCAATCCGCTGAGTGAGTATGGAAGGCAAAAGTTGGAGGCGGAGAAGCAGGTTTTAAAAGTAACGGATCAGAACCTGGTCGTTTTACGAATCACTCTGCTCAATGGAAACAGTCCAAGGGGAGATCGTAGCCCACACGAGAGAATCCTGAACGCATTGGCCCAGGGGCAGAAGCCCAATCTTTTTACCGATGAGTACCGGCAAACCAGTTCTGCAGAGAATGTGGCCCAGTTGCTGGTTGAATTAGTGGAGCGGCCCAATTTGAATGGTCTGTTTCATTGGTGTGGATCCGAAGTGGTAACCCGCTATGAGTTAGGAAAGCGGATTTTGCAAAAGTTTGGCCTGAATAAAAAACACCTCCATGCCGCTTCCCTCAAAGAAGCTGAGGCTGCCTTAGGAGCCAGACCTGCTCGCTTAACTTTCGAATTGGCCCCCTTGATTAGCAAGGTCAAAACCCAGCCTTACACCCTGGAGCAACAATTGGATGAGATGCATTTACCGGCCAGCCTTTATTCGTGGTATCGGGAAAATGTGGATGATCCTACATGCTACACCCCGAGGTTTTAAATGAGTCTATTTCACTTTTCTTTTCGTAAAGAAAACGGGCCTGAAAATATGGCTACGGATATGTGGTTGTTGAACAGGGTGGAACAATGGCAGGGGCCAGTTTTTCGCCGTTATGGTTGGGCGATACCGCAGGTTACTTTTGGATATGGGCAAAAAGCAGACTGGGTAGAGCAGGAAACTGGGCTGAGCTTATCTTCCCTGACCCGCCGACCGACCGGTGGAGGAATTGTTCGTCACGGAAAGGACCTGACTTACTGCCTAATTGTGCCCCGGGGTAGCAAGGGTGCAGAAATGGCACCGATGGATTTTTACGCACAGGTGCACCGAAGATGGGGAGAAGCCCTCTCGGAGCAGGGTATCCTGAACAACCTGATGCCTTGTCCCGAAAAATCAAAAGCAGGAATCCCCGGAGATTGTTTTAATGAGCCGGTGGGAAGAGATTTAATGGATGTGGATTGCACCAAAAAACTTGGTGGTGCGGCGATGAAACGGACCAGGCAGGGCGTTCTGCTTCAGGGAACCTTGGACTTGGGAAGCTGGCCAGGCTTGGATCACTCAAAGCTGGAAAAGATGTTTCTTAGTCTGATCGCCTCAGACTTGGAGGAGGATGTTAAGAGCACAGAATGGCCCGAAGATTTGGGAAGCCAAAGGAAAGAGTGGGCCGAGCTGTATACTTCATTGGGGTGGACCCGAGATCGTAAGACAACTCCGGCAATTTAGCGTACCAGGGTCAGGACATTTTCCACATGTCTAGTCTGCGGAAAAAGGTCAAAGGGTTGGGCAGAAACAGCCCGGTATCCAGCCTCAATAAGAACCTGGGCATCCCGTGCCTGGGTGGCGGGCTCACAGGAGACATAAACAATTCTCGTCGGTGAAAAAGCGATTGCCTGTTTGAGGAAGTCTGGATCGCATCCACGCCTCGGTGGATCAATGATCAAAGCGGCAGAGCCCGAATACTCCTGAACTTCCTGAAAAATGGATGTGGCATCGCCTAAAAAGAACTGGGCATTTTCAATCCGGTTGATCCGTGCATTGGTACGAGCCCCCTCAAAGCCTTCCCGGCTAATTTCGATGCCCACAACCTGTTTAAACCTGGATGCAGCACTGAGCCCAAAAAGTCCTCCTCCGCAGTAGGCATCGACAAGCAGGTTATTCTCTTCTGCATTCGCTTGGGCCACCACATACTCCACTAATTGTGGAAGAATAAAGGGATTATTTTGAAAGAATTCACCGGCTTTAAAATGAAAGGTGAGGTCTCCGACTTTTTCGCTGACCAGTTGCTTATGGTCTGTAACCACACCTTCCAGTACATGGCGAAGCAGAAGGGTTCCGCCTCTTTTCTTTTTGGGTGCGGTCCTGAGTTCTTCCCGGGCAACCGGTAGAGCTTGATTGATCTCATCTGTGGCAATGGGGCATTGGGATACATCAACCAGTGCTCTTCTCGAACCATTTTTTAAGAAGCCGATGGTGAGGTCTTCGCCCTGTCTGCCTCCCTGATAATGCGGGGTGAGCTTGGACCGATATCCAAATGGCTTGGGAGAGGGGATCACGGGGCGGACCGGCACAGAAATCTTGCCCAGTCGTACAAGCGAATTTTCCACCTGATGGCGCTTCCATTGAAGCTGTGCTTCGTAACGGGAGCCCTGATATTGGCAACCCCCACATGTGCCATGAAGTTTGCAAAGGGGTTCAATTCTGTCGCTGGATGGGGTGATCACTTCCACCAAGTCCGCCTGGGAATAGTTGCTATGGTTACGAAAAATCCTAACCCTCACTTTCTCGCCAGGCCAGCAAAAGGGCACCTGGATGACCCACCCGTTGTCCCGACCGATTCCCACGCCCAGGTTGGTGATGTCTGAAATAAGCAGTTCAAGCTCATGGTGGTAAGGGTAGGGCTGGGCAACAAAGCCTTTCGGTTCGCGATTCATATGCTCATGGTTCGTAACGGGCTCGCCCTCGATCGGCAAAACCCTTTTTTTAAGAGGAGATGAATTTGTTCATAGATAGTCCCGCTAATTCCCGGATTAAGGAGTTGGTCAAGCTGAGGGAATCTCCAAGGCGGCGAAAAGAACATGGGATGTTTTTTGTCGAAGGAAAAAACGAACTCCAGTTTTTGCTTAAAGCAGGGAGGGTGATAAATGAAATTTACTATTCCTTGCGAGAAGTTGATGAAACCCAGGAAAAGAATGAAATCCTGGAGTTTAAAAATGCCGGAATTCAAACCATAAAAGTTTCACCCACTGCTTTCGCAAAAGCATCTTACTGTTCTTCCGAATATGGATGGATCGGTATGGTCAGCACCTGGGATATTGGGCTCGAAAAAATTGAGTTTCCAGATGCCGGACCAGTTGTGGTTTTGGATGAAGTTGAAAAGCCTGGAAACTTGGGAGCGATTCTGCGCAGCGTGGAGGCTTTTGGAGGAACCGGGGTGATTCTATCTGAACCTGCGGTAGACTTTTTTAACCCCAATGTGGTTCGCTCTTCGCGCGGATTAATCGGCTCGCTACCGGTGGCTAAGGGAACAAAGGATGAGGTGCTTGCCTGGTTGAAAAATTCCAACCGGTCGATATGGGCAACCAGTTCGCATACCACTCACCACTTGGGAGGCACGAGTATGCCCGCATCTGCAGCCTTTATCTTTGGGAGTGAAAAGTATGGTTTGGGGGAGTTTTGGAAAGACCAGGATTTGCAGTGGATCAAGATCCCGATGAAAGGATCCGCCAGCTCCTTGAATTTAAATGTAAGTGTTGCTTGCTTGTTGTATGAATGGAACCGTTCCCGGGATACCTGACCGCTTACAGGCTCCTTAACCACGGTAAGGTTTTTTCAAGAGCCTGATCCATCGAGAGTATGGGCTGGTAGCCTAAATCCTTTTGGGCGGCTTCCGATGAAAACCAATGATCCTGAGCAAGCTGGCAGGCCACAAAACGGGTCATGGGAGGATCGCTTTTTATCCGAAGAGCACCCCATAGTTTTTCGATCATAAAGCCCAGATGATAAGCGGTTTTAAAAGGGACGGCCTTTTCGAGAGTCGGAAGACCCAATTCCGTAAAAATATGATTCAACCATTCCCAAAGAAAGACAGGTTCATTCTGCCCAATGAAATAGGCTTTTCCGCCTAGCGATGCATTCACTTGCATCGACTCCAGGGCACAAAGGTGGGCATGCACCACATTATCCACATGGGTCAGATCCACTTTGTTTTTTGCATTCCCCACAATTTTAAATTTTCCGGCTTGATGACGAGCGATCACTCTGGGTAGCAAATGTGGATCGCCTGCTCCCCAGACCAAATGTGGACGCAGGGCGATCGTTCGCATACCTGATTTGTTATCTGCCAGGAGCACAGCTTTTTCCGCCCAAGCTTTGGTGGTGGCATAGGGAGAAAAGTTTTCGGTGGAGTAGGCCAGCGATTCTGTGCCGTTGCAGATGGGGTGTTTGGAAAACACCACACTGGGTGTGCTGGTATAGATAAACCTTTTTACCTTCGCTTGTTTTGCAGCCACTAGGAGCTTTTCTGTGGATACCAGATTAGCCTGCAAATATTCTGTAAAATTTCCACCCATACCAGCTTTGGCGGCCACATGAAAAATAGTATCAGTCCCCAGAAACCAGTCGGCCGATAAAACCGAAGTCGATAAATCATGAGGGTGGTAATGGAGGCCGTGAATTTCTTTTGCTTTGGTAGGTTTTTGAGTTCTTCCCAGGGCATGAACCTCGTGGCCCTGATCGATCAGATTTTGAACCAGTCGAAATCCAATAAAACCCAAACCGCCGGTGACTAAAATTTTCATTTTATCTTTCCGAGGTCTGGTTTCCGGGAGATGAGCTGGGTCCATTTTCTTCCCAGAGATAGCCGGTGAATTTTGGCATTATGGCGAGCATCGACCGGAAGGCGTTTTTCAAAAAAGACTCGCTCAATTGGAAACTCTGGAAACCGTTTATTACATGACTCAAGAATTGCTTTGCGCATGTAGGCTTCTCCGTGTTCTCTCATCTTTTCCCGCACGGGTTCAATCACCAGGCAGGGTTGCTGGTTGGGTGCGTCCCCAAGTCCAATCAATGCACATTTCTGAACATAAGGGAGCTGGTTAATAAAGGGCTCGCATCGTTCTGTTTCGATCGGTCCGTTTGAGGAGTGGATACATTCAGCCTTTCTTCCTAAAAAGCGTAATTTCCCGGCTGGATCGAAGTACCCTAAATCTCCCATGCGGTGATAGGAATCTTCTCCAATTCTAAACCTGGCATCACAAGTGGCACCAGGCATCCGGTCGTAACCGGCAGAGACCATCCCGCCTGACACACAAATTTCCCCAACCTGCCCATCGGGTAATCCAGGGTTGCCCTGCTCGTAATCCGGCAGGGGAGATTGGACCGAAGGAAGAATGCGTACCTTGACTTCAGGAAGAGGGGACCCAATGAGCGAGCCCTCTCCAGCGAGGATAGATTCTCTTGCATTTCGGATATGAGATGCGTTTGTCGAAGAAACGGGGAGTGCTTCGGTGGCGCCATAAGGAACAATCACTTCTCCATTGGGTAAGACCTGCTGCAGACCTTGGGCTAAGTCTGGGGAAATGGGAGCACCTGCCAAAAAGAATCGTTTGATATCCGGGAAAGAATTTCCATTTTTGGTGGAGGCATAAACAATCTTTTTACCGATCACGGGCGAGGCAAAGGCAGTGGTAATTTTGTGATGGGTCAGGGCATGTACCAATTTTTCTGGGTTTGCGGATGCTGGTTTTCTTGGGTTGATTTCTGGCAGGACCGAGGTGATTCCAAGGGCGGGGTTGAAAAGCCCAAAAATGGGCAGCGTGGTAAGATCTATCTCTCCCGGCGTCATTCCAAAGGTATTTTTGAGTGCCTGGATCTGGGTATCAAATGTGCGGTGTAAATAGCGGACTCCTTTGGGTGCACCGGTTGATCCGGATGTAAACACAATGGCAGCAAGTGCATCCGGATCCACAGGCTTCTCTTCCTGCCCCATTTTATCTCCAGTGGTTCCACCATACTGACCGGGCCGAACCAGGTATCGCTTGCGGACGGATTTAAATGAGCGAGGCAAAAGGCGGCTTATCCAAAAAGCTTTGGATATGCCAACCATTGCCTCGGGCTGAGTCCTTTGAATGCATGAAAGAAAGGATCGGATCCCCATGCCTGGATCGATTACCACAGGAATAGCACCGATTCGAAACAGTGCGAATGCCCAGATGATCAGCCCAGGGCCAGGGTTTACAAAGAGCAGGGCTTTGTCCCCACTTTTTATTTTCGATAGAAGGAGCTCCTTGCTGGCTTGATCAACCAATTGATCCAGTTGAGAAAAAGAGAGGGGGCTAAAAGAGGGAACTTTGGCCCCACAGACAAGGGCAGGGATGTGGGGGTATTTTTCGGCTGAAAGAGTCAGGTGAGTTGCAACACTTGCCCCCTGCTCCCTCATACCCTTTTGGCCGGCTTTAAACCGTATGCACTAGTCGCTTTCTGCGAGCCAGCGTTCAGCTTCGATCGCAGATTGACAGCCCATCCCCGCAGCCGTGATCGCTTGCCTGTAGACATGATCCGCACAATCTCCGGCCACAAAAACGCCAGGCACCTTGGTTTTTACCATGCTTCCAGCGGAGGGGACAAGATACCCGTTGCTGTCTAAGTCGAGAATGCCTGCGAAGGGTTGCGTGTTGGGCAAATGACCAATGGCAATGAATACCCCCTTGCAGGAGATTTCACTGGTCTCTCCCGTTTTCAGGTTTTTGGTTTGGATCGCCCGTACTTTGCCATCTTCACCGGGCAAGATTTCTTCCACCGCAGAATCCCAAACCGCATTAATTTTTTCATGAGCCAAGGTGCGTTCCGCCATAATTTTGGAGGCACGCAATTCATCTCTTCGGTGAACCAGGGTAACTTTTGAACAAAAGCGGGTTAGAAAGAGAGCTTCTTCACAGGCGGAGTCTCCCCCGCCCACAACGACCACATCCATATCCCGGTAAAAGGCACCATCACAGGTGGCACAGGTGGTGACTCCTTTACCTCCGTACATCTCCTGCTCGCCAGGTACTCCAAGTAAACGGGGTGCTGCTCCAGTAGCGATGATAACCACCTTTGCCTGATATGATTTATCTCCCGAATGTAGGGTTTTGATATCCCCGGAAAAATCGACTCGGTCAATGAATGCATTTTCTACCCGGGCCCCAAATTTGGTCGCTTGCTTACGCAGGTTTGCCATCAAGTCGTACCCATCAACGCCCTCGGGAAATCCGGGAAAATTTTCAACTTCAGAAGTCGTGGTTAATTGCCCCCCCGGCTGCTTCCCTTCAAGGATCAAGGGGTTGAGGTTTGCCCGTGCAGTGTAAATACCCGCTGTAAAACCGGCACATCCAGTTCCTAAGATAATGACATTTTCCATGATTTTATAAAATTTTGAAGTAAAAGAGAGTAAAAGAAAGGATTTGAGTCGCGATCATGGCAGAACTTTTCGTATTGGTCGAGTAGATGTCTTGGTTTGATACACATTGTCACTTACAAAGTTTTTTGCGTAAACAAGAACTGGATGAAGTTCTGAAACATGCTCGGGACAAAGGGGTTGAGAAAATGGTGGCAGTCGGAACGACTCCTGAGGACTGGGCAGATTACCAACAACTCGCAAAGGATTATCAGAATCAAATCTATTACTCGGTTGGATTACACCCGGGATATGTGGGGGAGGATTGGATCAGGCAAGTGCAAGGCTTGGAAAATTATTGGAAAGATGAATTTATGCCAGTTGCCTTGGGAGAAATTGGCCTCGATTACTTCCGATTGCCCAAAGATAAAGATGAGGCCGAAAAAATTGTCTTCTGGCAAAAGGAGGCTTTCCGGCATCAGCTAAAAATAGCACGGAATTTGAATTGCCCGGTGATTATTCACTCCCGGGCAGCATTCCATGATAGTGTCGAAGAAATTGATCACGCAGGGGTGGACTGGTCCAAAGTCGTCTTTCATTGTTTCACCGAGGGAACCCAGGAGATTTCATTGCTTATGGAGCGGGGTGGTCGAGCTTCCTTTACTGGAATTTTAACATTCCCAAAGAATGAAGAATTATGGCAGGCCGCCAAACATCAAGGCCTTGATAAATTGATGCTTGAAACCGACAGTCCCTACTTGGCCCCAGTTCCTTATCGGGGCAAAAAAAACCAGCCAGGATACCTTCCAGAAATCGGAAAATTTGCGGGTGAATTATTTGGCAGTGAAATCGAACAAATATGTTGGAATAATTCCCTAAGCTTCTACCAAATTGCAGAATAACTTGAGAATTTTTAAAATGAATTTATAGCCTTGGAGTATATTACAGAAGTAAATAAAGAACTATGTATTCCCAAGACGAAATTGATCCATCAGAAGTTAAGAAAAGAAATCTTGCTCGCAAGAAAGTACAGGATGAGATGGATGAACTGAGGAAGCAGGTTCGTGAACTCCGCAAGAAAGAAGAATGTGGCCACAAAGTAGAGCAGGATCTTGAGGCATGCCTGGGGTACATGAAAGTATTAAAAAAAGAGCTGGATATGATTAAGGAAGGAAGCCATGCCACTTTTTTGACTGCTAAGAAGTATATTTCTCCCAAGTTTAACTACGGTTCCAAAAAAGAAGAGCTCCTTTCCAAAATCAAGTGTATTACAAAAGAAATCAAAGAAGCGGAGAAAAATTTGGCAGGAGGAGGTTACACACCAGAAGAAAGACAATCCATTCAAGAGCGTTTGACGGTCCATAAAACCAAGCACCAGGAAGCCCTACTTGAGCTAAAAGCGATCGAGCAGTACAACCATACCCGATTCCTCGAGCAAAAATCTGCTCAAGAAAATTCTTCTACAGAGGAGGCTCCCCCTCAAGCAACGAAGGAAGTCAAAAAACATAGTTTGAAGAAAAAGGCCGATCCAAAAGAGTTTCAGACACAACAACCTAACCGTGAGCAGTCCAACAATTTCGATCCTCCACCGATGATTTAAGGCATAGTGGATGCGGTAGAATATTTTCTTAGGCTGCCCCTTTTCTCTCCTCTGCCACAATCGTGACCTTAGCGGAACCACCCTCAATTAGAGTTTTGGCCCGGCGAATTGCCTTGGCGGTGGAAAGGGTTGGGTTGCTCGGTATGTAGGGAAAAATATTTCTCCGGTTCATCCGGGCAAGCACGCCGGAATTCTTGAGAATGCGCAGGCAATCTTTCCTGAGTTCACAGAGAATTACATGGCAGTCTTTCTCTTTGAGATATTCCAGCAATTCCTCGAGGGCTAAAACAGAGGTGGCATCCATGTGGTGAGCATTGAGCATTTTTAAGACGAGCACTTTTTGGTTTGGATCTTCACCCACTCTTCTAATCTGTTCGTAAAATAAATCTGCTGCCGCAAAAAAGAGTTCTCCTTCAACATGGACAATAAAAACCTCTGGTTGAGCTCGTTTGGTATGAACGGACGCCTCGGCTAAGGTTCCTTCTTCCGTATATCCATATTCTACCAGTTGTGGGTGGGCCACCTTTCTCAAAAATAACAAAATAGATGTGATAACTCCGGCGAAGATTGCCAGTTGTAGAGAGAACACAAGACCAACCAATAAGGTAACTGCGAATGCAAACCCATCGGACCGGGTGGCAAAGGTTACGGTTTGAATTTGCCTGATTTTTACCAGGGATAAGCCAATGAAAATAACCAAAGTGGCGAGGGCACAAATCGGCACAAACTGAACCAAGTCGCTCAGAAGAAATACCCCAAGAAAGATGATGACCCCTGTAACAAGGTTGGCTAGGTTTGATTTTGCCCCACTGGCCACACTCAAGGTTGAGCGAGTCAATGAGCCAGACGCAGGCATCCCAGATAAGAAGGCACATCCAAGGTTTCCCATTCCTATGGAGAAGGTTTCCTGATTGGCATCAATGCGGCCACCTGCCCGAGCCGATAGGGATTTGCCTATGGAGAGACCTTCCAGCAGACAAAGCATGCAAACCGCAAGGGCAGTGGATAGAATAAGGGAGCCATGCTCTTGGATAAGCCCAAGGCTGGGGATCATAAACAGGTTTTTGCTGAGCGAAAAGCCTTCGAGGCAAACCACTGGTAGTCCAAGCCTCTCCATAGAATAACCACAAACAGATGCTAAAATCAGGGCACCTGCCACACTGGGCAAAGCGGGCGCATAAAACTTGAGCAGAAAATATGCGAAAGCAGTGATCAAACTGAGGATCAGTGCAGGAAAGGAAATCATGTCCAGATGAGTTCCGAGAAAGTAAATAATGCCAATAAATGTAGAAGGAGGGGCATCTTCAGAGCTGGAAATTCCTAAAACATGTCTGCCTTGGTTTGCTATGATCAGGCATGCGGCTGCGGTTATGTAACCCGTAATGACCGTTCGGGAAACGAATTGAACGATAAACGATATCCGAAACAAACTCGCTAAAATAAGCAATAAAGCAGAAGAGATCAGGATGACCGGAAGAAGAAGGAGAGCCGAGGAGGAGGCGAGACCATTTTGCCCGATAAGCCCGACTCCCGCGAATGCCCCAAATAGGAGAACAGCGGTGGCATTGGTGGGTCCTAGGGTAATGAATTTTCCTCCCCCGAAAATACCCCCCATAAGGGCAGCGATGGCCGAGCCTAAGAGACCATAGTGGATGGGTAAGCCGGCAACCAAGGCATAAGCCATACCCTGAGGAATGGCGAGTAAGGCCACATTGAGCCCAGCACTCAAGTCCCCGCTACTTGCGTTTTTAAAAAGCGAAGCTCTTAGACCAGGTGCTTTGGGGAAAAATAAATTTTTACCCAGCTTTAAAATACCCTGATTCATCCAAATAAAAAGTGAGACTCACTCTGTAACTCGGTACAGGGAGAAGGAAGACTTGCAGGTCATCCACTGTAGGGTTGCGTCTTCATATTGAGCTTTCGCTTCCGATACAAGTTCTTGCATTTTGGAGAATCTATTCATCTGGAAGTTTTTAGATTTTGTTAATCGTTCTGTAGAAAGATGATCAAAAGCGTTTTGCTGCAGACTTTTCTTTCTTTCCAGCAAATGGGTGACACTTTGCTTGATTTGTTCGATTGCAGAGATGACTTCCTTTTCCAGTTCTTTGCTATTGATCAGAATATTTTCTTCGACCTGATTACGGGTAAATTCATTGAGGGATTTATCGGATCGCATGGATTTTAGCTGAGCCAGAATATCTGCAACCTGGGCAACTTGTCCATAATCCCGAACAGGAGGGATATGAAGATATTCAGTGGGATTCTGTCCATTTTTATGGATTTGATCGATCCTGAGCAAATGTTGTTTTACCTCAGTAATTTCTTGATCCACTTGCATGATTTCGGAACGGATGGCCATAACTTCGACACTCTCTTCAGGGGCACCTCCCAATTCTTCCTGAATGGTAACCTTTAGGTCATCCAGCTGTTTTTCATACTCCTTTATGAGTGCAAGTTTTTTCACCAAGCTGTCGGGCAGGGGAGATTCAGTGCTCTCACTCGTAACCAACCGATTATAATTTCGAACGATGAGCTCAGAAAGCAAGTTAGCCGCACGGGAGGAGTGCCCCTTGCAGATAATATGAAGAGACTTTTTTGATTTTGGACGAACCAGGATTAAAGAAGATAGAATTTCCAATTTATTTTCCGAAAAAATTTCATTGGTGAAGGGCCCCAGAATCATGTCAAAAGCCACAGGGCTTTTCTCCAACTCATTCAGTATTGTGCTCAACAGAAGATGGGATTCCAGTGCTTCTTGGTGAAATGAAATGGCGTAATCCTCATCGATCGCTGAATCGAGGGTCAGTAGAGTCTCGGCCCATGAAGAAGAAAAATTAGCATCAGAATCTGTACCCTTTTTTTCCAGACTAGGTTCAGAAACCTCTGTTAGGGTAGTTAGTGAAGTTTCCGCAGTCTTATTGATTTCATCCACAAAGGAAGCATAGAGAAATACTGCAATGCTTAAAACAATCAGAGCGATACAGTGCCATGTCTGCATGATTTGGATCAAAGATTAGATTTTGGTTCTTGGCAACTAAAGGGTTCATAGAAAATGTATCCTTGTTGACTTACAGAAGAAACCTTCTTCGAATGTAAATGTGAGTGACAACTCAGTATCTTTCGAATTCTCCCAAAAGCTCGTGGGAATCCAGAGAAACCTCTATGCTTTTATACTCAGTCTTCTTCCCAATCGAAGTGATGCCGAGGATGTTTTGCAGGAGACCAATCTAATTCTTTGCCAGAAATCCAAAGAATATGATCCTGCGGGGAATTTTCGATCCTGGGCTTTCCATATCGCACGGTTTCAGGTTCTTGCTCATCTAACCAAGAAGAGAAGAAGCAAAATCCATTTCAGTAACGAACTCGTCGAAACTCTGGCCAGCGAAGAATTTGATGTCCAAAAACATCATCTCACACAGCGTGCCTTGCAAATCTGCTATGATTTATTACCCGAACACATGAGAGAAATTTCCCGCATGAGATTCAAGGAAGATTTATCAATGAAAGATATTTGCAAGGCGTTGAACCGTCCGATCGGTGCCATTTCGGGTACTCTTTTTCGAATAAGGCAAAACCTTATGCAATGCGTGAGGGAAAAAATTCCAAAGCTGGAAGCAGACACCGAATTTTAAAAATTTTCAAAAAACTGGTATCATTTTGTGAATAAGTGCTAATCCATTGTAGTTAGCATGAATAAATCAGATTCAAACGAAGAGCTTACCCGTTTAATTTCCAGCCTACTGGATGGGTCCATTTCATTGGAGGAACACAATAAGCTTTCGAGCATGCTCGAAGATTCCCCCCTGAACAGACAAATATACTTGGATTATGTTCGGATGGAATCGTTGCTTCATTGGGAATCAACCACTTCGCAAGAGATCGAAAGTAAACAGCCCCTTTCAAAATCACGGACTCTTCTTTATTTTCCTATTTGGGCAGGGGCAATCGCGGCCACGCTGCTGGCATTTTTCGGGGTTCTTTGGTTTGCAGATGATGTAAATCATTCATCGATTGCTTCGATTGATAAAAATGTTCAGCCGAACGCACTTTCAATGAAAGCTGTGTCGGAAGATTTCAAGGAAGGGAACACGCGAAAAATTCTATCAGAAAAGCAAATTATTGAACCAAGAGAATATATCAATGTTGCCATTGCGAGTCTGAACGGGAAAGACCTTCCATCCAATGAAGGCTTAATCGAATATTTTGACCAAATTAAAAGGTGGAATCGTTTGCCAGCTCTCTTAGTGCCGACTGAAAAAGGGATCTTACCTGCCTCGGGCACGAGCATGATTGGTTTGGGAAAAATGGCCGTGGATGTCGATTCCCAAAAGGCCGATCTTGAAGAAACCGTACAAGTATTGGATGTCCGTAACCTGATCAATCCTACTTCAGGAGAAAAAGCAAAAATCTTTGCCGCCCTTAAGGTAAACCAGAGCTTCGGAAATTCTCATGAAGGTGCCGAGTTTGGTATTACCCTCAAAGCAATCCGAGCGAATGCAAACCAAGCACAAGAAGAACTTACCCTTACTCAAAGTAAAGTTCCAGCTGACCTAGACCCTAGCACCTGGGATGAATTGAATTCAGAAATGGAACTACCCAAAGACACCCAGTTTGTAGTGGTTTCCTTGAATGCTAGAAAAACCGGACCAGATTCGCTCCTTGCGAATACCAGTAATTACTATGCGGATGACTTGGAGTTATACTTATCTTTCGATCGAGACCATTTGATCGGCCCCATCTAATTTTTGATTTAGTTTTCGTCAGTCCGAATCAACCTCCAGCCCGCATAAGTTGATTTGCGTTGTGGTGATGCAAGTGCCAAGATTTGAGGATGATGATTCGCCCATTTCTTCCGTTTGTTTCTTTACTACTCACTGTATCTTCTCCGGCGATTGATTGGCCAACTTATGGTGGGCCTGAGCGAAACCATCGTACGCAGGAGGATTCTCTTCGTACGGATTGGGGCTTTAAGGAACCAGAGATCCTGTGGCAGCATGAAGTGGGCCTGGGATATTCCTCGGTCATTGAGGCCGGAGGGTTGGCCTACACGCAAGGGTATAAGGACAAGAAAAACACCCTGTACTGTGTAAAGGCCAGGGAGGGAGAGATTAGCTGGACCTTTTCCTATCCGTCGAGTCTGGGAGACAAATATTTTCAGGGAGGTAGCAGGTCGACCCCTACATTTGCCAAAGGAAAAATATATTTACTTGGACACGAAGGCCCCCTTTTTTGCTTAGAAGCAAAGACTGGGAAGCTTATCTGGAAAATTCATTTAGTGGATGACCTGGGTGGGCGTTGTCCAACCTGGGGCTATTCAGGAGCCCCCTTATTTTACAAAGATACCATCATTGTCCAAACCGGAGCCAAGAATGGTTCGCTGGTGGCACTCGATGCCGAAAGCGGTAAGGAAATTTGGCGAGGTGGAGGAGCCGAAGCTGGATACGCAAGCCCGTACATCCGAGATTCCAACCCCATGGAAGTGGTTGTTTTTAATCAAGATGGCATATCGATCCACGACTTTGCCAACGGACAAGAGAAAAGCACCTACCAGCATCGGACCCGATACGATGTGAATGCGGCTCAACCCTTAGATTTAGGAAGCCAAATGCTCGTGGCCAGTGGATATGGTAAGGGTGCGGCTCTGCTGGATTTAACCGAGTCCCAGCCGAAGGTACTCTGGGAGTCGGATGAAGTGGCCTGTCAAATGGCAAGTTTAGTTTATAAAGATGGATTTGCTTTTGGGGTTCATGGGCAAGCCGGAGCAAATTCGAACCGAGCCACGCTTTTTTGCCTGGATCTCATGGAGGGAAGGAAGATATGGGAAGAGCGAGGGTATGGTGTGGGCACGGTAATCTTGGTTGCTGATAAATTGGTAGTGCTGAGTGATCGGGGAGAGTTGGCGATTGTGAATGCGTCCTCCAAGGGCTTTGATGAAATTGCTCGATTTCAGGTGTTGGGAGGTAAGAACAACTGGACGCCCCCCACCTACTCAAATGGAAGAATGCATTGCCGGTCGAGTGCTGGGACTTGGGTCTGTCTTGATATGGAAAACTCAAAGTAATCTCTTCCGCTTTTTAAATTCTTTCCAAATCAACCCAAGCGAGTTTGACGTTCCTTGGTGGCTGGTTACCAATTTAAACTTAACTTGATATTCAAAATTTTCTAGTTTTATGAAGTCTCTTACTGCCTTGGCACTATTTATTAGTGCCTGTGTTTTCCTTAGCTCTTGCATTCGTTTTTCCTCTCCACAAAAAAAAACTCTTAGTGCGACCAGTACAGTTCACTTGGAGAATAAATCCTCAAATTGGTTGCATGCCCGTGGAGATCAGGGAATGGGGGTATCCACGGAATCAGGCTTACCGGACGAGCTAAATGGATCGGAGCTTTGGACCTATGAGATACAGGGTGGGGGAATTCCGGTGGTTGCAGGAAATAAAGTCTACCAGTTTGGATATTATGGAGCGGGTGAGGAGGTGGAAGAGAGCCTTACCTGCTTGGACTTGGAAAGTGGGCAAATGTTATGGGACAAAAGAAGGAAAGATTTTATCAGCGACATTGTTTATGATCGCTACGGAGTGGGTTCAGCTTGTGTTGACCCGGAAACAGGCAACATTTTCTTTCAGACCAGCCCTGGGATGCTTATGGGATATTCCCCGGACGGTTCCTTGTTATGGGAACGATCATTAATGGAAGAATTTGCCCGCCTTACTTTCCCCAACGGGCGAACTGGTGGGCCATGTATAAGTGAGAACCTCGTGATCTTACATGCAATCACTGCGAATTGGGGAACCCATGGCCCGGCAAGAGACAGGTTTTATGCTTTCGATAAATTTTCTGGTGAGCTCGTTTGGACATCTACCCCGGGAACGACTCCGCAAGACAGTTCATTCGCACCCTTAGTCTTTGAGGAATTGGAAGATGGTCGCCTTGTGTTTTATAGCGGTACGGGTTGTGGTCATGTGGTTTGTGTGGATGCACGAACGGGCCAACCTCTGTGGCGCTTTAAAATGTCGCACGGAGGGGTCAATGCAGGGGTCGTGATTTACCAGGACCTCGTCATTGCAGTTCACGGTAAAGAAAACATCGATAGTTCCAAAATTGGCCGGATGGTGGGGATTAAGAAACCAGAGGTACTGCCAAAACTGGGAGAATCAATCTTAGAGCTGGGTGAAGATGCTGAAGCCTGGAGAAATGAAGAGCTGGAATCCTTTACCAGCTCACCTGTACTGCATAAAGACAGGGTTTACACCACAATCAAGACCGGTGAGTTGTTTTGCAATGATGCCGAAAGTGGCAAAACGATTTGGATCGTAAAACTTGCTCCGGATCAAATCCATGCGGCACCCACCTGGGCGGACGGCAAACTTTATGTGCCGATGTTTGATGGTCATTTGTTCGTTGTGGAAGACCAGGGTAACTCGGGGAAAATCCTTAATGAGGTAGATCTTGGTCATGCCTGCTTAGCTGCACCGGCCATTGCTCAGGGGCGGATCTTGGTCCAGTCCAAGAAGAAACTGCATGCTTTCGGAAATTCGAAAAAACCTTCAACTTTTAAAAAGAGGGAACTTGATTATAGTGCCCAAACGGATCAAATCGAATCATTGCAAGTGGTTCCCTCGGAATTTTCATTGTCTGCGGGAAAAAAAATAGACTTCAGGGTATTTGCATTGGACCGTACTGGGCGAAGAATCCGCCAGCTTGGTGATGGATTGTCTTGGGAGAAATGGATCCCCCCAACTGCCAAAGTACAGGCAAAGCTGGATGGCAATCTTTCAGTCTCTGGCCCAGGGACTCTGACAACCACTCCGGGTGCCCAATTATCGGCAGGTGCATTGCGGGTCAGTTTTCAGGAATTATCTGGTTTCGCCAGGGGCAGAATTCTACCTGCTTTACCTTATCAAGAGGACTTTCAGTCGGGGTATACTCTGGACCAAGTGGCTTCCGACGGAGTTTCTTACTCCTACCCACCGCTTCCCTGGCTGGGAGCACGGATGCGTTGGCAGGTCCAGGAAATGGAAGGTGAAGTTGTTGCCGGTAATACTCTGGACCTGGTTTTGTTTCAGCGAGCCATGAACTTTGTGGGTTCATGGAAAGAGAAAGATTATATCATGGAAATGGATGCGATGGTGGATGGAAATCGCAGAATCAAATCTACCGTAGGGGTGATTAATCAAAGGTATATTTTTGCACTGGTTGGAAATGCCAATGCTTTGCAAGTTGTGTCTAATTATGACCGCTTCCAAAGGTCTGTGCCCTTTCCGGTGGAAGCCGGCAAGTGGTACCGGTTAAAAACCCAAATCGATATACAGGAAGACGGATCTGGCTTGGTCCGGGCCAAAGCATGGCCAAGAGAGGAGCCTGAACCTGAACAGTGGACGCTTGAAGAGGTTCACTCCAAACCCCACCTTTTGGGAGCACCAGGGATTTATGCCATGTCGCCCCAAAGCCAAAAGAAGGTATATTTCGATAATCTAAAAATTTACCAAAAGCCTTAACTTTCTTCCCCTTCCTTATCCATGAAAACCTGTCCCTTTCTCATATCAGTAATAAGTCTAGCAATCTTTAGCCCGCTTTTAACAGGTGCGGACTGGCCGAGTTGGGGAAAAGATCATTCCCGCAATATGGTATCATCGGAAAAAGGCCTTACTTTTAAATTTAAACCAGGCGAATTCAATGAGGATGAAAGTGTGGATTTATCTACCACAGAAAACATCAAGTGGGTCGCAAAGCTTGGATCGCAATCCTATGGAAATGTTACCATCGGAGAAGGTAAAGTAATTGTTGGCACCAATAATGAATCTGTACGCGATTCCCAGAAGAAGGGAGACCGTGGAGTGGTGATGTGCTTTGATGAGGTAAGCGGAGCCTTTGAATGGCAGCTAGTCATTCCCAAGCTTGGAGCGGGTAAAGTAAGTGACTGGGAGTACATAGGGGTATGCTCATCGGCAGCTATCGAGAAGGACAGAGCCTATGTGGTTACCAATCGCTGTGAGGTGATTTGTCTGGATCTGGAGGGATTGAAAAATGGCAATGATGGCCCGTACAAGGATGAAGAAAATTATGTAAGGCCCAAAGGAGCCTTGGATTTGCTTAACCCTGAGCTCGATGCCGATATCATTTGGCGATATGATATGCGCGATGAGTTGGGGGTGTTCCCTCACAATGTGACCAGCTCATCAGCCTTGATCGTTGGCGATCGTATCTTTGTTGCCACTTCCAACGGAGTGGACTGGTCTCATACAAATATACCAAGCCCACTTTCACCGAGCTGGATCGCGTTGGATAAAAGTACCGGGGCACTCATTGGAGAGGATGGGTCAGGGGCAAGTAAAGCATCCCTTCATGCTGCTTGGTCATCCCTAACCTATGGCCTAATCGAAGGTGTCGAAACTTTATTTTGGGGAGGGACAGATGGCTTCCTTTATGCCTATCCCAACCAGACTAAGCAGGACGAGGAGGGCTTCGACCTCTTTCTTCCAAAATGGAAAGTAGATTGTAATGAGCCAGGCTATCGGATTGATGCAGAGGGCAGGAAAATTCCCTATGCCACACCCCCCGGGCCGAGTGAGCTGATTGCCACCCCTGTACTCCACAACAATAAAATATACTGTTCCATTGGGCAGGATCCGGAGCATGGGGATGGGGTGGGGCGGTTGTCTTGTGTAGACGCAAATTCAGGTGAGGTACTTTGGAAAAATACCGATATTGGAAGAACGATATCAACTCCCTCGATTGGGGATGGGCTCATTTATCAGGCCGAGTATGCAGGGATTTTGCACTGCCTGGATGCTGAAACTGGAGAGGTGTATTGGACCCACGATTCGTACAGTCGCATATGGGGATCCACCCTGCTGGTGGATGGTAAGGTACTTTTAGGAAATGAGGATGGGGATCTATTAATTTTTAAACATGGGAAAGAATACGCAGAACCCGAGGCAATTAATTTGGGTGCACCCATATACAGCTCACCTGTGGTTGCCAACCAGACCCTTTATGTTTCTACACAGACGCATCTTTATGCGGTTGGAAAAAGTGACGAGTAAGTCGCGAAGAGCTAAGGATTCTACCCCCAGATGAAAATCTTTTGGATACTTTTCTTGGCCCTGTTGTTTTTACATCAGGATTTTTGGAACTGGTCATCTGAGGAGATGGTTTTGGGAGGAGTGCCCATCGGTCTGTTTTATCATGCCCTTTTTTCTCTGGCATGCTCCGGGCTGGGAGCATGGGCAGTATTGCGGGCTTGGCCAAGTGACTGGGAGCAGTATGCAGAGGATGAAGGTAAGCCAAGAGAGCAAGGTATGAAAACCGACTTACAAGACAGATAGGCATGGATGTTTTACTCATCATAGTAGGCTATCTTTTTATCTTATTGCTTCTCGGGCTGGGAAGTAGCCGTTTGTTTCGTGGTACGAGCCAGGACTTTTTTGTGGCGAGTCACAGCATTGGGCCCTTCCTTTTGCTTATGAGTGTATTTGGTACAACCATGACAGCATTTGCTTTGGTTGGATCGACGGGAAAATCCTTTGAGCGTGGAATTGGAACTTATGGGTTGATGGCCTCAATCAGTGGGTTGGTGCACATGGCGATTTTTTTCCTGGTCGGCATTCGTCTTTGGGCACTGGGAAAGCGGAATGGTTATCTTACCCAGATACAATTTTTTCGTGAACGGTTTGAGAGTAAGGGCATAGGCTACCTGCTTTTTCCTATCTTAGTTCTGCTGGTGGTTCCTTATTTATTAATTGGCATTATTGGTGCCGGAAAAGTAATCGAACCCGTAACCGCAGGAGCCTTCCCCGAGCTTTTTACAAATCCTACCCTACCGGTCTGGGCAGGTGGTGTGCCACCTTGGTTATCTGGGCTGGTTATTTGCGGAGTGGTGCTGACCTATGTTTTTCTTGGTGGTTCGCGCGGAGCTGCTTTCGCCAATGCGTTTCAAACCCTGGTTTTTATGGGAATGGGCATGGTTGCTTTTTACTTCATTGTTCAATCGCTGGGTGGTTTGGAGCAGGCGGGCAAGGTTCCAATGCGAATAAACGAGAAGGCAGATGTGGTTCAGGATTATAGATATGACCCGGAAGCTGGAGAGTTGCTCGCGAATACACCGCCCAAGATCATTGGCAAAGTCAGAGGCTTTTCAAATTCTAATCTTACCGATACGCATCCTCATCTTGCCCGTGATACTGTGCAGGCCGAATTCAAAAAGAAAAACCCTAAAACCGGTGAGTTGCTATCCTTTGAGCGTGAGATTGGCATGCCCTTTATCACCTTTGTCACTTATCTTTTTATTCCCCTGAGTGTGGGAATGTTTCCTCACCTTTTTCAACATTGGTTAACCGCTCGGAATGCCCGGGCCTTTAAGCTTACGGTGGTGGCTCATCCCATTTGCATCATGATCGTTTGGGTACCTTGTGTGTTGATAGGCAGCTGGGCGAGTGGCTTGCTTCCACCAGGAATACCTCCGCCTGCCGTTTTGTCTGCCATGCTCGACCTTCTGGTGGGAGACCCGATGCTTACTGGTTTGCTAACCGCCGGGGTGTTAGCTGCGATCATGTCTTCTTTGGACTCCCAGTTTCTCTGCCTCGGCACGATATTTACCAACGACATTGTGGTCTTCAGGGCAGGGGAAAATAAGTTGAGCGATTCTCAAAAATTACGAGTCGCCAGATTATTTATTGTGATCATTGTGGCCCTAACCTATCTCCTGGCGATGGCACTCAAAAATGCCAATGTGTTTGATTTGGCAATCTGGTGCTTTAGTGGATTTTCTGCACTTTTCCCACTGGTGTTTTCGGCACTTTATTGGAAACGGGCAACGAAGGCTGGAGCGATTGCCTGTGTGGTAAGTGCCCTTTTATCCTGGTTGTATTTTTTCCACAAATCTGGCTATGGTGGGGAGTATTTTATCGGTCCGGGTATTGTACCGGCTGCGGTATGTTTTTTGGTATCTAGTATTGCGATGGTCGGAGTTTCTCTGCTTACCCGCCCGCCATCTTCTTCCTCGGTAGATCGATTTTTCCCGAAACACTCTTGATTGCGAATCCCCTTAATGGAGGATAGAAAATTCCCCAGTATGGCTAGCGAAGTTCAAATTAAACAAGCTGCACAATCACTCGATGAGCATGTGGCAGAAATCATCCATTGGCATTTTTCGGAAAATACGGGATGTCCATTCTGGCTAAATTGGGCCAAGGAGCAGGACTGGAGTCCGCGGGATGAAATTTCTACCTTTGCAGATTTGTGTGAGAAATTTCCTTATTTTCAGGATGAATGGTTAAGGGATTTACCAAACAATTCATGGGTGCCCAAAGCCTATGCCGGTCGGCCATTTAATATTTTTGAAACGGGTGGAACCACAGGTATGCCGAAGCAGCGAATTGGTTGGGATGATTTTCGTACCGATTACACCGCCTTCTCCGACACCCTGAATGACGAACACTTCCCCCGAAATCACTACTGGTTGATGGTCGGCCCAACCGGCCCAAGACGCCTGAGGTTGGCGATCGAGCATCTCGCCAATGAAAGAGGGTGTTCCTGCTATTTTGTGGACCTTGATCCCCGCTGGGTGAAGCGTTTGATTGCCACGCAGCAATTTAATCAGGCACGAGCGTATATGGATCATGTGGTGGAGCAGGCGCTCACCATTCTAAAACATCGTGAAGTGAGTGCACTCTTTACCACGCCTAAGCTCTTGGAGGCACTTGCGGAACGTAGAGATTTGGTCCAAGCAGGGATCAAAGGGGTATTTTGTGGGGGTACCACGATGGACCGACAATATGCCCGCTTTCTTATGGAGGAGGTTTGCGAGGGTGGAAAGATCGGATTTGTCCCTACCTATGGGAATACTCTGATGGGGCTGGCCCGCCATCGCCCATTTGGACCAGAAAATGATTATTCCATTGCTTACTATGCCCCCCAGCCCAGAGCGGTCCTTCGGGTGGTTGAACCAGAGAGCGGGAACCCAGTGGAATATGATCAATGGGGGAGGGTGGAACTGACGACCCTAACCAAGGAATTTTTCATGCCCCGCTTTTTGGAGCGGGATGAAGCCATACGCCGAAAGCCATGGGCAGAGGCACCCTGGGATGGAGTCGCTGAAATTCGACCGTTTGGGGCAATGGAAAAGAAAATTGTCGAAGGGGTCTATTAAAGGATGAATCAGAAAGTACCCCACTTGCCATGCCTTCGATTGGGCAACCCATACATCAGCCTCAATCAATCGGAGGTGGTGGATTATCGGGATGGAACCACTCGGGCTACTCTTAGCCAGGTAAATCCTGGAGTGATCCGGCGCGACTTGCAGAGCATTTCTTCCGCTCGGAAAAAGCTCCAAAACTTCCGGACTCAAGAACTCATTGAAATTTGCCACCGTGCCGGAGATTTATTCCTTAATGAAAGTTTGCCCCTCGGTAGTGGGAAGCATTTGCAAAGTGCTCAGGAATATTTGGAAACCTTATCCTCCACCAGTGGGTTGCCCCATGTGATGGTGCGAAGGAACATGGAAAAAATCCATTATGCACTATGCCATATGGAAACCATTTTAAATGGCCTGACCCGAGGATTGGACTTGGATGTGCTTGATCGTGGATATGGAGAGCAGTCCGGATCGCCCGTCTGCTTTCATCCAACAACCCAAGCGTTAGGCTTGGTGATGCCCAGTAATTCCCCGGCGGTGAACTCTCTCTGGTTACCAGCAATCCCCCTTAAAATTCCAGTGGTGATGAAGCCAGGAAAAGATGAGCCCTGGACCCCTTATCGGCTGATGCAGGCATTTATCCAAGCGGGTTGCCCAGCCGAGGCCTTTGGATTTTACCCCACCGATCATGAAGGAGCTGCTGATATTCTAAGACTTTGCGACCGGGCCCTGATTTTTGGAGACAAATCAACTACGGATCAATATGCAGGAAATCCGGGTGTGCAAGTCCATGGACCTGGATTCAGTAAAGTGATCATTGCGGAGGATGAGATTGAGAACTGGATGGATTATATCGATGTACTGGTCCGCTCGATCTCCGAGAATGGTGGGCGTAGTTGTATCAATGCATCTGCTGTAATCGTCCCCAAATATGCCAAAGAAATTGCGGATGAATTGGGTCGTAGGCTTGGACCCGTAAAGCCCTTATCAGTGGATGATCCTGAAGCAGTGCTATCCGGGTTTGCCAATCCGAAAATGGCGGAGTGGATTGATGCTGCGATTGAGGCGGACTTAAGCGAAGCGGGTGCTTATGATGCCACGGCACCTTATCGGGATGGTTCCCGTCTGGTTCAGGCAGGGGGAGGCACCTATTTGCGCCCTACCATCATTGCCTGCGAATCCATGGATCACCCCTTAGCCAATCGGGAATTCCTATGCCCCTATGCAAGTGTCGTTGAATTGCCTCAGGAAAAAATGCTTGATCTGATAGGGCCTACTCTGGTGGTTTCAGCGATCACCAAAGACCAAGCTTTCATAAAAGAACTTCTGCTGGACCCTCGCATCGAACGGCTAAATATTGGACCCATACCGACCATGAAAATATCCTGGGACCAACCTCACGAAGGAAATCTATTTGAATTTTTATACAAGCGTAGATCCATCGGTATGGCTGCTTAGGCAGGGATTCGCTTTGG
This sequence comes from uncultured Opitutales bacterium, assembly GCA_963978365.1. Classification (GTDB taxonomy): domain Bacteria; phylum Verrucomicrobiota; class Verrucomicrobiia; order Opitutales; family Seribacteraceae; genus Chordibacter. Next base: position 8,873 of record CAXBQX010000012.1, on the reverse strand, counting down.
GTAGATGTTAGAAAGTTTGGACCAAACAATTCCAGACACCCTCTTTTACAGCCCAGACGATCCTGCTAAGCAGGAAGTTGTTTATGGTTTGGGGTGTTCGCAAAGGGCAGGGGAGTGTGCCACCCGGTTGGGTAGCCATGCCCTGGTGGTTACGGACTCTGGAATCATGGCTGCCGGGCATCCCCAAAAAATACTCAAATCTCTACAGTCTGCTGGAATTCAAACCCATCTTTTTGATGGAGTCATGGAAAACCCAACAGATACGAGTGTTCAAGAATGTGCAGCAAAGTTTAAATCGCAGAAAATTGATTTGATTGTCGGTGTGGGAGGGGGAAGCTCCCTCGATACTGCTAAAGGGGTAAATTTTCTCCTCACCAACGGTGGGTCGATGAAGGATTACTGGGGTGTAGGAAAAGCAACGATTCCTCTGCTTCCAATGATCGCGATCCCCACCACCGGAGGAACAGGCAGTGAGTGCCAGTCTTACGCTCTGATATCCAACGACTCGAATCACCGAAAAATGGCCTGCGGCGATCCCAGTGCTTTACCTAAAATCACGCTTTTGGATCCGGAATTAACCTGCTCCCAGCCCTTCTCTGTCTGTGCGGCAACCGGAATGGATGCTCTTGCCCATGCCCTTGAATCTGCGGTATGCACCCGACGAAATGCCTCTTCTCACCGCCATGCCAAACAGAGCTTTTGCTTACTTGCTCAAAACCTGGAAAGGGTATGGAGCGACCCCGGAAATCTCGAAGCAAGGGGAAATGTTTTGCTTGGTGCGGCTCATGCGGGTGCAGCGATTGAGTTAAGCATGCTCGGTGCGGCCCATGCGTTGGCAAACCCCCTCACTGCTCAGAAGGGGACCATTCATGGGCAGGCGGTTAGCCTGGTATTACCAGCAGTTTTAGATTTTAACAAAGAAAGTGCTGATATCCTTCCTATCTATGCGGAACTTTCCCGGGGTGCTGGACTAGCTCCTTCCGGCTGCGGGGACGACCAGGCGTTTCATTTACTCCTAAATAAAATCATCAATTTACGGCATCAGGCTCGATTGCCCGAACGGTTGTCTCAGGTTCATTGTAAGCCTGAAGATTTAAGATCCCTCGCCTTGGACGCTTCGGAACAGTGGACTGCTTCTTTCAATCCATTACCGGTTCAGAAAGATGATTTGCTAGCGATTTATCAATCGGTGGACTCTTATTCTTTCCAGGAAACCAAATGAGAAAGAGGACCCTGATTTGGGCTGGAGCGACCCTTTTATTTTCACCCTTTTTGATCTTTGCTGATTGGCCAAATCACAGAGGGGGTGCTTCACTAAGCGGGGTAAGCTCAGGTGAGCTCGAAACCGAGTTGATCCTCGAGTGGACATTTGATGCGGGTAAATTCTTAAAATCTTCTCCAGTGGTTTCAGGCGACCTTGTTTTTCTGGGTGGCTCCACTGGAAATTTTCATGCCTTGGATCGGATCACCGGCAAAGAGGTGTGGAAAAAAAATATCGGGGTTGGGGTGGATGCACCTGCTCTGATTCAAGAGGGTCGTGTCTATGTAGGTACTAAGGATGGGTTTGTCGTTTGCCTGGATACCCAGACTGGGGAAAAGGAATGGAGTTATGAGACCATGGGTGAAATCGTGGGGGCTCCCAATATCGCTTCACACCCCAAGGATGGGCGACCGCTCCTACTGGTTGGTAGCTATGATAATTTTGTGCACTGTTTAGATGCGACGGACGGAAAGCTTCTGTGGAAGTTTGAAACCATGAACTACATCAATGGAACCCCTGCGGTTTGGGGTAAGGAAGCGGTGGTCTTTGGAGGATGCGACGCCCAGCTCTATGTCATTTCATTACTCGATGGTCATCTCATCAGGCAGGCAGATTTGGGTGCACCGATTGCGTCTTCTGTGGGGTTGATGGATCGATTTGGTTATGTCGGAAATATGGACAAGTCGGTGCAGGCAATCGATCTTACCACAGGTCAGATCGTCTGGACCTATGAACCCAAAAATTTCCCTTACTTTTCCTCCCCTGCTTTAACCGATCAATGGGTCATCATAGGAGGAAGAGACAAGGGCCTCCATGGAATTGATAGAAAAACCGGGTCTATGGTCTGGCGATATGCAGCCCGCGGGCGGATTGACAGCTCACCCGTGATTGTTGGCGAAAAAGTGGTGGTCGGAACCATGGATGGCAAACTTTGCCTGATCCACTTAAATACAGGAGAGCTGATTACTGAATACCAAATTGGAGCATCCATTTCTTCGACCTGTGCGGTTTCCAATGGTTGGATTTTCGTTGGGTGTGAGGATGGAACGCTTTATACCTTCAGTACGAAGAGCCCATGAGTGATCCTACAATCATTAAGCCAGACCGGGAAACCAAGGAAGATACCAAGGCAGGAAACTACTTTATTGCCAACTACCCGCCCTTTTCCTTTTGGAATGAGAAGGATATTCCGATGGTTGGCTCCTTATTGAACAGTCCAAAACCAGGCAAGGCACCATTGGGGTTGTACTACCATGTGCCTTTTTGCAGGAAGCGTTGCCATTTTTGCTACTTCCGTGTCTACACCGATAAAAATTCCGCTGATGTTCGTAGATACTTGGATGCAACCATGCAGGAACTGGAAACCTATGCAGCGTCTTCTTACCTTGCGGGCAGGAAGCCAAAGTTTGTTTATTTTGGAGGAGGCACGCCTTCCTACCTGTCCGCCCAGCAACTGACCGAACTGACGAACCGCATGAAGGAGATTATGCCGTGGGACGAAGCGGAAGAAGTCACCTTCGAATGTGAACCGGGTACGCTGACCGAAAAAAAAGTACAGGCAATTCGGGACTTTGGGGTGACCCGCCTCAGCCTGGGGATAGAAAATTTTTCGGATCATATCCTCGAAACCAATGGGCGTGCCCACCGGTCGGGTGAAGTGCATCGTGCGTTTCAATGGGCCAGGGATGCTGGTATCCAAAATATCAATATCGATCTGATTGCGGGTATGCTTGAGGAAACGGATGATAACTGGTCGGACTGTATCGAAAAGGTGATCGAACTAAATCCGGATTGTGTGACCATTTATCAAATGGAGGTACCTTTCAATACCACCATATACAAGTCGATGAAAGAAGAGGGGAAATTGTCCGCCCCCGTTGCAGATTGGCCGACCAAAAGAAGATGGGTTGCGGAGGCTTTCAATAAGTTGGAACAAAACGGCTACACTATTACCAGTACCTGCACCGCAGTAAAAAACCCAGAGCAGACCAAGTTTTTATACCGTGATCATTTATGGGGCGGGGCAGATATGGTCGCCCTGGGAGTGGCTTCTTTTGGGCATTTGGGAGGAATCCACTACCAAAATATCACTCACTTTGAAGAGTACTGCTCTACCGTGGAGAGTGGGGATAATCTTGTACGGAGAGCCCTCCTTACCACAGAAGAGGAGCGATTTATCCGGGAATTTATTCTTCAATGGAAGCTCGGTTCGGTGAAACCAAGCTACTTTTTGGAAAAGTTTGGAGTCGATATTGAGTCCAGATATCGAGCGGAATTTGCGGAATGGCTGGACCAGGGAATTGTTGAGAAACATGCGGATGCATGGGTTCTTTCCCGGGATGCCCTGCTTCGGGTAGATTCGTTGCTTCATCAATTTTTTCTTCCTCAGCACAGGGATGCAAAATATGTCTAGGTAGTTACATCCACCCAAACATGGCAGATATTCAAAAGACTTTCCCGGGCTTACTCCATCCATTGAGCTTAATGCGTCGTGCACGCGGTCTGGCATCCCTGCCTCATCAGGAGATCGACCCAAGTGAATTGCCCGAACCCTATCGTCAACTGCTCGCTCACGAGGGAGATATGACCAGTAGGCTGGAAAACTATTACCGTGCAACCATTGGGGTAAAAATTTTACGCTCTTCAAACGATGGGAAAAATTACTTTCGGGAGGTTCTGTTGCAGACCAATGAGCCGACCCCAAGATTGATTGAATATGGTGCGATTGAAATCCAGTTGGGACAGCTCCCAGATTTGGCCAAGGAAGCAGTTCTAGCAGGAGATAAGCCCCTTGGGGGGATTTTAAATATGGGCCGGATTCCTTATTCGTGCTCCCTGCGTGGATTTTTCAAAATCTCTCCAGATGAACCCCTCCAGGAACTTTTTGGAGTTCAGGATAGCACCACACTTTTTGGCCGTAGCAATCGTATCGAAACCAGGGCAGGGGAAACGATCGCCCAAATCGTGGAGATCTTACCACCCGCTTAACCCAGCCTTTGTATGCTTGAGTTTCTCGCTCCTGCAAATTGAATAAATAGAGCAAATGATTTCTTTAAAAACCAAGTACGATGCCATAGTGGTGGGTGCCGGCCCGGCCGGATCGACTACAGCTGCTTTGCTTGCCGAAAAGGGCAGGGATGTGTTGGTTGTGGAAAAAGAAAAATTCCCCCGCTACCATGTGGGAGAATCCCTGATGCCCTTTTGTTATTTTCCTCTCGAACGACTCGGGTTGGTCGATCAATTGATGGAGTCAGGAAACCCCAGAAAATATTGCGTACAGTTTGTGCGCGAGGATGGATTTCTTTCCCAGCCTTTTTATTTTTTCCAGCACTTTGATCATCCATCCTCCACTACCTGGCAGGTTTGGCGGGAGGAGTTTGATGAGATGATTTTAAACAAGGCCCGTGACAATGGTGCCTCTGTACTGGAACAAACAAAAGCGACCCACCTGATTAAGGAAGGGGATCGGGTAACAGGGATCCGGGCGAGCTCCCAAGAATTTGGAGATCTTGAATTAACTGCACCGGTTGTCATCGATGCATCAGGCAGGGACTGCTTTGCCGCCCACAAGGAAAACTGGATGGTGCGTGACCCCGAACTTAAGAAGGTTGCGTTGTGGACATACTACAAAGGGGCGAAGCGAGACCCAGGGCTCGACGAAGGGGCGACCACCGTAGCCTACCTGCCGGGCAAGGGCTGGTTCTGGTATATTCCATTAAGTGGGGATATGGTAAGCGTGGGTATCGTGGCCGAGCGGGAGTATTTGTTCAATGGATCGACCAAGGATCGTGCGGAAATTTTCCAGCGGGAGGTGCAAAATAACGAGTGGATCAAAGAACATTTATCCGTGGGTGAACAGGTGGGGGAATATCGTACAACCGGTGAATATTCTTATCGCAACCAATACTGCTCGATGGATGGATTGGTTCTGGCTGGAGATGCTCTTGGCTTTTTGGATCCGGTTTTTTCCTCCGGTGTATTCCTCGCCCTAAAAAGCGGAGCCATGCTTGCGGATGAAGTGGATGCGGCTCTATCCACCGGCTCTGTTACCTCACAGTCCTTCAATACCTATGGAAAAAAGATGCAGGCATCGATCGAAACGATGCGCAAAATTGTCTACGCATTTTATGACCCAGAATTTAGCTTTGGCGATTTGGTAAAACGCGGGGAGCGTCTTCGTAGTGCCCTGACCGATTGCCTGATCGGGAATGTGGACGATCAGGACTTCAAAGAACTTTTTGATTCGATGTCTGACCTTGCCCAGCTGCCTGAACCATTGGAGCATGGTTTGGCGAAAACCTCCGGGTGAGGATTGCTTTTCTTACGCCCGGTACGGGCAACTATTATTGTGGGGTCTGCATGCGGGACAATTCATTGGCCCGCCACTTAATCAAACAAGGGCACGAAGTTACGGTACTGCCCGCCTATCTACCCCATCTCTTGGATGAGGAGCGGGCGGTTCGGGAAAGCCCTGTATTTTTTGGAGGCATTAATGTTTACCTACAGCACAAGTTTCCGCTCTTTCGAAAGACTCCTCGGTGGATGGACCAAATTTTCAATTCTCATACCCTACTCCGCTGGGTGGCAGGCAAGAGGGGAATGACCACTCCGCGTCAGCTTGGAGAAATAACCTTGTCCACCTTGCGGGCAAAGGATGGGCCTCTGGCTAAGGAGGTGAATAAAGTAATCGAATGGTTTAAAGAGCATGAGAAGCCGGATGTTCTTTTGCTTTCCACCGTACTGCTTGCTGGAATCGGCCGGGCAGTCCGCGAGGAACTGGGCATCTCCGTACTTTCCTTTCTTCAGGGAGAAGATGGGTTTCTCGACTCCCTTCTGCCTGAATTCAGGAAGGATGCGTGGGAACTGATCGGAGCTGATGCTCGAGAATTGGACGGGTGCATCTCCCCGAGTCGATTCTTTGCTACTTTGATGGGCCAGCGGTTGGGAATGGCTCCCGAGAAAATCTTACCTTTATCCAACGGGATTTCCCTGATCGGATATCCGGTGGAACGGGTCGAGCCCAGCGAGCCCACCCTCGGATACTTTGCCCGCATCTGCCCGGAAAAAGGCCTCGATCTCCTGATCGATGCCTTTATTGAACTGAAACAGTCGGGAGAACACCCAAGATTGAAACTCGCGGTTGCCGGAACTTTGCCCAAGGAAAACGAATCTTTTCTGGAGGAACAAAAAAGAAAAATCACCGCCGCTGGCCTCGATCAATTTATAGTTTTCCGTCCCAACCTTAATCGGGAGGAAAAGATTGATTTTCTTTCCAAGCTCACTCTTTTCTGTGTACCTGCCCGTGTACCTGAGGCATTCGGGCTCTATGTGATTGAAGCAATGGCCGCAGGGGTATCGGTGGTTTTACCGGACCATGGCGCATTCCCCGAAATTTTGGAGAAGACTGGCGGGGGGATTACCTATTCCACGACAGAACCTGAATCCTTGTTGCATGCCTTGGGTGAACAGCTGCGTGATCCATCCGGTTGTTCAGCCATGGGAGAGCAGGGCCGGGCCGCGGTTCATGAAAAATTTTCCAACGAGGGACTTGCCCGCCAACTGGTGGAGAACATCCTCGCTCATCTTCCTACCATCAAGTAGACCTTAAATCCTATGGCATCCGAATACACCATCACTCGAAGGGTTGAGTTTTCCGAAACCGACCTCGCTGGCATCATGCACTTTACTAACTACTATCGTTGGATGGAAATCTGTGAGCACGAGTTTTTGCGCAGCGTTGGCCTCTCCGTGGATATGGAAGATGAAAATGGACGGTTTGGCTGGCCCCGGGTCAAAGCGACCTGCCGGTTCAAAAGACCCCTGAGGTTTGAAGAGGTAGTGGAGATCAAACTGATCGTCACCGAGATGCGTGACCGCTCCATCACCTACGCGTTTCAATTTTGGAAAGAGGAAAATGGGGAGCGGGTCAAAGCGGCGGTCGGAGAAGCGGTGGCAGCCTGCGTGCGGTTTGACCAGGCTAGCGGGTCGATGACTCCGATCATGATACCTGAAGTCTTTACCTCTAAGGTGGGAGCATAGTAATGGTTCATTATTTGGGGATGCCTAAAGAATGAATTATTTCTATTTTAAGACAGACCCTGATATTCGATTAAAAACGCAGAGAGCGGTTTAAGAATAACTCGATTGCAATCCTCTCTTTACAGAGATATTTTTAACAACAAGTTTCCGATCATCATATGAAGGGTTACATTGTAAAATTCTTTGTTTTGTTTTTTTGTTTGAACAAAGTGATGGCAAACAGCGATTTCGCACCTGATACACTTGAAGGCAAAACCCTACAAATCACTGAATCAACAAATGATAATGAGTTTAAGTCGGAATTTTATTTTACATTGAATAAGGCATATTATCAGATTCCATTATCGAATACATTTAAAGAGATCTCCTACGATTATAATAAGAGTATTGGAAGTCCTTCAAATGCCACTCTCAAGTTATTGGGTCGGGATGAAGGTGATGTAATTCATGAAATCGTTTTTTCTTCAACCACAACTGCTCAAAGCAATTGGACAGATGATCTTAAAAGTGGGGATGGTGAACTTTCGGTCAGTGAACAAAACTTTGTTCCAATATCTCTTAGTGACTTTACTTTGAGTGGTTCATCTACAAATGACATCTTTAAATTCGGAGATTCCAATCAGGCTTTGTACTATGATTCATTTGCGGATAATTTTTCTGATAGGAAACTTTCTCGAATAACTTATAATTGGGAGCAAAACGGCTCTAGAATAGGAAAACTAACCTCGAGTCTTGGCGAAACCTTGTTCCTTTTTTTTGAATCTAATACCGACGGATATTTTTATTGGACAGAAACTGTTAATGAAAAAGACCGGCTAAACGGACCATTTGATCTCAATGAAGTTTCTGGCGGATATGCTTATGATTCCTTAGTGGGTAGCAGTATAACAATAGAAGACACGGTGTATTCTTTTATTAGTTCAAGTGCCGCTGAAATTCAAACTGCCAGTGGCTCTACCTCGAAAGAATTTTCTTATCTCAAAAATAGTTACAATGAAGCGTTGCTATTTGTAGACCCTAATTTGTACAGATTGGATTTTCATTCGATCAATTCTGGTATGATTAGCGAGGGCGGGGAAGGCACTTTTCAAATCAGCCATAATACGGCTACAAAAGGATGGGTATTCAATAGTTTTTTCCCATGGGTTTATTCAAATAAACTTGGCTCTTGGTATTATCAGGGTCTCTTTTCAGAACATAATTCCAATAAAACAGAGATGGCATATTTCCAATCATGGAGAAATTCTTGGACAAAAAATGATGATCTTGAATTCAATAATCGTAGAGTTTTCGCTTTAGAACCTCAAAAAAACTATCCCAAAGGATGGCTATGGACCGAACATCTGCCTTGGGCATATTCCTTCGAAACTGGTGGTTGGTTGTATTTTGAATTGGCCAAAGATGTGGATGGTAATCCTGTTATGAACTATTACGATTATGAAACTGAATCTTGGGGTTTGTATGGGCCTTCGTTGATCTCATTGATCAAATAATCGGTTTGCCTGAGGTTGTTTGCTTCTAAAGACTGCACCTTATGCACTATTTATCTTTTGCTTTATTAACCGTGGTTTGC
>CAXBQX010000011.1:0-52292 GCA_963978365.1 uncultured Opitutales bacterium | reverse complement strand
AGGCTAAAGAATTGATCGATTCAGGTAAGGTGATGCATTGGCTTAAAAAAGCAGAAGCCTTTTTTTCTAAATGACAAAATATTTTGGTACAGATGGGATTCGCGGAACCTATGGCTCACCCAATATGAATGAGCTTTTTGCTCAGAAAGCAGGTTGGGCGATTAGCCATTTTTTAATTCAATGTGGCTACCCCAACCCAGTGGTGGCGGTGGGGTCTGATACCAGACCTTCCAGCCCTACCCTCAAGGAATCGCTAATCAGAGGACTGCAAGCTGGGGGAGCAATCGTTAAGGATTTTGGAATTATCCCTACACCGGCACTGGCTTTTGGTGTGATCCAAAATGCATTTCATTTTGGGGTCATGATCACTGCATCTCACAACCCATATCCAGATAACGGGATTAAGTGCTTTTCCGGAAATGGAACTAAACTAAGCAAAGCTCAGGAAGAGGAGATTGAGCAAACGATTGATAAGTATTCCTCCATTTCTCCAGAAACCTCAGGAGTTGAAACACTTTCGGTGCTACAGGAGTATTTACACAACCTAAAAAAGTATTTTTGCGGGCTCAATCTTTCAGGAATGCGAATCGCTTTGGACTCGGCAAATGGGGCTACTTGCCAAACCTCCCAAACCTTACTGGAAGAATTAGGTGCCACAGTTTTTGCGATCCATCAGGGAGGCGGAATGATAAATGAAAATTGTGGATCTGAACATTTGGAGGATTTGAGAGACTTGGTTTTAGAAAATAAAGCAGATTTAGGCATCGCTCATGATGGGGACGGAGACCGAGTCCGGTTCATTAACACAACGGGTCAAATCGTGGATGGAGATCAAGTTCTAGGGTTACTCGCCTTACATGCTCACCGGTCGGAATCACTTAGTTCATCCACATTCGTAACAACCGTCCACAGCAATAGCGGACTTGCCGACGCACTCCAAAAAACCGGTATACAATTGGAGCGTTCTGATGTAGGCGACCGTAATGTTTTCCTAAAAATGCTTGAATCCCAGTGCAACTGGGGTGGTGAATCTTCCGGTCACATCATCAACACAGATTACCTGCCCACAGGAGATGGTCTCTTTGCTGCACTCTCTGTTCTTTTAGCTATCCAAAACCAATCCAGGGATCTGAGTTCTCTTAGTGATGAAATTAAATTATGGCCGCTTCGGTCCGAGTCCTTCCCTGTTTCAAAAAAAACACCCATCCAAGATGTACCTGCAATCACCCATTGCATTGAGGATGAAGAAAAGATTTTAGGTAATCGAGGTCGCATCCTCCTCAGATATTCTGGGACGGAGCCTAAAATTAGACTTTTAGTGGAAGGAGTATCCGAGGATTTAATCAGCGAAAGTTTCAATAGGATTCAACTCGTTCTTCAAAAATCATTGTAAACAGCCTCAATATCGATTCTATAAATCCATAAAATTTGCCCCTCTACTCCAATGATTCAAGAAATCTCCATTTCAGATTTAGACCCTCGTCAAATCAAACAACTTGAAGGAGCAGATCGTGCTTTATCCAAAGATGTCCATTATTCCTTGGAAATTTACTCCTCTATCCTGAAACAATCTCCAGGATGCCTCGAACTCAGGAAGCGCCTTAGGCAGCAACAACTCAAAATTGCAAAGTCAAACACCAAAGGGATCAGTTCTCTCTTGGGTAAAATTACCAATGCACCCTTCCTTTTTAAATCGCGCTCAAACCAAAACCCGGAAGCAGTTATTGCGTCTGCGGAAGAATTAATTGCCAAAAACCCCCTAAATGCTGCAGCCCATCAAATGCTGGCAGACGCATGTTCATCCTTGGAAATGTACGGGACAGTCGTTTTTGCTTTCGAAACTATTCGTCTGATTGAGCCCAAAAATCTGCAAAATTTAAAAAAACTAGCCAACGCATACCTGGATGCAGGAGAGTCGGATCTCGCCATTCAAACAGGCAACGCAATTCTTGAAATCAACCCTTCTGATGGAGATGCCGAAGACATGATGAAACGTGCATCTGTAGCTGTAGCCATGACGAAGGGGAAGTGGGAAGGATCGACCAACTTTCGGGAACAACTTAAGGATAAAGAAGAGGCAGAAGCCCTCGAACAGTCAGCCAAAGCCGTGAACGACTCTAAGGGGCTGGAAGCATTAATTCGGCAAACCTATGATAAAGTTCAAGCGGAGCCTGAAAATTTAAACCATTATCGTCAATTGTGCGACTACTACCAAAGGTATGGAGATTTGCAAAATGCGATTGCCTGGATTCAACAAGCCAGAAAGCTTGATGCCGGCAAAGGAGATATATCCTTGGAGGAAAAGGAGAGGCAGCTCACTCTGGAATATTATGACGGCATCATCGAGCAGTGGGAAAAAGCCTTATCGACAGATCCTCAGAACCCGGACACCCAGAAAGGTTATTCGGATGCGGTTGCTGCCAAGAAGAATTTTCAGCGAAATCAGTTACAATCGTTGGTTCAGCGATATCCGAATGAATATGGTTACCGCTATGAGCTGGGCTGTATTCTTTTTGAAGCTGGTGAATTTGACACCTGTCTACCCCACTTTCAGTTAGCTCAAAGAAATGCGAAAGTTCGCCTGGATGCCATCCTCTACCTTGGCAGGGCTTACCTAAGTAAGAAATTTTTTGATTTAGCTATTGAGCAATTTAAGCTCTTGAAAAACGAAATTCAAATCATGGACGATCGTAAAAAAGATGCAGTTTATCAATTGGGCTGTTGCTACGAATCCATGGGAAAAACTGCAGAAGCTATTGAGGAATTTAAAGCGGTCTATTCAGCAGATATTTCATTCCGGGATGTTGCTGATAAAATTAACGCTTTTTACTCAACCTAAGAAAGTCTCTGCGGATGGCATGGCGGAGAGGGCGGGATTCGAACCCGCGGTACCTTGCGGCACACCCGATTTCGAGTCGGGCACATTCGACCACTCTGCCACCTCTCCAAAGAAAGCAAATATTCCTGTTACATAATCCATCATCTGGCAAATCAATATCTGCAAATGATTCGGCTCGGGTAGCTGAATTTACACGCTTGCCCGAATGTCCATGATGTTTTTGGATATACCCTACATGTCCTTCAAATATTTCAATCACACCATCTGCCTTATCTTCCTTTTTTTCTTTTCTGGCTGTAAGTCTTCTCAAGTATCCAAGCTTGATTTTTCGGATGGCTCTTATGAAGGTAAGGTAAATCGCTCTGGCCAAAAGGATGGATACGGTATTTACCGGTGGATCGATGGCTCTATTTATGAGGGGGAGTACCAAGATGACTTGCGTCACGGCAAGGGCCGTTTTCTTTGGTCGAATGGGGAAAGTTACGAAGGAGACTACCTCAAGGATGAAAGGACAGGGAAAGGAGTCTATAACTGGCCTGATGGTTCATTCTATGAAGGTGATTTTCTAGCAGGGAAAAGGCACGGGCTTGGTACCTACAAATCAGCAGATGGAACCATTTACGAGGGTGAGTGGTTTGATGATTTACAACACGGGCACGGGACTTTAATCAAGCCAGACGGCACTACGATCAAAGGGATTTGGAGAAAAGGTACCTTGGTGTCCAAACCTTCCATACGCCCACCCGCATCGTCTCAACCTAAATTGCCATCTGTGCAACTCGAAGAGATTTCATCTGAAAATCTTGATCCTCCATCACCTGATCAACCGAAAGACATCAACGAAGCTTCGATACTACCTACAGTTATTTCACACTCCCCACCGGCTAAAAGTACAAATTACACATCCACTCCAACTGCAGAGGTTCAAGATGATTTAGAGACAGGCCCAGTTCCACCTCCAGTTGATGCTGTGGAAGTTGATCTTTTGACTGAAGCTGAAATCTTAGCCCCTGAGGAAACTAAAGAGGAAGAGAGTTCGCAGTCATCTTCCCCATCCAATGAAAAGGAAAAGCCGGACTGGTCGGGAACCGCGGCAGAAGCGGAACGGGAGTTCATGACTGAACTAGTCAACGGGATAGACACGGTTCGGCGCCGGTCAAATGGCATCCCTTTTTCAGGTCGAATGGAAATTTTAGACTCGAATGGAAATCCTCTGGGTGAAGTAAACCTAGTGGACGGCCGGCTTCATGGAGAAGAAGTCTTTTATAATAACTCCGGAGACATTATTGAAAAAAACCTTTGGTCCAACGGCCGCAAAGTCGGCAACTAGCCCAATCATAATCTGGTAAAACACCAGATGAATTCTTGTGAACGTGAATGATTTTGCGTTCATCCCAAGGATGCTCATGGATTAAAGTGTACAACATGAGCACATTTCCTTCTCCCAGTCTCCCAAAAGATAAAAGTATCGCCCAGCTTCCTTACGATCCTGAAGAGTATCCTCGAGAAAAATCCCGTCACTATATTTCTGCGACGAGCGAGGACATTGCCTCGATGCTGGAAACGGTAAAACTGGATAAATTGTCTGAGCTTTTTTCACATTTACCAGAGGATCAGCTTTTCAATGGAAGCTTAAGCTTACCAGACGAACTGTCTTATGAAATTGCCGCAAATCACTTGCTGAATGTATCTCAAAAGACCAAGCTTCACACCTCTTTCATCGGAGACTTACTACCCGTATGGAAAGTTCATCCGATTGTTGACCAGGTATCCCAACTCCGCCCACTCAGTACATCTTACACCCCTTACCAACCTGAACGCAGCCAGGGCACTTTAGTCACCCATTGGATTTACCAATGTGTACTTTCAACCCTTACGGGATTTGAAGCGATCAATACTTCTTTATACGATCGTTCTGCAGCGATTTTTGAAGCGATTTGTTGTGCACGAAGATCAAGGAAGCGTCCCGGACCTGTCCTGCTCGCACAATCCCTTTTTGAGGAAGATATTTCCTTCCTTCACACCCATGCTCGTGGGACCGACTTGCAGTTCGAAATGGCCCCGCAAGACCCGACCACCGGAAAACTTGATTACGACAAAATTAAGCTCTTTGTCGAAACGAACCATTCAGCCATTTCAGCACTTGTTTTCCCCCAAGTAAACTCATTGGGATTACTGGAGGAGGTAGATTTCCTAGCGGATCTGGCCAAACAGTGGAATATTCCATCTGTCGGTGTGATTGACCCGATGCTTCTCGCATCAGGTGGGCTCAAACCTCCCAGCGAATTTGGCTCGGATGGGGTAGATTTTATTGCCGGAGAAGCTCAGCATTTAGCCATCCCCCCTTCCTTTGGTGGTCCGGGATTGGGACTTTTTGGAAGCCGCTACAATGAAAGTTCGAAAAAAGATTTAAGAAATACTCCAGGGCGCTACATTGGCAAAGCGAAGGACTCCCAAAACCGTGATTGCTTTGTTATGGTTCTGTCCACCCGCGAGCAGCACATCCGAAAAGAAAAAGCCACATCGAATGTCTGTTCCAACCAAGCTTTTCTCGCCACCATTGCAGGAGCCAACCTTCTTGCTAAAGGGGAGAATGGTCTTAAGCATGCCTTAGCCCATGCGGCAGAATCTCGCAATCAAGTCTCTGATTGGATTCGGCAAAGAGATGGCATCGAATTGGCGTTCCCAAACTCTGCTGCTTTTACTGAACTCGTTCTCTCCGTACCGGAAGATCCTGCCCTCCTTTTGCGTCGTGCCCAAGAAATGGGCATTCATTTAGGGGTCGATGTTTCATCTCGACTTTCATCGGGTGCTAAAAATCTCATTAAACTCAGCTTTTCGGATGTACAGGGAGATGATGAGTTGGCTGCCCTGAAGAAGTTTATTTTTGATCATTTTCCTGCCCGTTCCAAAACGGTGAATGAAGCAATGATTCCTGGCAATCTTCTCCGATCGGAACCGGCGGGTTTACCCAGTTTTTCTCACGATGAACTGGTGAACTACTACGAACAGTTGGCCAATTTAAACATTAGCCCAGACGATGGTTGCTACCCCCTTGGTTCATGCACGATGAAATACAATCCTTTGCTCAACGATTGGGCTGCGGGTCTCGAGGGATTTTCACAGGCGCATCCCCAAGCACCTGAGGAGGATGTCCAGGGTCCACTCGAAGTGCTTTACGAAATCCAGGAATGGTTTAAATCGATCACAGGACTGGCTGGTGTTACCACCCAACCAGTTGCAGGAGCACAAGGTGAGTTAGTCGGGCTCAAACTTTTCCAAGCCTATCATCAATCCAGAGGAGAGGATCATCGCAATATTGTATTGATCCCCAAGTCTGCCCACGGAACAAATTTTGCTACCGCTGCCACAGCAGGATATGGTTCGGGTATAGTTTATCTGCAAGCGAATGAAGAAGGCCGGATCGACCTGTCAGATTTTCGTCAAAAAATTGAAGAACATGGCAAAAACCTCTGCGGGATTATGATTACCAATCCTAACACCTCTGGAATTTTCGAAACTGATTTCTCCACGATTGCACAGGAAGTTCATCATGCGGGAGGCTTGGTCTACATGGATGGTGCAAATATGAATGCCATCGCGGGCATTGTGGACCTTTCCAAGCTCGGTGTGGATGCGGTTCACAATAATTTACACAAAACATGGACAATTCCCCACGGAGGAGGAGGTCCCGGAGATGCTATTGTTGCGGTCTCCGAACCATTAGTCCCCTTTCTCCCAGGGAAACAGATTAGCAAGGATGCGGATGGGTATTTCCGATCCTACACTCCCAAAAGTTCCATCGGTACTTTTCATCGAAACTGGGGTAATTTCGGCCATAAAGTACGGGCCTACTCCTATTTATTACGGCTTGGAAAAGAAGGTGTGCCCAGAATGTCTTCCGTTGCTGTTTTGGCAGCGAGGTATCTCTTTGAAGTCCTCCGCTTTCATTACCCCACCCTGCCTGTTCACGCCGGACAAATTTCCCGGATGCATGAGTTTATTTTAACCCTAAGTGAACAGGACTTCGAAAGGCTGGAACAAGTAGGCGTTCCTAAAAGCCAGGCAATACCTCAAGTGGGTAAATTATTTTTAGATTTTGGATTTCACGCTCCCACAGTAGCATTCCCAGAAGTCTTTGGGTTAATGATTGAACCTACTGAAAGCTACACCAAAGCAGAACTGGACCGCTTTGCTCAGGCAGTCATCACCATCAAGGACCTGGTTGAAAACTATCCTCAGGTCGTTGCCACTGCCCCGCATTTCACCCCCATTGACCGGGTGGACGAAGTCGCTGCAAACCGAAACCTCTGCTTATCTGAAAAATTATCTCACTTGCCATCTCTCCCTGTTAATCGGATCCAGCCACAAGTACTCTTGGAATTGGACACCAATGAGATTAAGAAAAGAATTCTACAGCTCCATGATGTGACTGAATAGATTGATTTGACCTTACTCTTTTTCCCAACATCCTAGATCGCATGTCAGAAGAATCCCCATCTAAACCTCTCATTACCAAAAAAGGTGTTTTGATTGATCTATTTCTCACCGTACTTTTTTTCCTTTTTATGAGAGAAGTTTTAGTCCCTCATGTGCCTTCGCAAGATCCAACCACAATTGCGATTGTGTCGAGCATGACATCTTTTTGTATGTCAGGTGTTTTTTGGCTAGCAGCGGGAATGTTTCGGGTTACTCTAGTTGATTACCTCAACAACCAACCTGAGAAAAAATAGATTCTCTTTATCTGATCATATATTCGCTCAGGGCATTGATTAAATCGCCCCGCGGACAACCTTTAACGATATATCCTTGCTCGGTTGTTTCTTCGCTGATCAATCCTCCCTGAGACTTTAGGCGGACAGCCAAGTCATACCGATCAAAGGGTAGTTTAAATTTTTCTGGTTCTTTAGAAACTGAAAAGAAATTTTCTAGAGAAGTAAGTAAAAGATTAAGACCTTCACCAGTCTGGGCGCTTATGAAAACAGCGGGGCTAGCTAGATTGATTGCTTTGAATTTCTCCAAGTCATTTTGTGCCCGGTCTATTTTATTGTATACGGTAATCACATCCTTTTCCGAAGCACCCAGTTCTCTCAGAACTTCATCTGTGGTTGACATCTGTGCTTCATATTGAGGGTTGGAAAAATCGACTAAATGTAAAATTAGATCTGCGACCAAGGCCTCTTCCAAGGTAGCCTTAAAGGAGTCCACTAATCGGTGGGGCAATTTCCTAATAAAGCCAACTGTATCCGTTAGAACAATGATTCTACCATTGGGTAATTTTAGACGACGACTGGTTGGGTCCAGGGTGGCAAACAACTTGTCTGCAGACAAAGCATCAGCCCCTGTTAAACAATTAAGCAAAGTGGATTTACCCGCATTGGTATATCCTACAATGGCAACGGTGGGTAAAGGTAGTTTTTGCCTCCTCGACCTACCAGTTTGACGCTGCTTTGCTACTTGAAATATTTCTTTTCGGGTAGAAGAAATTTGATCCCGAACCATCCGTTGATCCAATTCTATTTGAGCTTCTCCCTCCCCTCTTTGAGTAACCCCGCCTCCTCTTTGTCTACTCAGGTGGGTCCACGCCCGCCGCAACCTAGGCAAAGAATATTCAAGTCGGGCAAGTTTAACCTGTAACTTTGCTTCTCTAGTCTGAGCCCTTTCGGCAAAGACATCCAAGATGATTTCGTGCCGATCAATTACAAGAACCTTGCTCTCTGTTTCCCAATTTCTTTGTTGGGCAGGGGTAATCTCATTATCGAAAATTAAAACATCTGCATTCGCCTCTTTCAGCTCGGATAATAATTGCTCCACTTTACCTTTCCCGAGAATAAAGCGTGGAGATGTTTTTCTTATTCTTACCACTTTCCGACCCACGACCCCGATTCCAAGATTTTGAGTCAATTCATCGAGCTCATCCAAAAGAGAATCTGCATCCGTTCGCTCTCTTTCCGAATGAATGCAGGAAATTAAAAAGGCCCGCTCAACCAGTCTGGGTTTTTCCTTAACCTCAAACATGAATAGCAGATTCTCTTTTTTCAAAAAATAGGGTCCGGTCGCATAAGCAACCGGACCCTAGATGTAAGAGGGTTTTTGGCAAAAGGCCTAACAGTTATGAAACTGCTGCCTGTGCTGCAGCCAAGCGTGCTGTAGGCACACGGAATGGGGAACAACTGACATAGTCCAACCCAATCCGATGGCAAAACTTTACACTCGAAGGATCGCCACCATGCTCGCCACAAATTCCTAGTTTAATCCCGCGACGAGAGGATTTACCTTTTTTAACTGCAATTTCCATGAGCTGGCCAACTCCAGATTGGTCGACACTGGCAAATGGATTGGCAGAGACCACTTCCAATTCCGTGTAATTCGGAAGGAAGCTTCCAGAATCATCACGACTCATGCCCATAGTAGTCTGGGTAAGATCATTGGTTCCAAAACTGAAGAATTGAGCGGTTTTAGCAATCTCATCAGCAACCAAAGCGGCACGAGGGATTTCAATCATGGTACCTACGAGGTACTTTACTTTCTTTCCTTTGGCTGCGAATACCTTCTGGGCTGTTTCATGAATGATTTCAACCTGTAACTCGAGTTCCTTGGAAAAGCCAACCAATGGAACCATAATCTCCGGGTTCACTTCAATCCCACTTTCCTGCACGGCCAGTGCCGCTTCAATAATCGCCTGTGTTTGCATCTCGGTGATCTCAGAATAAGAAATACCAAGTCTGCATCCGCGGTGACCAAGCATTGGATTGAATTCATGCAAGTCTTCTACCCGCTTTTTCACAGATGCCAGGCTCACTCCTAATTTCTTTGCCAAATCACGCTGGGAAGCCTGGTCGTGCGGAAGAAACTCATGTAAAGGAGGATCCAACAAACGAATGGTCGCTGGTCGTCCTTCCAAGGCTTGGAAGATGCCGGTGAAGTCTTTTCTTTGGAATGGTAAGAGTTTCTTGAGGGCAGCACGGCGGTTTTTCTCATCATCCGCCAAGATCATTTGCCTCATGGCATCAATACGGTTCCCCTCAAAGAACATATGCTCGGTTCTGCAAAGACCAATACCACTGGCACCAAAAGCTACTGCATTCGCCACCTGAGAAGGTGAATCTGCGTTGGTACGCACATTCATCTTGGTTGCTTGCTCACACCAATTCATGATCGTGGAGAAATTTTGATAATCCCGGCTTTTCTTGGGATCCAATTTTTTGTCGATCAACACCTGAATTATTTCGGATGGTGCAGTCTTTAACTCACCTCCAAATACTTCTCCGGTTGTTCCGTTAATGGACATAAAATCACCTTCTTTAAAAGTTTTCTTCCCAACTTTTACTGTTCTTGCATGGTAATCGATATCCAGCTCGGAGGCGCCACAAACACATACCTTACCCATTTGTCTAGCCACCAAAGCGGCGTGAGAAGAGACCCCCCCGCGAGCGGTAAGGATACCCTCTGCGGCAATCATGCCCCGAAGGTCCTCAGGTGAAGTTTCCTGACGAACAAGAAGTACTTTTCCGTTCTTTGCTGCTTCCACGGCACGCTCCGCGTTGAGGCATACTCTTCCAGAAGCTGCTCCTGGACCCGCAGGTAAACCTTTGCACAAAGTATCAGCAGCTTTTTGGGCAGCTGCATCAAACACAGGAGACAGAACCTGATCCAACTGATCGGCAGGAACCCTTTTGATGGCAGTCTTCCAATCAATCAAGCGCTCCTCCACCATTTCAACCGCGATCCGAACCGCGGCAAGACCAGTACGCTTACCGTTTCTGGTTTGGAGCATGTAAAGCTTTTCGTCCTCGATAGTAAACTCGAAGTCCTGCATGTCCTTGAAATGCTTTTCGAGTTTCTTTTGTACAGCAACCAATTCCTTGAAGGGCTTGGGTAAGACTTTTTGCAGTTGGGCAACTGGACGGGGTGTACGAACACCAGCAACCACATCCTCACCCTGAGCGTCTGTAAGGAATTCTCCGTAAAGAACCTTCTCTCCGGATGCTGGGTCGCGGGTAAAAGCAACCCCAGAACCAGACTTCTTGCCAGTATTACCAAAGACCATGGCCTGAACATTGACAGCGGTTCCCCACTCTGCAGGGATTCCATATTTGCGACGATAAACAATCGCCCGGTCATTCATCCAGGAACTGAAAACGGCCCCGACCGAACCTTCCAGTTGCTCCCAGGGACAGGTAGGGAAGTCCTTGCCTGACCGTTTCTTAACCAGAGCTTTGAAACGATGGACCAACTCCTTCATCTGAGACGCAGAAATTTTCGAATCATCGACCTCGCCTTTTTGTTTTGGGAAGATTTCAGCCTTAAAGTTCTCGATGATTTCCTCAAATGGATCGTGATCCTCGGACGGAAGTTTTTGTACACCCATAACCACATCACCGTACATTTGAATGAACCTACGGTAACAATCCCATGCAAATCTTTCATTCCCGGAAGAGGAAGCCAGGGCTTCTACAGTTTCGTCATTTAAACCCAGATTTAAAATGGTATCCATCATTCCTGGCATCGAATCGCGTGCTCCCGAACGAACGGATAAAAGAAGGGGTTTCTTTAAGTCACCAAGCTTTTTGCCCAACTGCTTTTCCATCAACTCAACTGAGTTACGAATCTGAGCATCCAGGGTCTTGGGATAAGATTTTTTATTGGCGTAATAGTAAGTGCAAACTTCAGTGGTGATGGTAAACCCGGGAGGCACTGGCAGTCCAATCCGAGCCATTTCAGCTAAGTTAGCTCCTTTTCCGCCGAGTAATTCGCGCTGTTTTGCATCTCCATCTGTCTTTTTTCCAAAATCGTAGACATACTTGATGTCATTTGCTTTGACTGCCTTCTTGACAGGAGCTTTTTTTGCCGGCTTTGCTTTGGCTGTTTTAGTCTTCTTTTTCTGTGCCATTTTTGAGTGGTAGGTTTATGTTTAGGGTCTGATGTATTTCTCAAGAGAGAAGAACACTTTCCATGAATAAAATAACAAAAGGAAGAATATCTAAACATTCGGGGTTCTTGTCAATGGATCACTTTACCCCTAAATGCTCCTGCAATGTTTCTCCAGTAGGCTCTCCCTTGGAGTTTCCTTCTCATTTTAAATTTCTAATGAGTTGGCTGTTTCATTTGTTTTTAAAATCGATTACAAGCTAGACGAAACCGCACTTTTTTCGCAGATTTCAAAGATTATCAACTGACCTTACAACCCTCTCCTCCCCCGATGACTCCTCCAGCAGCTTCCGAGAAACCCCAAACATTTGGGGATCGTTTCCGAGAAAAAGGATTGATTGGAGCTTTGGGTAAAAAATCTGCTTCGAAAAGTGATCCCAACCAAATGCATTTCCTGGAACATCTGGAGGAAATGCGGTGGGTTATTTTCAAGTCTGCACTTGCATTTATTGTCGGTTGTTTATTCGTGGCTGTTTTTTTGGACAATTCCGTTCGCCTCTTGCAAAGGCCCCTGGTCTCTGCGGTGCAAGATTTTGGAAATTTGTCCATCGATCTCCAGGCAACCGGTCTTTCGGAATACCAAGCCAAGCTGGAAAACCAAGGTGTATCCTTAAAGGAATTAATTCATGCAACTGAAGATGATTTAATTTCTTGGGGAATCACAGAACCCCAGCACCGTCTCCGTCTACTGATACATTTTGCTGGCGGTAAAGATCGAAACCTCCTTCAGGTTATCCGATCGTATTCTCCTATCTTTATCGCGATGAAGATATGCTTTCTTGGAGGCCTGGGAATTTCCCTCCCCTTCATCCTCTATTTTGTGGGTGGATTTGTCACCCCCGGGCTCACATTCAGAGAGAAGAAAATCTTTTTCCCGGGATGTTTAGCAGCTACGATTCTTTTTTTGGCAGGGTCTGGCATGACTTATTTTTTCATTCTGCCCATGTCTTTGGCATTTACGATTGAGTTTTCCTTTACTGTTTTGGGACTGGATGTTTATCGACCAGAAGCTGGTAATTATTACAGCACCGTTATCTGGATGACCTTCGCCGTCGGTTTGGCTTTTCAGTTTCCCCTAGTTCTAATCTTATTGGTACGGGTTGGCATACTTACGGTGGAGAAGCTTCGTAAGAGCAGGCGGTTCGTCTTGGTTATCCTGATGGTCTCAGCGGCGCTGATCACTCCGGGTGGCGATCCTGTGAGTCTTTGCATTCTGACCATCCCGCTTTACATACTTTTTGAGCTCTCCATCTTGGTCGGGAGTTTAATCGAAAGAAGGAATTCGGCCCACCCAAACGGGGAAAATACATCCTCGGGGATAACCGGCTCGATCTTTCTCATCCTGAGCCTAATCCTTTTTGGGAGTGCAGGTTTTTGGTTATATCAAAACTGGGACCAAGCTGAGTCATTTTTTCTGAACCTGGAAAACAAGCAAGAAAACCCGGTAAAGATAATCGACCCCCCTCAGGAAAAACAACCCCTCCCTCTTGTGGATGCTGATTACTTTTTATTGGAATTAACCCCGGTTTCCAATGAGGAAAACTCTTCCGCAATCAAGGAGTCTATGAAGTTCCGAGCAAGAATTCCTAAATAGATCCTCATCCATTCTTTGATGTCTACCCAGGAAAAACTCCCAACGCTCCGGTTAGATAAATGGCTTTGGGCGGTCCGGCTGTATAAAACACGAACTTTAGCTACGGAGGCATGCAAGAAAGGATCCATTAAAGTTGAAAATAAGTCTGCAAAGCCCTCCAAAGAGATCAAGGTAGGCGATAAAATTACAATTAAACTAGGCCCCCTCCTCAAGGAAGTTCAGGTGGAGGGGCTTTCCCAAAAAAGGCTTTCCGCAGCTTTGGCGAGTGATCTTGTTACCGATCTTACGAGTCCCGAGGAGTACGAAAAAGCGAAAGAGCACAAGTACTCTATTTCCCTCCCTGTTCAGAAAAGTAAGGGGACTGGCAGGCCCACAAAAAAACAACGCCGAGCTTTGGATGAATTTCTCTATCCCGATGCTTAAGACTTACCCAAAAAGAATCCCACAGATCCACCCGAGGGGAAGATAAATCTCCCGAATCTTTAATTCGCTCTTTACTAGAAACATTGGAGATCTCCACCAACTCAGAATTGTCCTGACTGGGCTCGAAAAACCTCTTGCCAGAACCCTACGCCAAAGTCATTACCTTAAGTATGATAAAGTCCCTGTTTCCCTGCTTATTATCAATCCTGCTCCTGCCCTTGGTTTCCTGTATTCACACTGGTTCATCCAATTCTGATCCACTCACTTTTTCCACCGACCAAACCGTGATGTTACATTGGTTGGAAGTCGATGACAATGGAGTCGTACGGGAGGCCGAAACGGACGGGAATCAAACCAAGCAAAAAGATGCTTTCAGTGGCAAGGCAATCGAGACTTTCGAACAAAGCCCCACCAAATCTATTTCTTCATGGAAAGATGGAAAAAGACATGGCACTACCATAGAGTACTTCTACAATGGTAGAAAACGCACCTCGATTGTATACAAAGATGGACTTCGCCACGGACCATCCAGGGAATTTCGCATTACCGGCGAACTGTGGAGGGAAGAAACTTATGCCGACGATCAATTAACCGGACCAAAATCTGAATGGCACCCCAACGGGGTCAAAAGCTTTCAGGTCGAAATGCGTGATGGGATTGCCCATGGGGAAGCCAAGGAGTGGTACACCGATGGAACCGAAAAATCTTCCACCATCTATCGTCATGGTCTCAGGGAGGGCCCTTCTTCGGAGTGGTATCCAAGCGGGCAACAAAAGCTTGGTCTTTTCTACCAAAAGGATAAACAGCACGGCCTCAGGACCATTTGGTACGAAAACGGGAAAAAACGACTATCCGCCCAGTTTATTGATGATCAAATGGAGGGAAATTCCAAAGGCTGGTTCCCAAATGGACAACAGCAGTTCGATTATAACTTCAAAAACAATTTAGAGCACGGCGTTTGCACGGAGTGGAATGATAAAGGAGAAAAGATTTCTGAGATTCGCTTTGATCATGGAGTACCCTCACAAGATTTGCTGACAGGACAAAGAATTGTGACTCCATCCAGTCCCGTTGAGCCCAGCGAAGAACAGCCTTCGGTAAAGCAAGAAGAAGAAACCGCACTTGAGAAAGTGGACCTTCCTCCTGTTCCCGAAAACGAAACACCCATCGAAGATAGCGAGGTTGCTGAGGAGCCGAAGCAAGATTCGTCGGAAGCGAATGAAGTACCTTCGGATCTTGAAGTTCCCAATACCGAAATTTTGCCCACTGCCGACCCCTTGCCTGCACCACCTGCTGCGCCTGAAGAGGAAACCGATACAGCACTACCTCCGCCTCCTCCCCCTCCTGGAGAAGACGCACCCAGTTTCGACCCATTCGGTGACTTGCCCGCAAACGAAACCGATACTCCTGAATTAAATACGCCAGCACCAGTGGAAACGAGTGTACCCACCAATCCTTTCGATGATTCATCCGTAAAAAATGAGCCTTTCAATGCTGAGCCCAGTGATCCATTTTCGGATTCTAACCCACCTCCTGCTGCACCATCATTTGATCCGTTTGCAGAACCACCATCAGGGGAAGTTCCCGCTCCTCCCGTTCCAGACAATCCATTTGAGACGCCTCCACCACCACCTGCTCCTGCGAATCCGTTTGACGCCCCTCCGCCCCCTCCCAGCTTTGACCCCTTCGATCAACCACAAAACGAAGGAAGTCAGAAAAATCCTGCTGAAGAAGTTCCCCTCGGTGATGTTTTTGGATCCCCTCCTCCCTTGGGGGATGAAGAGCTTGATTTCCCTGATCTGACCGAAGAACCTCCTTTGCCACCTGCGTTTGATCCATTCGATAATTAACCCAAAAACACTGGGTCGTTACCAAACTTAAACAAGTGGCAGCCCGGTAGGGACTCGAACCCCAACTAAAGGTACCAAAAACCTCTGTGCTACCATTACACCACCAGGCTAGAGTTGATTTATACTGCCCCTTAGTCCATTAAAGTCAAGGAACTACATCACAAGAAAACAATATGTCTAAAGCAAAATACAAACGTATTATTTTAAAAATAAGTGGCGAAATTCTGGGCAACCGGAACGCTGGTGAACCGATCTTTGCTCAGTCTTTAGAAAAAATTTGTGAAGAAATCAAAGCGGTCTCCGATATGGGAGTTGAGGTGGGGCTCGTGGTAGGTGGAGGAAATATTTTTAGAGGCTTACAGGGTGCAGAGAAGGGAATTGATCGAACAACTGGTGATTCCATGGGTATGCTTGCCACGGTAATCAATGGCCTTGCCCTAATGGACAGACTCGAAAAAATGGGTGCAGTTGTACGGGTCCAAAGTGCTATTCCCATGGACAAACTGGCGGAACCCTACATCCAGCGCCGGGCCATTCGACACCTTGAACGGGAGAGAATCGTTATCTTTGTCTCAGGAACGGGGAACCCTTACTTTTCCACCGATACCACTGCCGCCTTGCGTGCCAGTGAAATCTCCGCTGACATTATTCTCAAAGCCACCAAGGTCGATGGTATCTACGATAAGGATCCACACAAACATACTGACGCTCAGAAATTCAACGAACTTACCTACATGGAATGCCTGGAAAAAAGATTGTCTGTCATGGACTCAACCGCATTTTCTCTATGCATGGACAACCGGATGCCCATCCTCGTTTTTGATCTGCAACAAGAACAATCCATCCGCAAAGCTGTATGCGGGGAACCGATCGGAACCATTGTCCGTTAACTCCTTTTAACCTTCAATCCATCCCATTTTCACCAACCCAATAAGCACCATGGAAACTGCACCCATCTTTACCAAATTAAAAGAAGACATGAATAAATCTGTCGATCATGTCTTGAGCGAATTTGCTACATTGCATACTGGCAAAGCCAACCCATCGATGGTGGAAGGTGTGACGGTGGATGTTTACGGGTCTTCGATGAAGCTTCGTGATATAGCCGCAATCACCACTCCAGATTCCAGGACGATTCAAATCCAAGCCTGGGACAGGGGCACCGTCGGACCCATAGAGAAAGCTCTTATTGATGCTAAACTGGGCATCAATCCCATCGTTACCAGTGAGCTGATTCGCTTACCTATTCCTGAACTTAGCGGCGAAAGGCGCGAAGAGTTATGTAAAATGGCTCAGGGTTTTGCTGAAAATGGAAGAATTGGAGTGCGTGCTTCCCGAAAAGATGGCCTCGATGCCCTCAAAGCCCTTCAAAAAGATGGCCTTCCTGAAGACGACTTTAAAAGAGCTGAGAAAGATGTTCAAAAAATGACGGACGATATGGTCCAGAAAATTAATGTGGCTTTATCCTCTAAAGAATCTGACCTTAGGAAGGTTTGATTTGCACCATTTATTTTTCGGGCACAAACCAAAGGGGCAGTTCATGCCAAATCTAAAAAGTTATTCCTAGCACGCACTAGGTTGAGGATGTGGATCAGGAAATTAAGCGGGTTGTAATTAAATTGGGCACCGGCCTACTATCGGCTGGAAAAGGAGAAATTCGTGCCGAAAGGATTTCCCAGATTTGTTCTGGTATTGATGCCCTCAAAAAAGAAGGCATAGAAGTAATCATCGTTAGTTCCGGTGCCGTTGGTTTAGGCATGGGCAAGCTCGGCCTTGAGCAAAGACCGAGTGAGATGTCTTTACTCCGTTCGTGTGCTTCGATTGGGCAGAGCGAGTTAATGCACGCATGGAAAACCTCACTCGGAAACCATGGCTTGTTGGCTGCACAAATCCTTCTGACTCGAGAAGATTTTAATCAACATGCACGCTCTCAAAAGGTAAAGGAAACAATCGAGACCTTACTCCAACACGGCGTTGTTCCGGTTGTAAATGAAAACGACTCCGTAAGCGATGAGGAGCTGAAATTTGGAGATAATGATGTTTTATCCGCCCTGCTTGCATCCCTGTCCCATGCAGAACTACTCATTATTTTAACAACGGCCAAAGGGCTTATGACCTCAGCGAATTCAGGAATCTTAATCCCTTTCGTCAGCGAGATTACTCCAGAAATTGAAAAGATGGCTGAAGGCACAAAAAGTGCCACTGCGGTGGGGGGCATGGCTACAAAAATTGAGGCCGCAAAAGTGGCTACAAAATCTGGATGTGCAGTATTTATCGGAAGTGGTGAAAATCCTGGTCGTTTACCGAAAGTGATTCAAGGAGATGCCGAAGGAACTTTCTTTGCCCCAGCAGGTTTATCGCTTAATCAAAGAAAAAAATGGTTGGCCTTTTTCCCCAGTCCCAAAGGATCCCTGGAAATTGATCATGGAGCTTGTCAGGCCATTCTTGAGAATGGTGCCAGCCTTCTGGCAAGCGGTGTTATTCGGGCGAGTGGTAGCTTTGGGCGAGCCGAAGTTGTCTCCATATTAAATCCAAAGGGTAAAATCATTGCCCGGGGGATCTGTCGCTTTTCCAATCAAGAGCTCGATCAAATACTTGGGCAGAATAATGATTCGGTTCTTTCGCTACAACCGTGGAGCCATCGCCCAGAAGTCGTTCACCGCGATTTCCTCGCCCCATTAATTCAGAAAGAAAGTTCTGAGGAAGAGTAAGATGTACGACTACGAAGATGAAGAGGATGATTTGTTTGGCCCCCCTCCTCAAGCGAGCAAACCCACTAAGCAAAAAGGAATTGATTTTAAAAAAGAATTAAATGAGGACCAGTTTAGAGCGGTTACCGCCCCTGATGGGCCAGCACTCGTTTTAGCCGGAGCCGGTTCAGGAAAGACCAGAACCTTAACATACAGGGTCGCATATCTTCTTGAAAATGGTGTGCCGCCTGAATCCATTCTTTTATTAACTTTCACTAATAAGGCCTCCAAACAAATGCTTGAACGGGTGGAAGAGTTAACTGGCATTGGAAGCCATCGGTTCCTCGGTGGTACCTTTCACCATGTGGGCGGTCAGGCTCTTCGTCTCTTTGGTGACCTTATTGGTCTTCCCAGAAGTTTCACAATCCTTGATGATGGGGATTCCGACGCATTGCTTAATGAGGTCATTCGTGAAATCGACCCTGACTTTTTTAAGGCCAAGGAAAACCCCAAAGCTAAGCCCATCAAAGGATTAATTAGTTTTGCCCGCAATGTGGGCAAGGATGTTGAGGAAGTTGCCCGGGCAAGGTATCCTGCCAATCGAGAATTGATCACCAAAATCGATCAATTTTTGGATGGTTATACCAAAACAAAACTTGCCCGAGGTTTAACGGATTATGATGACTTACTTGTTTTCTGGCTCACCTTGTTAGAGAAGCACGAAGAAGCTCGGCAGTATTTTCAGAATCGATTTTCTCATATTTTGGTCGATGAATATCAGGATGTTAATTCATTGCAGGCAAGAATCGTAGACCATGTGGTCTCGAACCATCAAGTTATGGCAGTCGGGGATGATGCCCAGTGTATCTACACTTGGCGGGGTGCTGATTTAGATCAAATTCTCTCTTTTCCAGACCGGCATCCAGGGACTAAGATTTTTAAAATTGAGACCAATTACAGGAGTTCTCCGGAGATCTTACAACTTGCCAACGGCATACTCGAAAACCGCACCTCCGAAAAGAGCTTCAGCAAAGAACTCAAGGCCTCGAAACCCCACCAAGACTTGCCCAAAGTCATTCCGACATTGGATGGGTACCAGCAAGCCGATTTTGTGATTTCTAAAATCGAAGAGCTCTACAATTCAGGGGCGGAGTATGACCAGATCGCAATCCTTTACCGTGCTCATTATCATGCGATGGAACTACAGGTCGAACTTTCCCGTCGCGGTCTTCCTTTTCTCATAACCAGTGGATTAAGATTTTTTGAACAAGCCCATGTCAAAGACTTGGTTGCTCAACTTAGATTTGTCGCGAACCCTAAAGATAATACGGCTTTTCTTCGCTTTGCCTGCCTTCTGCCTAAAGTAGGAGAGAAAACTGCGATCCGTTTATTAAAACAAGCGAATGGATTGGCTAAGGATCTGTCCATTTCCGTGTGCGAGGCTTTGGGAAATGAAAAGGTTCTCCAAAAAGTGCCCAAAGACGCAAAAGAAGATTGGGAGTCTTTGTGTGAAACCTTGGTCGAAATTCACAAAGTTGCCGGAAACTCATCCCCTTCTGTTGTTGTGGAAGAAGCGATCGGAGGATGGTACCAATTATATCTTCGGGCCACTTACGAAAATTGGCCACGAAGGGAAGAGGATTTGGAAAGTTTAGTAGACTTTGCCTCCAAGCACGAAACTTTGGCTGAGATGCTTTCTCAGCTGGTCTTATTAAGCTCAGAATCTGGAGACCGTGTCGTTAAGCATGGCGAAAGTTGTATCCGTTTATCGACCATTCATCAGTCCAAAGGCTTAGAATATCCCCATGTTTTTATCATCGGATTGGCTGATGGTCTTTTTCCGAATAAACGGGCAATCGATGGTGAAAGTGATTTGGAAGAAGAAAGAAGACTTTTTTATGTCGCCTCAACCCGGGCAGAACGTTCGCTTTATTTACTCTACCCTACCCTAGCCAATCAAAAAGGAACCCCTGTTCGACTGATGCAAAGCAGATTCATCAAAGAACTATCGGATTCGAAGTATGAAATTCATAACGCCTACTCCCATCGGGGATTTGGCCGGGAGCGATCTTACGGTCAATCAGGATGGAGTCGCTACGGCAGAGGATACTGATTTATTTGTAGGGCTCAATTTGAGGAAATCGCTTTTTCAAGGGCTTTCCAACCTAGCATCGCACAATCCATTCTCTCAGGATAATGAACCAGAGATTGGTAAACCAGCAAGTCGCCCTTCCAAACAGGTTCCTCTTGGGTATCTTTAGTCCATCGAGATAATTGCTCCAACTGGGTTTGGACATCGCCCACCGACAAGCCCTCCATTTCTGAACACATAATCGATGCACATGCTTTAGCTAGTGCCGATCCATTAACCTGTGCTGAGATTTTCACTAAGCACTCCTCTTGAATCTTTAGTTGAATATGACAGGTATTCCCTGTCTTGGTGCTTTGATATTCAGCCTGGTGAGAAAAGCTTTCTAACTTTTGATCATGTATGGAATTGTGAGCGTGCTCTTCTAAAATCTCACGCAATAAATCATCATTTTGTTTCACTCAAAATGAATTCTTCCACATCATTGATTCAACCGGCAAGGAAGAGCGCTGGTTGTATTTTGCAGATGACTTGCTTGAGTATTCCACCTCCACCTCACCCTCAACTAAAAAGTAAATGAGCTGCCCGATTGGCATTTTTGCATAAACACGAACCGGTTGGGAAACTGAGATTTCCAGAGTCCAGTGGTTACAAAATCCGACATCTCCCTTACCTGCGGTTGCATGGATATCAATCCCCAATCGGCCCACACTCGACTTCCCTTCTAAAAAGGGAACAAATTTCCGGGTCTCGGTATATTCTAAGGTCGATCCGAGGTAAGTTTGCCCGGGGTGTAAAACATAACCTTCCTCCGGAATGTTGAAGTGTTTTACCTGGTTATGCTTCTTGGCATCAATCACATCATCCACATAACAAGCCAGATGGGGTGATAGATGCACATCATAACTATTTGTGCCCAGGCAGGAACGGTCATAAGGCTCGATTACGATATCCCGTGTATCAATAGCTGCGAGGATTGCTTTATCAGAAAGGATCATAGGTATTCTTGGTAAAGGATTATCCAAACGGGTCAAAACAAAGCGACCCTGAGCAGTAAACTCAGGGTCGCAAATTAATCTGTACTGGAAAGGTGCGAATTACACCACACGAGTTTTTCCGGGCACGGGAGCATCATACCCGCCTGCTGCGTTTGGTTTAACCGGTGCCTCGCTCTCCCAGGTCAGGGAATCAATACCAGGACATAACTCGATCTTGGAGTTCAGAGCCTGATCCCAGGTAACCTCCTTGCCCGAGTAGGTGGCACAACGGCCAAGTATATTGGTCATTGTACTCTTGGCTCCGTATTCACCTTCATTATAAATTTCACCCTTGGCCAAAGCATCGATCATATTGAGTTGCTCCTGCTGATGCCCGCCCACTCTTTTACCAGGATAGCGCCATGGATCGCCTGATTTTGGGAAAATGTGGTGAGCACCCACCGAACTATGTCCTTCTGAACCATAGATATATTCGGACACGTGTTGCCAGCAATTGCTGATGTGTCGGCACTGGCTATACATTCGGAACCCATCGGCATATTCAAACTCTACAAAGTGATGGTCGTAAATTTCTCCATGTTCCTTCCAATCGGGATCGTTTGCGGGATTACCCCGAACTTGCCGACCTCCATGGCCGTTGGCTTTAATCGGATAGGAACCCTTGATCCAGTTGATGATATCGGTGTTGTGGATGTGTTGCTCCACAATGTGGTCGCCACAGAGCCAGTTGAAATAAAACCAATTGCGCACCTGGTATTCCATCTCGTTCTGGCTAGGAGTTCTCTTCTTGGTCCAAACGCCCCCACTATTCCAGAATACCCGGGCATAATTAAGATCACCAATGGCACCATCCTGAATCCGTTTAACAGTCTCAATATAATTATCCTCGTGGTGGCGCTGTAATCCTACGGCAACCATAAGGTTTTTCTTTTTTGCCTCTTCATTGGCAGCTAATACCCGGCGCACACCTGCCCCATCCGTGGCCACGGGCTTTTCCATAAAGACATGCTTGCCCTTGTTTACCGCATGTTCGAAATGCAACGGACGGAATCCTGGTGAGGTGGTCAAAAGAACCAAGTCCACATTATCCATCTCCATGACTTTTTTATAAGCGTCGAGACCGGCAAATATGGTATCATCTGTGAGCTTAAGCTTATCCTCATGGCCAACATGCTTAAGGTAGTTTTGTGCCCCTTTTGCAGTATCCATGAAGGCATCCGCTAAAGCTACGCATTCGGTCTTGTGAGGGGAATTCATAACCTGTGCTGCGGCTCCCTTACCCCGGCCTCCACAACCAATTAAAGCAAAACGGATTACTTCTTTCCCTTTGCTTTCGGCGGTAAGCACATTGGGAAATGAAACCGCTGCTCCGGCAAGAGCTGCGGACCCCATGAACTTTCTTCTACTTACTGATTCTGTATTACTCATTATAGATGATTCGTTTTTATAGTGTTAGGATTTGAAAACTTTACTTGGTTGAAGTGAGCTCCAGGCTGGCAACCGGCCCATCGATTTCTCCGACCGACCAGCGGATTCCGTGTAAGAAATGCTTCAATAAATAGGGAGTCCACCAAGTTGCCTTATTATGACCAAAGTTCGTGTAAAAAACTCTTCCTTTGCCATACGACTTCACCCATGAAACCGGGTAATCATTCGTTGGAGACTTGCCGGAAATTCCACTTTGGTTGGAATCCAAGCTCACTAAAACCCGTAAGTTTTTCCGGTCATATCCTTTGTATTGATAAATCTCGTCCGAGAACTGAAAAGTCTTAGAGCTAAAGTTTTTACACAAGGGATGCGCTGGGTCTTCCACAGTAAAAGGCCAGGTACCCCCTGCATTCCATGGATGACCATCAAAGCATCCTCCAATCATCTCCGTATACGCTGGCCACTTAGGCATACCCGCATCCGATGCTCCATGGAATCCGCTAAACCCTTTGCCTGATTTAATAAAGTTGAGCAGGCTGTCTCTTTGCTCATCGGTGACAAAAGCTTTTTCAACCCGGGTTGTATTGTTGAAGATAAGTCCGTCGTAGTTTGAAAGATTCTTGGTGGTGAAATCTTCCACAGATGTTGAAAACTCAACTGCAAAGGCATTGGTTTTTTTTGATAGTTCCCGTAAGGCCTTAATTCCTGTTGGTATAGATTTATGGGCAAACCCACTGGCATGGGAGTAAACGAGAAGTTTTGGTATCTTGGGGCTCTTAAATGTTTCAAAGCCCTGTAAAGCAGATTGAATTTTTTCTAAATTTTCGTCTTTTTGACCCCAAATTGAAGAACAAATCGAGATGCAGGACAGAGATAAAAGGATGCGAAAAATCATGTAATATTTAAAAAACATGTATATTTTATAAAAAAACAGGGGCAATCAAGGAAGAACCTGAAGAAAACTAAATTTTCTTTAGGCAGGTAGGTTCAGATTCATTACCCTGGCTTACACAGTCCGGACAATTTCCGAAAAGCTCCATAACATGAGTCAGCTTAGTGTAACCGAATGAACGACCAACTTTTTCCAGCTCATCTCCCATACACAAATCAACCCGTTCGGTCCGCCCACAGGAACGACAGGTCAAATGATGGTGATGTTCATGACCATGAGATAGGCAATACACCTTGGTTCCATTTTCACGCACCCCTAGTTGCAACACTCCTATCTTTTCAAATTGTTCGAGGGAACGATAAACCGTAACCAAATCGCAAGTACCTTTGGCGAGCTGGGCATGTGTCTCTTCAGCAGACAGAGGATTATCCGCATCCGCCAATGTACTTAACAAGGCTTTCCGTTGCTTGGTTACCCTTAAACCAGCCTCGCTAAGCTGTAATAAAGTTTTTTCTACTAAAGATTCTGTCATGCCTCCAAGTATGTTTTTCCCATTTTAGCTCAACGGCAAGCAGGAATCTATTTGGCTGATTGCCATCTTCCCAACCTTCGTGCAATAGGTTCATTGTGATACCTTTACTTTTGGATAAGCCATATGAACAATGGGAAATGGGCAAAGTACCTTCCTACCGCCTGGAACAGGTAAGAAAATGGGTCTTCGAACATGGATGTTTAGATTGGTCCAAGATGACGAATCTGCCCCAGTCCCTCAGGGAAGAAATCTCACAAAATTTTGACTTAGTACCCATGCAACTTTTACGGACCCAGGGATCGTCCGACACCACCCGAAAACTTCTTTGGAAACTTCGGGACAATCAATTAATCGAAAGCGTATTAATCCCAGCTACAGAAGGGACCAAGGGAGTCCGGTCTTCGCGCTTGACCCTGTGTGTATCCACTCAGGTAGGGTGTGCCATTGGTTGTAAATTTTGTGCCAGTGGACTGGATGGCCTCAAACGCAACTTAACTACAGGTGAAATCGTTGGTCAAATCCTGATGGCAAGAAACGAAGCAAACCGAAGGATTGATAACCTAGTCTTTATGGGGATGGGAGAACCACTGGCCAACTTACCCGCCCTCCTTCCTGCCCTGGACCAAATCCTTTCCCCCAAGGGGCTCGGTATTGGTGCCCGGCATTTAACCCTTTCAACGAGCGGGTTAGCTCCAAAAATTTTAGAACTCGCAAAATATCCGGCCCAAATAAGACTGGCGATCTCCCTGCACGGTGGAGATGATGAAACCCGTCAAAAAATCATGCCTATCAATGAGCGTTTCCCCTTGGATGAGCTTCTTCGTGCCTGCGAGCAGTTTATTGAGGAACGCAAGAAGATGATCACTCTCGAATATATCTTAATCGATGGCGTAAACGACGACCTCAAGCAAGCGGACCTTTTGGCCGCTCATGCCAACCGCTTACATGCCAAGATTAATCTCATCCCCTACAACCGCGTTGATGGGTTAAGCTGGAAAAGGCCTCCCCTCGATCGGATTAAATCGTTTTACAACCGAGTAAAGGATGCAAACCCTCCACGGGTAACCCTACGCATGGAAAAGGGACATGATATCGACGCAGCCTGTGGCCAATTACGATTAAGAGAAATCAACCAAAACGATTCTTAAGGAACCAAGCTCGATAATCGAACATCCTTGATTAAGCCAGTGGTATCAAAAGTGGAAAATCCTAAGGGCTTAGACAACTCGATCTCTCCCGTTCTCATCGATATCGTTCTTCCTTGTATGTCGCAATCGATCAATTTTTCTTGGTCTACCCAAAATTTAAAGTGAGCCTCTGTAACTCGTAAAACACATCGATACCACTGATTGGTATTAAACAAGTGAGCGGTAGCCGTTTGATTTTCAGACGCATCAAATCCATCAAGGCAAGAAATGCCAACTAGTGCTCCACCCCAGCCACCGAGAACCAAAGTGGCGTGTTCATTGAGGTAAGGAAAAGTAAGGGAGCCAAAAAAATCGGTGCCTGACACTTTTTTCGCACTCCAACTAATCTCATAATTACAACGGGGCACTTTCTCCCCGATCCAATGGATTCCGGTTAGAGCAATTCCAAATTCAAGGACAACACTGCCATTTCCATCCAATGAAACTTCCCCATGACCAGCGTAATCGGTAACGGCCCAATGATCTAAACTTGAGCCATCAAAAAGAATTTTTTCGTTCTTCCTGCTAACGCCTTCGTTTTCTGCAAAAATTGAAAAGCTGGTTAAAAATGCAAAGACAAAGAAAAGGTTGAGGACCGCCCGCATGGGAGAAACTAGGATGGATTGGCAAATATGCCTAGGTTCACTTTTTTGGTCGCTCGATCACCTCAATCTCGTACCCCTCCGGAGCATCCACAAAGGCAAAGACAGAGCCCGATGAGCTTTGGGTAGGTCCATCACTGAGAGGTACTCCTATTTGATCGAGATGTTCCTGAAACGCCTTCATACTTTCAACCTCGAAAGCCAAATGCATCAAATCTTCCTGGACCTTGACCGGACCGGAGCCTGGAAAATATGTGATTTCAATTTCTTCGTCGCTGTTAGGTACAGCCAGAAAAGCTAGCTTGGAACCTCTTGGGGACTCGTGCCTACGTGTGACTTCCAAACCAAAAACACGCTGATAAAATTCCAGAGTGCGTTCGAGATCATTGACCCGCATGCGGGTATGCAGGAATTTACTGACAATCATTAAGAAGCAGGCTTATTTGCGTCTCATGTTAGGAGAGACACTTTTTATTTTGGCTGCTCCACAAGCATTTAAAGCAGAAAGGGGTGCCTGCCAATTTGCAAGTGGATCCGTCCATATATGTACCACAAAATCTTCACCGTGCTTACTTTTTTCACCCAATAAATATTGTTTTACATCAGGCAGTTCCAAGTTTTCTAAAGCGTTGCCCATGTAATTTCCATCGACACGAACAGATCCATCCGGATCGATTTCAATGTGAGACTCAGGCTTAGGCTTATTGTAACTACTGCTTGGTGCTGCTTGGCCTGGAAGGATAGCAGATAATTCAGCTTCTGGCTGTTTAATCATGGTGGTAACCATGAAGTAAATCAGCAAAAGGAATGTGACATCAATCATCGGGGTAAGGTCTACCTCATCGACATCATCTAATATCTTTTTGAATGTATCCATCCGAACTACTCTGCCGCTTTGAATGCGGCAAATACCACATTAGACTGCCCACCCATTAAAACCTGCTCATGCACATCATTAAGAACCGATGCAGGGATATCCACATGGTACCGCAAGAAAACTTTCCAGCTTGGATTCCTCGCAACCGCAACAGATATTTGGGACATATCAATGGGCTGTTCTCCCCAGTAAATCATTTGCCCCATGGAAGGATCATCATCCACAGAAATAATTGTTCGGTTGGGAGGAGATTCAGGAACCTTGGCATTAGATGCAACACCAAGCTTTGGATCAGACAATTCAACATATTGCTCAGATACCTGCTGGGCAACGACCATGAAAAATACGATCAACAGGAAAACCACATCAATCATCGGAGTTAAGTCCGGTGAATCGTTAGAGTCCGGTACCTCGAACTTTGCCATATTCTAGATGGAAAGCAGGAAATTAAAAAATAGAACAAACAATCTATTCTACTTCTTCTTCGTATGCAGATTCGTCGTAGACTTCTTCCGCTCCAGCTTCGGAATCGAATCCTCCACGAGCTGCACGGACTAAGGTAAAGACCATTTCTCCCGTAACCTGATTTACTTCTGCGGCTATATTTCCAAATTTTGTTTTGAAGAGAAAGTAAGATACCAGACAGGGGATCGCGACCACCAGGCCGGCTGCGGTCGTCCAAAGAGCACTACCAATATTACCCGCCATTTGCTTACTGGCTTCCCCTCCCATACCCGCACTGGTGAGAACGGCAAAGGCTCCAATCATACCAACCACCGTACCCAACAGACCGATCATGGGAGCAATGGAGCCCACAGTATTGAGCATGTTGATCCAAGTAAAAGGTTTGGACATATGCAGGGCTGAGTTCTCATCAAGTCCCTTCTCGATCGCTTCAATATCTAACTCGTCGTCCTGAATTCTTTCGAGCCCACCCTTAAGAATCGATGTCACGGGTAGTTTGTATTGATCACAAAGTGTTTTAGCTCCCTCAATATCAAGTTTTTTCACTGCGTCCATAATTGGGTTGATCACGTCATCTTTAATGAAGGCTTTTCTACGGACCGCAATGGAATTGAAGATAATCAGCGTAATCCCTGCAATAATCAGCAATAAGAAAACAATGAAGAAGGTGGCACCCAAATTATTCCAGGCTTCCACAAAGAGATTACTACTTTGAGCCATCGCTTGGTTAACAAACATACTTGGGGACAGAGTGGCGTAAGCTAGGGTTAAATAGGCTAGTGTGCGTAAGGAACGAATTTTCATAGAGCTGTGCTTTGCGTTTAAGTGATTACAAAAGTAAGAATTTGCAGGTAGGTCAACGAGGATTTATGGATCAGGTTTGGGGAAGCTTGGCTAGTCGTTCCAGGCTCATCTTTTCCCATTTCGTTTTGGGAAAGAAAACTTTTACCTGATTGTAAACATTTTTGGCAGCTTCCTGCAGATCAAGCTTTTCATAGGCATCTCCTGCCATGAGCAATGATTCAGGAAGCCAATCCAATCCGATGCGGGCACTTACAATGCCCTCGGTTACCTCAAGTACTGACTGACGGTAGTATTCGGATGCCCGGAACTCGTCTCCTCTCGCCTCATACTGCCTGGCATACTGTACGCGGATTAATGATCGTAATAGTTTGTAGAGGGAATACTCGTTGGTGTTACGTGCCGGTGGGTTCTCGTCGAGCTTCTTGAGCCCCTGCACCGCAGAATTAAACATCTGGGAGGCAGCCGATGCATACCTTTTATCTTTTGCAGCAGCTGGGGCATAGATTTCGTATAATTTAACATAACAATATACAGGCCAGATTTCCAAAATTTGGTTAAATGGACTATTGGGGTCTTTGGCCACAATCGGGCCGAGGCGGGCATATTCTCCAATTGCCTCCGTGTAAAGACCCTGGGTTCGTAAAGAGTCTGCAAGCCTGAGGTAGGAAGCATGATCCCCGCTGTTATCCCGTATGGAGATCCTTTTCAGAAGAGCCAGGGATGCTTTTCCTGTATCCGGATTGGAAGCAATCATCTTACCGCACAATTCAAGTGCAGCTTCCGAAAAATCTCGGTATCCATATTCATCCAATCGAGCCAAGTTGAGGCGGGAAAGGATGTAGAAGGCCTCGTTGTATTGCTCCATCCCAAGCAAGCCTTTGATGTAAGTCAGGCAGTCGTCATGGATCGCAAGGTATTGAAAGGGCATATCCAAAAAGAGCATGACCTTATAAACTTCTGGCCGCAGAGCTGTAAGCACTCGGGGATCGTACTGTTCATTGGCCAGATAATTGAGGTAGGTTCTACCATTTCTCGACCACTCAAATTCAAACTTTTCGATATTCTGTCTTTGCAGTTGTCGCAGTTCTAATTCGAGACGGCCAGCCCCCTCCATCTCGGCATAAACAATTCCGCGGGCTGCATCGATGCCCAGAAGATTCATTGGCTTAGCAGCCGCTGATTTCAGGTAATGTACCTTTACAGGTATCTTCCCTGCATACTCCTTGAAATAATCCTGAGAGAATCCCGCAAGGGGGGCGAGAAGAGTGGATGCCAAAAGAATCCACTTAAAGAAAAAATATAAAGGTTGTCTCATTGGTACCTCCTCAGCCAGTCGTCCCGGCGTTTTTCAAGACGATCAATTTGTTCGGGTCTGCCAATTTTCTCGTAGCAGTAAATCGCTTGATCAAAGGCTTTCTCTGCCCACTTCCCAGATGATGCATACCTCGAGGTCGTGTCATCAAAATGCCTGGAAGCACCGGTATAATCTCGGATTTCTTTAAGGCACTCGCCCATCATGAAGGAACACTCCCCTTTCAATTCCATCGAACTTTCATCGCTATCGCGGGCCTCACCAAAGGTTGCCTGTGCAAGTATAAATTTCTCGTTATCCTTATCTGATTTAGCAATTTCATAAAGAGCATACCCTTTTCGTACTCTAGCCTCATTGGCTTTAGCATGCCATGGAGCGTTGGTAATTGCCGCATCGTAGCTACTGGCAGCTTCAGAGAAGTCACGGTTTTTATCGTGAACCTGACCCACGATATAAT
Organism: uncultured Opitutales bacterium; assembly: GCA_963978365.1. Classification (GTDB taxonomy): domain Bacteria; phylum Verrucomicrobiota; class Verrucomicrobiia; order Opitutales; family Seribacteraceae; genus Chordibacter. The sequence continues at coordinate 22,322 of CAXBQX010000011.1, read as the reverse complement.
TTGCAGAGAAAAGCAATTCTCCTTCTGCATTGGGAAATACCTGAGTTAATCGTTCCATAGCAGCTAACGCATCATTGAGGGAGTTTTGATTCAGCATTTTCTCCCCCATCCAAACAAGCACACTGGGGCTTGCTGCCGGAAACTCATTGGTTTGAGGGTTGTACCCAGAACCAATCCTCGAACCAATTCGATCTAAGTTTGCCCGCATTCGTAATTCGAGGGTTTTTTGGTTCCCGGATTCAGCTTCCTGAAGCATGGAAGCAAATGCCTTAGATGGTGATAATTCCTTGGGGAAACCGGCCTGTAAATTCTGATATTTTTTAAGATAGCCCTTAAATTTTTCGATGTGGTCTGGGTTATTGAAAACCCCTCCTCTAAATTTAACAATTTCCTCATAGATTTTAGGATCCATGTCTTTGTATTGAGAAGATAGATAGGTGAGGCTTTTGCTGCGATCCAGGATGATCTCTTCGATCGTACCTGAGACTTGCTGCTCAATGCCCTTTCGATCGGTAAAAGAGAAAGAAACTGCCTCGGATGGGTTTTGTAGTTTTTCAAGAATTTCTAAGGTCTGTCTAAAACGGTCCTCATAATATTGGTATTTCTCACAGTATTTCTTGAGAATGTCATCTACACCAAGGTTGTTGGGATTGTTTCCAAATTTTCGAATATCTTCGAAATAAAGTTGTAACATGGCAGAGGGTTGCCCGAGCTTTTCCTTGGCAAATCCAATTTTCTCCGTGGCTTTAGCGACTTGAGCACCTTGTTGGGATCCAAAGCTTTGCATGTAATTGGTGTAAAGAAGCTCCAAGGATTTATAACACGCAGTTGATGCAGCATCATAAAGCTCTTCAAACTGGAGTTTTCCGTCCCCATTCATGTCATGACTCTCAAAGACAATGGGAAAGGAATCGCCTAAATCATTTTGAAGTGTACCAAACTCACTTTTACCTACGCATTTATCAGAGTCTTTATCAAAAGTGAGAAAATGATTCACCAAGCCTTCAGGATTTTCACCGACTCGCTCAAGCAACCCGCTTTCGTTGGCGGTCGCATCAGATATTAACCCTATTTCCTGTGTTTTTTCCCGAACCATCGAATAACTGGTTCGAGCTTGACGAATTTGTTTCATACTCGGCTGGACATCAGGCCCGAGTCCACTGGTCGCAAGGTCACCCATACTCAGGTAAACTTCAGCAACTAACTTATCTTCAGGAAAAAGGGTGACGAACTGCTGAAATAGCCGGATTGCGTTTTCGTTATCCTGAGAGCCTTGAAATGAAACCGCCAATCGAAACATCGCCTGCTTGGCATATTCCTCGTCTGGAGAAAAACGGGCACTTACCCCTTGTGGCCAGGAGCCAACAATCTCTTCGCCCCCAGAAGCAATGGTTCTTCCCGAGCCTGCCTTGGTAGTAATTTTCCAAAGGGATCCATTGGTCCAAAGGAAATAGCCTTTTCCATTGGAGTAGACCGGGTGGTTATTTAGCTTAACCACTTCCATCTTTCCCCCCTGTTCCTCATACATAGGAAGAAATACTCCGTTGGGATTTGGGGCTTCGACCGGTTCGGTTTCTTCTTCCGGTTCCAGGATTTGAGGCTCGAGTGAATCTTCAAGCTTTTCTTCAGCTTGATCATTGGCGACAGCTACGGAATCTTGCCCGGAAGAAGTTTCTTCAGCCGGTGCAGACTCATCCCCTCCACAACCTGATAAAAGAATGGAAGCAAAAACAAGTAATAGACATGAGGGAAACATCATAACCTTCGAAAAATCTTTAGAATGTGGGAAAATATTCATAATCAATTCTCAGAAATGGCTGCTTCATCTAAGGGCAAACCATCGATACTTACTCCAACGACTGCACCCAGAAAAGGTTTTGCAGCATCGTAGTTTCCGCTGGCAAGGAAAGCCAATCCGCTCATGTAATTAATGCGTCCCATTGCTTCCGTTCCCTGCAGTTGCTTTTTATTGGCATAGCCAGCGGATGGATTGAACGATCCATTCTCAAACCCAGCAAACTTCCTTAATAACTTGTCAAACTCCTGACGCTTGAAGAACTCTGCACCCATCATACCGATAAACTCTCTGGAGTATTTATGCTCAGGCATGACTTCAAGAAAGTCATCACACAGCTCGAAAAAACGAGCCTGATACTCATCCGCTTTTGCTTTGGCTGCCGCCGCTTTTTCTTTATCAACTGTGGCAAGGGAGGATTGCAATTCCTCCACGACCTTCATTTGGGTAACCGCTTCCTGCCTGTAAGCGTTGGCCATAATAAAAGTTACATCCGGTCTAAATTTGATCAGCTCCTTATTGGCCAAGTACTCTTCGCCAAGCTCGATGGATTTTTCACGATGCTTTACCGTGTTGGCGGAAGCAAAAGCGGCATAGATAAAGTTTTCAACCATTTCATGTTTTGGAAAATCCTTGTACAACCAGTAAAAGGCCCAGAAGGATTCCCATTCCCGTTTACATGCCTGAAAGTTATCCGCCTTTCTCCACCTCAAAACGGTGGTAAAGGAGGGTGTGTCTTTTGCTAATTTGAGGTGACTCCGGGCACTGGTGGCTTTCATAGCCAAATCATTGATTCTGTTCTTGAGTGAGGTCACCCGTTGAGGAGGAAGCCGTCTACCTTGGCCATCAATAAAGGTTTGGATCTGTTCGATATCATAAGAGAGCTGTTGTTCTCTTGCAGTGTAGAAGGTGACAATCTCTTCCGTGGTCATAGTAAGGGCAAAGAGCAACGAGGCTTCCACATGACGGTCCTTCTCTTTGAGTATCTCAGCTCCTTGCATGAGGTTGACATTTAGACGGAGATCAAAACGGGCAGGAGTGTCTCCAGATAACCTGGGCAACAAAGGAAAGATCTCATCGACTCTTTTCTCTTGAACGAACATTTCCACCATGCAGGAAACTGCATAGGCTGCCCGATCTTCGTCTTTGGCAAGATCGGCAAACTTGAGAAGTTCGGCGAAGGCCTTTTCGCCCATCCTCCAGTTTTGCTTGATGTGATAACACTGTGCTCTTCCGTAGTAGAGATTCATGAGCTCACTTCGCTTGAGAATCTTCTTCTTGAAGGGTTTGTTTTCATCCAACAATTCCTCAATCACATCTGCAGCCTCGTCCCATTTTTGCAAGGCACGAAGACAAGTGGTTCTTTGCTGCATTGCCGAGACCGCATTTTCGTTTTCTGGATATTTCTCGACGAATTTAGCAAAGGCATCGGCTGCTTTTTGCATATTGGCCATATCCCCCGTTTTACCAAAATTTTGGAGGTACCCTACCCCGCGCACAAAACCAAATTGCTCCAGAATCTTTTCCACCTCTGGATTTCCCTCTCCAGCAAACCGAATTTCCAATTGGTCCAAATAGGGGGCTGCAGAAGCGTAATCCCCAGCACCAATAAGTTCCTGGGCCTCGCTCATTACCTGCCTCATCGGCATATCAGCCGGATTCTGCCCGTAGAAATGCTGGTTAAGAAGAGTTAAGAATAAAATGCAAGGGAGCAGGTGCTTGAACATAGGATATATCAAGTGAGTTAGGGTAATATTGGGATAAAAGAGAGACGGCATGGCACTCGCAAGCCTTTTCTGATAATTCAATTCAGGGCAGTCCATACAAATGGTTTACCTAAAAATAAGGAAAGAGTTTGAGAGAAATTTCTTACCCATTCTTTCTTTTCTCGATCCTTTTGCTTGCCATACTTTCGACCCTATTTCCTATTCTCAATCTTTTACAGATGGATCTTACCAAAACACACCCAGGTTGGTTCAGCCATACTTACCCAATTTTTTTTATTGGTTGGTTGCTCGGGTTAATGAGCTGTTCTCAACCTACAAATGTAGAGACTGCCCTGAAAGATCAGGTTCTTCATTTCGGATTGGGTGCTGAACCCCAACACTTAGACCCTCATTTAGCTACCAGTGTAGCGGCACACAATGTTTTAACGGCTCTTCTGGAAGGGCTTGTGTCAGAAGATCCCGAGACCCTTCAGCCAAGACCAGGCGTGGCTGAATCCTGGTCTATTTCCGACGATGGGCTAATCTATACATTTAAACTTCGAGAGGAGGGTCAATGGAGTAATGGTGATCCAGTGACCGCCGGTGACTTTATCTATTCGTTCCGGCGCATTCTCAATCCAAACTTTGGAGCCAAGTACGCTTCGATGCTTTACCCTTTGAAAAACGCCTCCCTCTACCACGAGGGCCTTACATCGTGGGAGGACGCACAAGTGGGTGCTGAATCGATTGATCCATACACCCTTCAATTGACACTGGAAAATCCGGTTCCTTATTTTCTCCAATTACTCAATCATTACTCTTGGTTCCCGGTTCATCCACCCACCATCGAAAAATTTGGTGCTTTCGAAAAGATGGGTACTTCCTGGACGAAATCTGGGAATTTTGTCGGAAATGGCCCCTTCACTCTCTTCAATCATCAAATCAATTCGGTCATCGAAGTCACAAAAAACCCACACTACTGGGATCAAAAAACAGTCCGTCTCAACGGAATTCGTTTCTACCCGATCGAAGCCGTTTACACAGAAGAGCGTGCTTACCGAACCGGCTTTCTTCATTTGACCCAAAGTGTATCCGCAGACCGGATTGATTTTCTTAAGCAAAAATATCCGCAGGACCTTCATTTTGAACCTTATCTGGGCACTTATTTTTACCGCTTTAACCTCAAATCTCCTCCCTTCGATGACTTGCGCGTCCGTCAGGCCTTCTCCCTTGCCATCGATCGTCAAAAACTGGTCGATAAAGTACTTAAAGGTGGTCAGGCACCCGCAACCAGTTTTACTCCTCCTGGAACAGGAGGTTTTTACCCAAAATCGAGCTTTCACTATGATCCAACAAAGGCACAGGCCCTCCTCCAATCCTACCTCAAGGATAAAGGCTTGGGTAAGCTCCCACCCATCGAACTGACTTACAATACTTCGGAAGGTCATAAAAAAGTGGCCGAGGCACTGCACGGGATGTGGAAGGATGTGCTGGGAATCGAAATTCAGTTACTTAATATGGAATGGAAAGTCTTTCTTTCCACCGTATCCAAGGGTGATTTCACTTTGGCCCGGGCGGGCTGGATTGGAGATTATGTGGACCCGAATACTTTTCTTCATATGTGGCGCTCTGGAGAATCCTTAAATATGACTGGTTGGGAAAACCCCCTCTACGACCAGGCTTTACAAAATGCCCAAAAAAGCGGACAGGAAGAGCAAAGATGGCAATCCTTTCAAGACTGCGAAGACCTATTGGCCAAAGAGGTTCCCATTTTACCTCTTTATTTTTATGTCCACCTTACCCTGCGTCACCCAACTGTGCAAGGATGGCACCCCACCTTACTGGATCATCACCCATACAAATATGTCTATTTGAGCGAGGAGGAAACCCCGTGACCAAACTCATTTTTTCCCGAGTCCTTCAAGCCATACCGACTCTTTGGGTCATTGCTACGGTAACTTTCTTTATGACTCGATTTGCCCCCGGAGGTCCGTTCGATTCAGAGAAAGCTATCCCAGAGGAAATTAAGATCAAACTGGAGAGCCATTTTGGTTTGGATCGCCCCCTTTTTGATCAATACCTTTTGTATCTTAAGAATTTGCTACAGGGCGACCTTGGGCCATCCTTCAAATACCCTGAATGGGATGTATCGGAATTAATTGTCACGGCCTTTCCAGTCTCACTTACACTTGGAGCCTTTTCACTCCTGATCGCCTTACTCTTAGGCATTCCAGTGGGCATGGTGGCTGCATTGAAGCGGAATACCTGGCTGGATTACTTGCCGATGAGCTTAACCATGGCTGGCATTTGTCTGCCCACATTTGTTTTGGGTCCCTTTCTGATTTATGTTCTTTCTACTCAACTGGGTCTCTTCCCTCCTCTTGGTTGGTACGGCCCATCTGATTGGTTTTTACCCTCTCTTACTCTGGGGTTGTTTTACGCAGCTTATATTGCACGGCTCACCCGGGCTGGTATGCTCGAGACCTTACAGCAGGAATACATCAAAACTGCAAAAGCCAAGGGGGCCACACCCTGGCGTATTCTTACTAAACATGCCGCCCGGGGAGGCCTTTTGCCTGTATTGACATTTTTGGGACCAGCCTTTGCCGGTTTAATTACTGGTTCCTTCGTGATTGAGAGCATTTTTTTTATTCCAGGGCTGGGTAAGTTCTTTGTAACTGCCGCATTCAACCGAGACTACACCATGGTTCTCGGAACCGTTCTATTCTATGCGACTCTGATTATTTTCCTTAATCTGTTTGTGGATCTTGTTCAGGCATGGATGGATCCAAAATCCAGGCAAAGCAAATGAGCACACCGGAATCCTCATCCTTAGCTAAAGATGCATGGCACCGACTTCTAGCCAACAAAATGGCGATGGCCAGTCTGGTCTTACTTTTGCTGATCTCCATTCTCTGCATTTTCGGGCCCATGCTTGCCTCCCATTCTTTTGATCAACAAAACTTGGATGAGGTTTTTCAGGCCCCTAGCTTAGCTCATCCCTTCGGCACCGACAATCTGGGGCGCGATTTATTTGCACGCACCACTTATGGAGGTCGAATCTCCTTACTGGTCGGCTTGCTCGCAACCCTCGTCTCCTTGGTTATTGGAGTATCTTATGGTATGGTCTCGGGATATGTAGGCGGACGTTTGGATGCTTGGATGATGCGTTTTGTGGATGTTTTGTACTCCCTTCCCTTTATCATTTTTGTGATCTTATTGATGGTCCTGTTTGGTCGAAATTTTCTCCTGTTGTTTCTCGCCATTGGGGCGGTTGAGTGGCTGACCATGGCTCGAATCACCCGGGCTCAAACCTTATCCTTGAAAAAAGCTGAGTTCATTGAAGCGGCCCGGGCACTGGGCTATTCCCATTTGCGCATTCTCCTCCATCACCTCCTGCCCAACTTACTTGGCCCGATTATTATTTATGCAACCCTTACCGTACCTGCAGTGATGTTGCTCGAAGCAGCCCTTAGTTTTTTGGGGCTCGGGGTGCAGGCACCGATGAGCTCATGGGGTAGCCTAATTCAGGAAGGTGCGGAAAAGATGGATGCAGCTCCCTGGCTCCTTCTCTTTCCGGGATCTTTCTTTTGCCTCACCCTTTTTGCACTTAATTTTCTTGGCGATGGATTAAGGGATGCCCTTGATCCCAAACATTCCAAAAATTGATTTATGAGCGACCTCTCCATTGAGAACTTGCATGTAGGGTTTCCCACCCGGGAAGGATTCGTCCGAGCCGTGGATGGTATAAATCTTTCGATCAAGCCAGGTGAAATTGTTGGGTTAGTTGGAGAATCAGGCTCAGGAAAATCTGTAACCTGTAATTCAATCCTTCAACTTCTGCCCTCTCCTCCTGCTCAATTTGGAGCAGGAAAGATCGATTGGTCCGGAAAGAATTTACTTTCCGAAACGGAAAGCTCCTTGCAAAAGATACGAGGTAAAGAGATATCGATGATTTTCCAGGATCCGATGAGCTCCCTGAACCCCTACCTTCCTGTCCTCGAGCAGGTTGCTGAGCCTCTGGTAATTCACAAAATTTGCGGCTGGGATGACGCGAAAGTCAGAGCTCAGGAAATCCTCCAGAAAGTGGGGGTTTCCCATGTGCTGAAACACCCCCGTTCCTATCCCCACGAATTTTCCGGAGGAATGCGTCAAAGAGCAATGATTGCTATGGCGTTAATCACCGAGCCTAATCTCTTACTCGCAGATGAACCCACCACGGCTTTGGATGTGACTGTCCAGGCAAAGGTCCTTAAAATCCTGAGGGATCTTTGTGCAGACCTGCAGGTAAGCGTGCTTTTTGTCAGTCATGATTTGGGCTTGGTAGCAGAACTGGCAGATCGGGTGGTGGTGATGTACCGAGGGAAGGTTGTGGAAGAAAATGAGACCCGGTCTATTTTCCGCAACCCACAGCATCCATATGTTAAGGCTTTGATTGCCTGTCGACCCACCCTGGAAAGCCCCAAGGATCACCTACCCACCGTGGAAGATTTCACCGGGGATTCAGAGCGGACCCCGTCTTATTCTCCTGTCCATCCAATTCAAAAGAAAAACATAGATCATTCCCGTCCTCTTCTTGAGACCAAAAAATTAGTGGTGAAATTTCATACAGATGAGGGCCCGTTTGTCGCTGTGGATCATGTCGACTTATCCATCGAACAAGGGAAAACCCTGGGGCTAGTCGGTGAATCTGGATCAGGTAAAACCACTCTGGGGCGGAGTATTTTACACCTGATAAAACCCACCGGAGGGGACATTCTATATCGGGGAAGAATCGTTGGTCCTCACAGTTTTGCGAAAAGGAATTCCTTGCGTAAATCCATGCAAATTATTTTTCAGGATCCCTACGCATCCCTAAACCCCCGTTTAACTGTGGAGCAAACTTTGATAGAACCCATGATCGTTCATCAGATTGGCACCTCCATGAACGATCGTCTGGAAAAGGCGATTGCCCTCCTCCATGAGGTGGGGCTGGGCGAAGAACATTTGCATCGCTACCCTCATGAATTTTCGGGTGGTCAAAGACAGCGCATTTGCGTAGCCCGTGCCCTGACGACCGAGCCTGAATTTATTGTCTGTGATGAATGTGTGAGTGCGATGGATGTATCGGTTCAAGCACAGGTATTAAATCTGTTAAAATCCCTTCAGTCTGCCAGGGGACTTACTTACCTGTTTATCTCTCATGATCTGAGTGTGGTAAAATTTATGTCCGACCACATTGCCGTAATGCAAAAGGGTCGGATTCTTGAAAATGGACCTGCAGAACAGATATACGACAACCCCAAAGAGAGTTACACGCGCACCCTTATTGATGCAATTCCACGGGCAAACAGGTCCTTGAACCTGACTTTTTAATCATCGTACTTTTTAACTCTTACCGATACATTGAACTCACTGGGCCGGGGGCCGTAATAGGATCCGGTTACCGGAGCCACATCCCTGTAATCTCGACCCGTACCGAGGATCACATAGGTATCATCCACAACCCGGTTATTTGTGGGGTCTAATCCGTACCAACCATGACCATTTACCATGACTTCAATCCAGGCATGAGACGCCTCGGCTCCACGCATCCTGCGATCCCTCGTGGAATCAAAAAAGTAACCGCTGACATAACGAGCAGGGATACCCAAGCACCTGCATAAAGCTAAGGCAGCATGGGCAAAGTCCTGACATACACCCCTGCGTATTTCCAGGACTTCATTGGCATGCGTATCAACCGTCGTCGTGGACTTACAGTACTCAAAATTTTGGTAAATAAATTCCATCACCTGGTAAGCGGTTTGAAACACATCGTTCGAACCTGCCTGTAAATCGACCCCCATTCTCCACACCGTTGGATTAATTTCAACATAGGTTGAAGTTTGTAAGTAATCTCTGTATTCAGGGACGCCTTCCATTTTTGCAAGGTTCGAAAGCTTGACCCCATAGGGGAAATTTTGGAAATCCACACGCGAAGTGGTTTCCACAATCGAACGAGCCTCGATGACTAACTTTTGGTGTTCTTCTGGTAATTCAAAGTAGTGAACAATATTTCCATTTAAATCGAGGTAACTCCTCGGTTTGCAAATCGGAAGAATGGATATGGTGGAGGAAGTACACTTTTGCCAGTCGTTGGATAATGGATGCAGCCGTAATTCATTGTAACTCTGAGTCACCAAAGATGGATAGCGGTAGCTCGTACGATGAAATAAATAGAATCTCATAAACAGATTTTTAAATCACCCTTTTCCAAGAATGGAAACCCGACCTGGGCTCACTGCTGTTGCTGAGCTTGGATAAATTGGGCAGAACTCCGTTCGCCCAGGCTTTTAATTTCAGATGGAAGGAGCACATAGGTTTCGAACACATATTGTCCGATTTCGATAAGGGTGCTCTGAAGCTCATCCAGGGTTTCATGCAATCCTTTTGCCTTCACTTGGTTCCAGTCTGTAAAGTTTACCATCGCCAATGTGCTTCCGGTTAATCTTTCCGCCTCATTGGAAAAAGTACCTGTAGGCACACCGGAAATGGAATGCAAAATATGGTCAATTGATCGGATGCAAAACCGAATCGATCTTGGAAAGTCCTCTGAGAATAAGAGAAAGTTCGCAACATTGGGCAGCGACAAGTTTCCCCGAAATTGCTGCCTGAACGCAGATAGTGCAATGCAACAACTTAGGACGGACATCAAATCTGCCCGGGTCGATTCTTTGCTTCTAAGGTTTAAAGTGTCGAGCATACGGCTGGTTTGATCCGCTCTTTCCAAATATTTTCCTAAGGTTAAAAAGCTCCATCCCTCTCCATGGGGAATCGTCGCATCGGCAAGCCCCTGAAACACCAATGAGAACCGAGTAACCTTGTCCAAAAGATGATCCGATCCCTGTGCATAAAGGGCTTCTGCGTCTTGGTCGCGGAAGGAGAGATACATATTATTTAATTCCAGCCAAAGTTCCTCAGATAATTGATCTCTGACCATCCGGGCATTTTCCCTCGCAAAAGAGATACACGAGAAAATGGAATTAGCATAGGTTTCCGAAAAGATCAGGGCGTGGCCAAGCTTTTTGATGTCATGACCGTCCCCTTGAACCGACTCAGCACAAATAGACTGAAGCACCGGACTCCAAAATTCTTTGAGTTGTTGTTCATTCTGAACATATTCCAAGGCTTGGCTTTGGTGTACCTGAATCATTCGGGCCATACCCTCAGCCCGTTCGATATAACGGCTCATCCAGTATAAATTATCTGCTACCCGAGAAAGCATCTTTAAAATTCCCGCAATACCCAGGTATCCTTACTCCCCCCACCCTGAGATGAATTTACCACCAAAGATCCTTTTTTAAGGGCAACCCGAGTAAGCCCGCCAGGTACAATTTCAATGTCTTCCCCGTACAAAATAAATGGCCTTAAATCCACATGCCTTCCCTCGATTCCATCTTCACAAAAGGTAGGGTGTCGAGAAAGCGAAATGATGGGTTGGGCGATATACTCCCTGGGATTAGACTGAATCAGATTCGCAAACTCTTCCCGCTCTTTGGCCGTGGAACGGTTTCCAATGAGCATCCCATACCCACCCGATTCATTGGCGGCTTTGACTACAAGATGTTCTAAATGATTCAGTACATATTCACGATCTGAGTCACGCCAGCATAAATAAGTTGGCACATTGGGAAGAATCGCGTCCTGATCCAGATAATATTTAATCATCTCAGGCACATAGGCATAGGTCACTTTATCATCCGCAACCCCAGTACCTACCGCATTCGCTAGAGCAACATTTCCTTTGAGATAGGCATCCATCAATCCAGATACTCCGAGCATGGACTCCTCTCGAAAAACCGCTGGATCCAAAAAGTCATCATCCAATCTACGATAAATAACATCCACCTGAACCAAACCCTGCGTGGTGCGCATGTAGATATGAGAATCGATTGCAATGAGGTCTTTACCTTCCACAATTTCAATCCCCATCTGTCGGGCAAGAAAAGTATGCTCAAAATATGCACTGTTGTACACCCCTGGGGTAAGTAAGACACAAACCGGCTTTTGGGACTTCCTTGGTGATAAATACTCCAAGGTTCGGAGAAGTAAATCAGGATATGCCTCGACCGGGCGAACTGACATTCCGCTAAAGGTTTGAGGAAATGCCCGTTTCATAATCTCCCGATTTTCAAGAAGGTAAGATGCACCGGAAGGGCATCGGGCATTATCTTCCAATACCAGGTAAGAGCCATTCTCATCGCGGATTAGGTCGGTTCCGCAGATGTGAGCATAGACATCCTGAGGAGGAGAAAACCCAACCATCTCAGGCCTGAAATTTTTGGACGAATGAACAATTTCTTTTGGAATAATCCCATCCTTAATGATTTTTTGCCCGTGGTATATATCATTGAGGAACAAATTGATTGCCAGGATTCTCTGCCTCAAACCAGCTTCCACTACACTCCATTCACTCTCAGGAATGACTCGTGGAATTAGATCGAAAGGAAAGATTCTCTCAGTTCCCCCATCATCCCCGTATACGGTAAAAGTAATTCCATGCTCGAGAAAAGATGAATCTGCCTGTTGCCTCCTTTCAGCAATTTCAGACTCAGTTAAACGATCCAACCGTTGGAAAATTTTATCGTAGTGAAACCGTGCCTTCAAAGACTCGCTTTGATCAAACATCTCATCAAAGAAATTTTCTGTCTTGTAGTCTTGAAATTGCGAAGTTTCGGTCATGTAAAAGATGGATTATGTTCCATTGGCAATTCTTGTGCCAGACCTTTCGTTTTGTAAAGGCTTAGTCAATTTTTTACACCATACTTCATTCACCTAAGCTAAATTTCTTTGATAGGAAAAAAGAAATTGTTGGGCGAGCCCGGCATGCTCGCCAAAATGTATCCGGGCAAATTCCTCCATCTGCGGTAATTTCCAACCCCTCATCCCATACTGCTTTTCCAGGGACTGTAAAATCCAGGTATCGATCGGAAAGGCTTCGTTTTTTTCCGCACCGAAAAGAAGAACACAATCCGCCACTTTAGGACCAACACCAGGAAGCATCATCAACTTGGAGCGGGCTTCAAAGTAAGGCAAGCTTTGGACTTCTCTTAAAAAACCTGAATGTGCGGACAAATACTGAGCGGTACCAACCAAATATTTTGCCCGATATCCCATACCCAGCTTTCTCGCTTCCTCTTCCTTTAAGTTTTTCAACCTGGACCAACCTGGAAATGAATAAAATCCTGGAGCCACCTCATTTCCGAATAATTTGTAAACTCTCTGACAGAGTTGTTTGATTTGAGGAATACTTTTTGCAGAACTCAGAATAAAAACCATGAGTACTTCTTCCAGGGGTTGCCGAAGAATGCGTAACCCTGAATACTGAGCCACCGCCCGACCCAAGACCGGGTCGCTTCGCCACGGTAGATTGTTCACGGCTGAACTGTAAGAATCCCCTAGCCATAAATAGTGGCAGATCTCTTCTTCTGTAATCTTTTCCCCACTTTCTAAAAGCCAAAAAAGTTGCCCATCAGACCACTTAAAACGCACCAAACTTTGCCGGATCAGACCAACCCATTGATTGGGCTTAGAGGAGGACCAGGCAAAACTTTGCCCCCCTAACAAGGTCTCTTCAATTCCGATAAGGGAAAAGGAATCACGGGCTCCTATTTTTTCCCATCTACTGCTCATTTAGCAGAGATCTGAACATTTTATTTAGACCACAGGAAACTCTGACTCTGGCCAAGAATACCTTCCTCCGAATCAACTAAAGAAAGAGACCAGGCAATCGGTTGGACCGATGGATCGGGCCAGTCGGACCCCGTCAGACCAATAAATACTTCCTTCCCTGAAATGTTTTGATCGGTCAGTGAAACTTTTCTTTGATGGGCTGTCGGATCCAGAGGAGTGATCCATTCCAACAACCAATGGCAATCTGCACTTAATGGTGGAACATCACCTGTGACCTTAACCACAAAATAGAAACCCTCTCGATCTGCGGGATTGGTTCTGCAGTAAACTTTCGACCCGGAGAACTCTTTCCCAGTAAAAAACTCAGGTATCCGCTTAAAATCCCGAACCGTAAAATAAGCCTTATTCCTGAGACTTATTTCTACCTGAGCAGATAGATTAGAGGCACAAAAAATCCACAGGGACAAAAATAAAATGGGAATATTGCATATTCCCCGCATCCCAAAATTATTTATTCCTCAGAAGAAGAGGAGGCCTCTTTAGCCTCACTCGCCTCTGGAGTTCCAGCATCCGGACCCAACACATCTGCTGCGGTTGCTTTATCCGATGCTTTTACCTCGGCAGCAACACTGGTCGGTTCTTCTTTCGCTGCTGGCTTTTTGGGGACTGTCTTAGAAACTTTTCTAGCAGGCTTCGCTTTGGGAGCGGCTTTCTTCGGGGCGGATTCTGCAAGGGCCTTTTTGCGGCGTGCCAAGTAAGCGGCACGTCGGCGACGCTTGATTAATTTATTATACTGTTTGCTCATAGTTAAGCGGTTAATATGAAAAAAAGCTGCCCCCTTGGCAAGCTATCTAGGCTGTTTTCTGATTAAACAATTTCGATGGGTTTTCCAGTACGAGCCGACTCATAAGTGGCATCAATGATTTTCATCAAGGCCAGAGCCTGTTCAGGAGTGTTTAAGGGATCTTCTTTGCCCTGCAAAGTCAGGGCAAAATTTTGTGCCGAGCGAATACGGCCCATATCTTCACACTCTTCGACCACGATAGAGCGATTCACAGAGCGACCATTCTCTTGGACATAGAGTTCACAATCATCGATGGCTGTGGCATCTATGCCGTCACGCCCGAACAACCTGCGAACCATTCCTCCGGCTTTCGATCCTTGGAAGGTTACTGAAACCTCTTCCTGTTTGTTCATCTCCGCCCATGAAACCTGAAAGCTCAATACCTGCCCACTTTCGAAGCGAACAAACCCATGCGCTGCACTTTCGACATCGGTAACACCATCGGCTACATCAGGGATCCCCCAAGGGCCTTTAAAGCCTTTATCTTTTATAAAATTATCAAAAGTTTGAGCTAAGACATGACTGGGCTTGGGATAATCCATGTAAAACATGGCTAAATCTATCATGTGCAAAAGGTCGATCAGCGGACCGCCTCCAGATTGCTCCTTATTGGTAAACCATCCTCCAAATCCGGGGATACCCGTTCTTCGGATCCATTTGGCCTGAGCCGAATTGATTTGGCCAATTTGCCCGGACTCCATGTATTGGCGCATCGCGTAAGATTCTGGTCTTGCCCGGTTGTTGAAGTTGAACATCAACACTTTGCCAGCTTCCTCAGCCACTTGCTTCATTTCAGCAACCTCAGAGGCATTAAGTGCGGGCGGCTTTTCGCAAAATACATGTTTGCCAGCCTTCAGTGCCTGAATAGCGAGAGGTTTGTGGGTGCGGTTGGGAGTGATAATACTGATGGCATCCAACTCGGACAGCTCATCGAGCATCTTTTGCGAATCCGAAAAAGTGTGTGCAGCTCCATAAGTTTGGGCCGCTTTTTTTGCCGCCTCTTGATTCATGTCGCAAATTGCAACAATTTCGGCTCCCCCTGCCTTAAAACCAGGGGCATGATACTGGAGCATTCCTCCCGCTCCGATGATACCAATTTTTTGAGTCATATCGTGTGTGCTTAGAAAATAATTATTTAGGGATTGCAGGGAACTTGACCCATTTTTGTTTGGAATTCGAACTTTTAACCACGGTTTCAATAAAAGCCATGCCTATGATGCCATCTCGAATGTCAGGATAATCGTAGCCTGACTTTCTAGGAAATTTGCCGGAAACCTCGTCACGGATTGCAACGGATGCAGAATTATAAACATTGGCAAACGCTTCAATGAAGCCCTCCGGATGACCAAATGGGATACGGGTATGCTCCGCAGCCGCTCCGGTCACGTATCCATTTCCTCTGCGGTATACCTGCCGAGGCTCACGGGCGTCCTTAACGATTAGGTCATTGGGTTCCTCCTGGTGCCACTCGAGAGATTTTTTGGTACCGTAGACACGGATGTTTAAATTGTTCTCATCTCCATTGGAAACCTGGGATGCATAGATGATACCCCGGGCTCCTCCCTTGAAGCGGACCAGCACATTGCCGTCATCGTCCAACTTGCGTCCTGGAATATTGACGGACAGATCAGCACAAAGGGAATCAATCTCCAGTCCACTGATGTAGTGAACCAAGTTTTCCGCGTGGGTACCAATGTCCCCCATGCAGTTGGAAATACCGGCCACTTTGGGGTCAGCCCGCCAGTTGGCAATCGACTTGTCCTCCCCAGTCAGGGCGGTGATGGCGTAGCCTTGGGGATATTCGCACACCACCTTGATGATTTTCCCTAACTCGCCTTTTTGCACCATTTGTCGGGCCAGCTTAACCATGGGATAGCCGGTGTAATTATGGGTCAGGGCGAAAACTTTTTTGGTCTTGGTAATAATTTTTTTGAGTTCTCGTGCCTCCGCCAGGGTGAAGGTGGCTGGTTTGTCGCAGATCACATTGATTCCTGCCTGAAGAAAAGTTTTCGCCACTTCGAAGTGCAAATGATTCCGAACCACAATCGAAACAAAATCGATTCTTTCACCCAGCGGTAGGGCACTCTCTTTTTCTGCCATTTCCTGATAGGAGGAATAGACCCGGGATGGATCGATAAAAAAATCTTTTCCAGACAAGGCCGATTTCTTGGGATCGGAAGAAAATGCACCCGCAACCAGTTCGATTTGTCCATCTAGGGCGGCGGCTCTTCGGTGCACCCCACCTATAAAGGCACCCCGACCTCCACCTACCATACCCATGCGAAGTTTTCTATTTTTCATAAATCTATTTACTGGTTTTCTTTATCAAATGCAGAATCAAATGCCATTTCATTGGGTTTGAAATCGAGTTTCTTTACAAACGCACAGGATTCTTCGGCTCCATGGAAGCGATCCATCCGGCTATCCTCCCACTCCACAGATAGAGGTCCGGCATAACCGATGTCATTGAGAGCAATAATGATCTCCTCGAAGTTCACATCTCCACGACCTATCGAACGGAAATCCCAATAACGGCGCGGATCCGCAAAGGTGGTATGTCCACCAAAAACCCCCACACTTCCATCCCCGTGCCCCCACCAAGCATCCTTCATGTGTGCATGGTAGATACGATCCGGAAAGGTTCGGATAAACTTCACATAATCAACCCCCTGGTATCCGAGGTGGGAAGGGTCATAATTAAAACCAAACCTTTTGTGCCCTTTCACTGCCTCGATCGCACGCTGGGCACTGGCAATATCAAAAGCGATTTCTGTGGGATGGACCTCCAAGGCAAAATTCACTTTTTGTTTTTCGAACTCATTTAAAATAGGTCCAAACCTTTTAGCGAAATCTTGAAAACCCTTTTCCCAGTACGCCTGATCGGTTGGCGGGAAAGCGTAGATAGAATGCCAAATGCTTGATCCGGTAAAACCATTTACCACCGCAGGGAAATCATCTTTTTTACCCCGGCCCGGCTTCGCATTGATAAAGTTCCGGCAAGCCTTGGCAGTTTTAGCCAATTTCTTCGCGGCCCGTTTCCGAACCTTCTCTGGTTCCCCTTCTCCCCAAACATCGGCAGGAAGAATAGCTTTGTGGCGTTCATCAATTAAATCACATACAGCCTGACCAACCAGGTGACTCGATATCGCAAAAGAGGTTAATCCATGATCGCTGAGAATCTCCCATCTTTCCTGACAGTATTTTTTGGATCCTGCAGCTTGATCTACATCGAAGTGGTCGCCCCAACAGGCAAGCTCCAATCCATCGTATCCCATTTGAGATGCTTTAGCTGCAAGGTCGGGCAAAGAGAGGTCGGCCCATTGACCGGTAAAAAGGGTAACATTTCTAGGCATGGCTGATTATTGTTATGGGTTTGTTCTTGGGGTAAGCTATTTTGTTTCTCAAAATCATATCTTTGTGGGCAACCTCTTTTTTTTCTGCTCTCCCTCCCCTTTTCCATGAACAACTATTTTTTCAGCAGTCTTGGAACCGAGATTAAGGATCATTTTCAGACCCACTTTGATTTGGATGGTATCGGCAATGCGGTCGAGCTGAATCACTTCGATTTTACTACCCGGCAAAAGTTTGTTTTTCCTCGCAAATTTCAAAAATTCTCTGCTTTGGTCCTGGATCGATTCTATCTTGGCAGATTGGCCAACCACACAGTCAAGCAGAGTTAAATCAGAGGCTTGAGGCATTTTTCCCTGGGCTGTGGGGATAGGGTCTCCATGGGGATCATGGGTGGGGCGACCCAAAAATTCATCGAGTTTCTCAAGGACTTTTTCAGAAATCGAATGCTCCAATTCCTCTGCTTCATCGTGGATTTCTCCCCAATCCAGATCGAGGGTTTCCACTAAAAATGTTTCCAGTAAACGATGCCGGCGAAGCATGCTCATGCCTAACTTCCGTCCCGCCGCGGTCAACTGCACCCCCTTGCGCGGACGGTACTCGACCAACCCTTTTGCCTGCATGCTCTTCACCATGGTAGTGGCAGTACCGGCAGTGACTCCGAGGCACTCCGCAACTTTACCCATGGCTACCTCCGCCCCTTCCGATTGCATAGATTCAACCAGGATTTGCTTAAGATAATTTTCGACGGTCGGGCTGGGCATGATTTTGAACAAATCCACACCATGCTCTTGACTGCCCCTATTTTCAAGCCTATTTACTATTACTTTGATTAATCAAAGTGAAATATTTTAACAGTCAACAAACACTCCGCCGGACCTTTTGGGCCGGACTACTGACCAGCATGATTGGTCTGCTGATGGTGGGTTGTGGGAAAGATGGACTTCAACAGGAAAACGAGCCACAGGTCTTACAGGTCTTGGCCACCACCACCCATCTGGCTGACCTGGCCAGGCAAATAGGGGGAGATAAAATTGCCGTCTCCTCTCTGATGAACCCCGGGGTGGACCCCCATTCCTTCCGGGCATCCGCCCAGGACATCAACCGTTTGCACAGAGCCGATCTTGTTCTTTATCACGGGTTAGCTCTGGAAGGAAAAATTGCCCAGGTGCTTGAGGGAGCAAGGAAATCAAGCCATGCCTACTTTTCTCCCTGCGAGGAAATCTCTTCTAAGTTATTCATTCACACTGGAGATGCCAACCAGTCGGTTGACCCGCACCTATGGTTTTCCCCAGACATATGGATCGCTTGTGCTCGGTCCCTTGCCGATCAATTGACCAAAGTCCTGCCGGAGCATAGGGAAAATTTCCAGGGTAATTTGGAGGCCTTTGAAAAGTCAGTCCGGCAAGTAGATCAATGGGGGCAGTCTCTGATGCTATCCATTGCCGAACCCCGGCGGGTTCTGATTACCAGTCACGATGCCTTTCAGTATTTCGGGCAGCATTTTAAAGTAAAGGTGGTCGGACTGCAGGGCATCAACACCCTGGTGGAAGCGGGCCTCGCGGATCGGGCTAATTTGGTCGACTTTATCCGCCGTCATCAGTCCCCCGCCCTCTTTGTCGAAAGCAGCGTAAACCCCAAAGCCCTTGAGGAAATTGCTAAGGAATCTGGTGCGGTGATTGGGGGCACTCTCTTCTCCGACGCCCTTGGATCGGAGAATCAAACAGTCCCAGGAATAGATGGAAAGCCCCTCTCGGCTGCCACCTGGCAGGGCATGATGGTTCATAATTTAAGCACCATTGCAAGAGCACTGAACAGCCAGCTATGAACGACCACTTACCTATCCCTCTGGAGGTTCATGACCTCACTGTGGCCTATCAAAAAAAACCGGTTCTCTACGGCATTGACCTGGAGGTGAAGGGCGGTTCTCTGGTGGGAGTCATCGGGCCCAATGGAGCCGGTAAATCTACCCTGATCAAGACCATCATGGGGCAAATGAAACCTGAGGATGGCTATGTAAAGATTTTTGGGCAGAGCGGACGGAAGGCAGTGACCCGTGTAGGCTATGTTCCACAGCGGGAAAGTGTGGATTGGGACTTTCCGGTCACTGCAATGGATGTGGTCCTGATGGGCCGGTTCGGTCATCTCGGCTGGATGAAACGGATTGGCCAGCGCGACCGCTCCTTTGCTTCGGAATGCCTTGAGCAGATGAATATGCTACCCTATGCCGACCGGCAAATTGGCAATCTTTCCGGCGGACAGCAGCAACGGGTATTTCTTGCCCGTGCCCTTGCCCAGCAGAGTGATCTTTACCTGATGGATGAACCTTTTGAGGGAGTCGATGCAATCACGGAAAAAGCGATTGTCGATTTGCTCAAATCTTTACGCGACCAGGGAAAGACCCTCATCGTGGTGCATCACGACCTCTCCACCGCAAGAGAATACTTCGATCAACTGGCTCTGCTCAATTTGCGGCTGGTTGCATTTGGGCGAACGGAGGAGGTTTTTACCCACGAGCTCTTGCAAAGAACCTATGGAGGGAAGCTGACCCTCCTTTCCGAGGTGGGCAGTCGCAAGGTGGACCCCCGGCATCCATCCGTGCCCATCTCCTAAGAGGTAAGCATGCCTAGAAAAAGAGCACTGGGATTGCTGCTTGCCTTGATGCTTATCCCAAGGGCCGATCTGCTGTGGGCGGCTCCTATTTCATCTGAAAACGGGGGCGACTGGTTGGAGCGAGCGACCCGCTTCCTCCACTTAGAAGATCCTTCCCTGCAAGTCTTTTTGCTCGGGGCCATCCTCATCGGGACGAATTGCGGTCTGATGGGTGGATATGTGGTCAGCCGCCGGCTTTCCATGTTTGGAGACACCCTCTCCCATGCCGTCCTTCCAGGGATTGCCGTGGGCTTCATGATTGCCCAAGCAAGAAATGAGACCGCCCTGATGCTCGGTGCCACCCTTTCGGGATTTATCGGCGTGGGCATAATCTCCCTTCTTAAGAGGCACACCAAGATGAAGGAGGACAGTGCCATGGGCTTGGTCCTCTCCGGGTTTTATGCCCTGGGCATCTGCCTGATCACCCAGCTTCAGCAGTCTTCTGGTGGGGGCATGGCGGGTCTGGAGAGCTATTTATTTGGCACCTTGGTGTCCCTGTCCGGTAACGATCTTCCGCCCTTATTTCTCTGTCTGGGCTTGATCGCCCTGACCTTCACTTTATTGAGCAAGGAATTACTCCTGAGTGGTTTCGATCCCACCTTTGCCCGATCCGTTGGTCTTCCGGTTGACCTCTTGCAGTTTTTCATCTGGATCCTGCTGGCTTTTTGCATTGTTTGCTCTTTGCAACTCATTGGCGTGGTCCTAGTCTCCGCCCTCTTAATCATCCCTGCGGCCACCGCTGGCCTGCTCACGCACAAGATGAACCCCCTGCTTATTTTGTCCGGAATCATTGGTGCGGGTACCGGGATTATGGGTTGCTTTCTTTCCTACCTTGGGGATCGTCTACCCACCGGTCCGGTCATCGTTCTCTGCTCCACCCTGTTTTTTTTAGGGGTGCTTTTTTTCAGTCCCTCCCGGGGGATGATTCCCTCCTGGATGCGTACAAAGAAAAGGGGCCAACGCATCCGTATGGAAAATACCCTCAAGGCGTGCTATCAGGTTTTGGAGGACAGTGCCTTTGCCAGCCAGTCCTTTTCTCAGGGCGCCCTGGCCCGCAGGAGACGCACCAGCGACGGGGAAATTGAGCAGGAAGTCGAGACTCTGGTGCGGGAGGGCTTTGCCAGCCGCCTAAATATGCCCCTACAGGAAAAATCCGGACTGCCTGGGGAAACCCTGATTTCCCTTACCCCCAAGGGCTGGGAGCTGGCTTGTAGAATGATCCGTAACCATCGCCTCTGGGAACTTTATCTCACCGAGGAAGCGTCCTACCCGCCAGACCATGTGCACGACGATGCCGAGAAGATTGAACATGTGATTGGAGAAAAAACCGTTCGCAGACTCGAGCGGATTCTGTCCAATCCCCAGCATGACCCTCATGGCAAGCTGATCCCCAGCCAGAGAGACATTGAGCGCGGGTGGGTCTCACCTCACCCAACCATAGAGCAAGAATGAATAGTTTGACCATGGAAGGGCTGGCCCTATGGGCCACGGATGAGCAAATCATTTGGAATTTAAAGATTGTTTTCATGGGCCTGATGGTTTGCCTGAGCTGTGGAGTGGTAGGATGCTTTGTGGTTCTTCGGCGGATGGCCCTGCTTGGGGATGCGGTCAGCCATGGCATTCTCCCCGGCATCGTCCTTGCCTATCTTCTTTCTGGCTCCCTCTCTCTCGGGCCGCTCTGGCTGGGTGCTTGCCTCGCAGGTTTAGGGTGCGGAGCTTGTATCGAATGGTTAAGACGGCACACACCCCTGCGGGAGGATGCGGCCATGGGCCTGACTTTCACCTCTTTTTTTGCCCTCGGCATCGTTCTCTTAAGCATGGAAGCCAACAATGTTCACCTGGACCCTGCCTGTATATTGTATGGAGAAATCGGGTTGACCCCCCTTGCCCCGGACCTCCAAGTCGGTCATCTTTCCTTGGGCAACTCCGCCCTCTGGTCCATGGGTATGGTCTGTATGATTACCCTCGTCTCGGCCGGCTGCTTTTACCGGTTTCTCCTGGTCACGAGTTTTGACGAAAGCCTTGCCCGCACCCTTGGAATGCCCGTCTGGTGTGTGCAGTACGGACTGATGCTCATGCTCGCCCTGGTAGTCGTAGCATCCTTTGAGTCCGTGGGGGTGATCCTGGTTTTGGCGATGATGATTCTCCCTCCGGTCTCTTCCGCTTTTCTTTTCGATCGCCTGCCTTACATGCTGATTTGTTGCCTGCCCCTCTCCCTGCTCTATTCCTTGGGTGGTCTCCACCTTGCCTACTGGATGAACTTCCCCATCGCCGCATCCATCGCCCTGACAGGCATAATCCTCTTTTTGCCCTGCTGCCTCTTTGG
>CAXBQX010000010.1:0-52645 GCA_963978365.1 uncultured Opitutales bacterium | reverse complement strand
GCAGCGCGTGGTCCAGAATCTCCCTCCAATGTTGTCGACCGATGACCACCAGTCAACGAGAGAGGCTTGGGAGAGGAAGCTGGGTCGAACTCTCCCAGACCATAAAATCCCGTCGGAGGCGTATTTGCAGATGAAGCTCGGTGAGATAGAGACCGTGTTCAAGGCGGAAAAGCTGACGATGGTCACGAGCTTGGCCCAGGAGGCCCAGCAGAAGACCGGCCAGAACACCCCAAACAATCCGGTAAGAATGCCCGCCTTGTGAACCGTCCCTCCATGCTCAGTTCCCATCGCTTCACAAAAAACAAAGCCCGAGATCAGGCAGAGAATGGAAATCGTGGACAGGGCCATGGCGAGTACTCCAAGTCCAAAGATCATATTGGAAAAGGAAGCATCCCCACTCAGTGCGGAAAGGGACTTGGCAAAATTGGCGGTATTTCTGGGTACGAGCATCGCAGCAAGCTGAGTCTCCGCCTGCCCAACTTCTAGGCTCTCGGATCCTTCAACCGTGTTCTTTCTACGATCAATCAGTTTATTAAAATCATTGATCCCGGCTGAGGATTCCACCAGTACTACCTGCCCATCCTTTTCCTCCAGCAATCCATCATAGGGCTGTCCATGAAACATATAAGCGGATGCAATCACCACACAGGAGACTGCCAGCACATAGGGAATGACCATACCGGTGGAGAGATCAAAGATGGCAAGCCCACGGTGCTCCCGGCCCCACTTTTTCGAGAGCATGGAGTAGGGTAAAAGAAAAGTCATATTGATCCCCACTGCGGTGGCAGCTGCCCCCACCATGCGTTCACGCTGGGTATCGACAATTTGGGCGGTCCAAAATTCGCGGATGCCCGCATGCTCAATTTCCTTAAGCAGGGGAAGAAACACATCTCCCGGCGTGGTTAAAATACTCAGGTCTGGAATAAACCCACTCAGGGTACCGAGCAGGGTAAAGTCTGCCGAGGAAGTGGAAATCTTCAGCACCACGCCCATAAAGCAGAGCACTATACCCGCCACAATTCCCTTGAGTACCCACTCATAGATTTTGATCCCCATCCCCTCATTTCCGTAGCACAGAGTAATGGCGGTAACGCCGATAAAGATCAGCCCAGACACCAGGTACTTTGAGCCCGTTCCTCCATCGGCAAAGGCTTCAGGAAACAGGTTCTGGCTCACCGCCCCATAGGCGAGGGAGTACTGGGGCAAGGCCCAGACCAGGTTGGCCAGCAAGGTGGCAATCAACCAACCCCAGGCAAGCACGGGGTTGATTTCTGTACGCATCGCTTCAAAAGGAGAACGCCCGGTGGACAGGGTGACATAACTGATCGCACAGAGCATAATCACCCCCAGGATCATCGCCACCAACTGCACCCACAAAATGGAATACCCTCCGATCACTCCGAGGAACAGGGCACCGGCCAGGGAACCACCCCCGAGGGTGATGGCACTCTGCAACCAGCCTGGGCCGGACAGGCGGGCATAGGTCTTGTACTTTTGCAACCCACCCGCCTCGGTGGCACGAACCAGTTCCTCTCGATCAATCTTCATAGTAAAATTATTTCAGTTCGCAGATACGGATATTGCGGAAACGATAAACCTGCTCCTTCTCCCCATGGTGCTGCAAGGCAAGGTATCCGCGGGCATCCGTATCATCGGTAATGTCGAGGGTATGGACCCCGTTGACCCACACCTGCAGCCTCTCCCCCACGCATTTGATACGGTACTGATTCCAGTCATTCCTCTTCAGTGCATTTCTTTTTTCTTGGGTCCAGGTCTTGGCATTTTGAGGGTGGTCCTCCGGCTTGATCGGTTGCAACCAACCCCGCCTGCCCTCGTCGTACAATCCGCCCGACCATCTTCTCTCCGACCCGTCCACTTCCGCCTGGTAGCCAAACATGTGACCATTGGGCTTGCGCTGGGAGCGGAACAAGAAACCAGAGTTTGCCTGGCCTTCGGGCAGCTTCACCTCCACAGTAAATTCAAAATCGGTGTACTGCTTGGTGGTGGAGAGAAAAAACTTCTTATTTCCCACCAGTTCAATCATTCCCTCATTCACGGTGGCTTCTCCCCATTCATAAGGGTTTTCCCAACCGGTTAGATCTTTCCCGTTAAATAAATCCACCCATCCCTTCTCTCCCCCCAGAAGGCAGGAAGAAATCGAAAGTAAAGCAATCGTATGTATCCAATTTTTAATCTTCATAAAATCCAAAGTAGTCGCGTGCATTGTGGTAGCAGACATCAGAAACGAGGTCACCGGCGAGTTCAAAATCCTGGGGAATCAGCCCCTCCTCCATATCCTTACCGATCAGGTTGCAAAGGATGCGGCGAAAATATTCGTGCCGGGGGAAAGAGAGAAAGGACCGGCTATCGGTCAACATGCCCACGAAGCGTGAAAGCAGACCGAGGCTGGACAGGGCATTGATCTGGGCCTCCATTCCTTCCTTCTGGTCGAGAAACCACCAACCTGATCCAAACTGCACCTTGCCGGGTATCTTGCCGTCCTGAAAATTGCCCGCCAGGGTGGCGAATAAATAATTGTCCACTGGGTTGTGGTTGTAGATCACCGCCTTGGGCATCGCGCCGATCTTTTCCAATTGATCAAAGTAGGAACCCAGCTCACGCCCCTGTTTATAATCCCCAATCGAATCAAAGCCCTTGTCCGGGCCCAGCTCAGCAAAGCGGGCGGAGTTTACATTGCGGTAAGCACCGAGGTGCATCTGCTTGGTCCACCCACGCTGGGCATCGAGCTTGCCAAAGTGCACCATGAGAAAGCTTTTGTAGGCATGTGCATCCTCTGCACTTGGGGCCTTGCCCGAGAGAGCGTCCAAAAATACTTTCTCCGCACGCTCCCTGTCCGGCACTCCCCCATAGGCATGTTCAAGGCCATGGTCGGAGAGCCTGCCCCCCGCCTGGTGAAAGTCGTCATGTCTTTGGTCAAGAGAACCTAGAAAATCATCAAAGCGGACAATGGGCTTACCGGTCACATCACCGAGCTTTTGGGCCCACTGTGCAAACGCAGATGGGTCCTCCACACCCAGTGCCTTGTCCGGGCGGAAGGTGGGCAGCATTTTTAACGCATTGCCGGATTGATTAACTGCGAGGTGGTGCTCCAGGCTGTCCACCGGATCATCGGTGGTGCAGACTACCTCCACCTTGAAATGCCGGAGGATCCCGCAGGCACGAAAGTCCTCCCCAGCCAGCTTTTCATTGGCTTGCTCCCAGATCCTCGGAGCGGATACCTCATTGATCAGCTCGGTAATGCCAAACAGTCGTTGTAGCTCCAGGTGCGACCAGTGGTAGAGCGGATTGCGCAAAAACTTGGGCATCGACTGGCAGTAAGCCAGAAACTTGTCGTAGGGGTCGGCATCGCCGGTGCAGTATTCCTCCGATACTCCATTGGCCCGCATCGCCCGCCACTTGTAATGATCGCCCTCCAGCCAGAGTTCATAAAGGTTGGCAAATTTTCGGTTCTCCCGGACATCGCTGGGGGGGAGGTGACTGTGGTAATCAATAATGGGCAGCTCCTTCGCCACCTCATGGTACAACTTCCGTGCACTTGCTCCTTGAAGCAAGAAGTCATCTCCAATAAATTCCTTGGTTGTGGGTGCAGTGGATTGGGCCATCTTCTCCGATTATACAACAGAGAGGTTGACTCGTGTAAAGCATTGATTCAATGTGAGCTTCTTTTCTTTCGATGAGTAACCCATTTTCTATCCTCGTTACCACCACCTCCTTTCAGGATGTCCCTGGCATACACCACCAATTACTGGAGGATGCAGGATACCATTTAATTCGCGAGCGTGGCCCACTGAGCGAGGCCCGCATGATCGAACTCGTCGGCGAAGTGGATGGAATGATCTGCGGGGACGATGCCATCACCCCCGCGGTGGTCGACCAGGCCCTGCCCCGCCTCCGGGTCATATCCAAGTACGGGATCGGTTTGGACAAGATCGATGTGAATTATGTGACCGAGCAAGGCATCCCCCTGACTTTCTGCCCCGGGGTCAACCATACCACCGTAGCCGAACATACCTTTACCCTGCTCCTCTCTCTTTGTAAAAACCTAGTCCCCCAGGCAAACACCTGTGCCCAGGGAGAATGGAAGCGCAGCACCGGGCATGAAATCTTTGGCAAGCGCATCCTCATCCTTGGTATGGGCAGAATTGGAAAGGAAGTAGCCATCCGTGCCCGTGCCTTTGGCATGGAAGTGAGTGGGTACAACCGCAGTTGGGATGATTCCTTCGCCAAGACACTCCATATCTCCCGGGTCACCGATATTGAATCTGCCCTGCCCCATGCCGACATTGTCAGCCTGCACCTCCCCTTTACCGAGGCTACCCACAATCTGATCAATGCCGACCGGCTCGCCCGGCTCCCCCAGGGTGCCTATGTGATCAATACGGGCCGTGGTGAACTGGTGGATGCACAGGCCGTGGTTAATGCCCTGGAATCCGGCCACCTCGGTGGGTATGGTGCGGATGTGCTCGACCAGGAACCCCCACCTGCCAATCACCCTCTGTTGGGTGCCCCCCGTTGTGTGATTACCCCCCATGTGGGCTCCCGCACTTACGAATCCGTCGCCCGGCAGGCCGAGATGGCCGCCCGCAACCTCATCCTTGCCCTCTCAGGAGAAAAGCCCCTTGCTCAGGCAAACAACGCCCCTTTACCCACTCCTCTTTGATCCACGCCATGAGCCAAGACATTTTTTACATCGTCCCGGAAGATACCCACAACCAGTTGGTCGAGCAGGCCTATGCCGCCCGTGGGTTCGATACGGAGGAGCAGAAGTGTGCCTCCCGCTTTTCCGCCCATGCCACCCGCCACGGCATCCGTACCCACAATGCACTAAAAGCCCTGCATTTGGACGATCTCTTTGGCACCAAGCAGGGAGGATGCACTCCATCCGCCACAATCGAAGTGGTCCCAGGCCGTTTTTCCGCATCTGAAACCTGGAACTGCAACAAGAAGCTCGGCCAGGCTGTTGCCTACCAGGCGATTGACCGCTGTATCGAACTGGCCGACGAGCACGGAATTGGCCAGGTGGCGGTGGACCAGGCCTTTCACTATCTATGGGGCGGTGGGTATGTGATGGAAGCGGCCAAGCGTGGCTACCTTGCCTACACCAACTGCACCGCCTCCGTTACCGAAGTCGTTCCCTTTCTCGGGGCCAAGCCCACCCTTGGTACCAACCCCCACTCCTGGGGCATCCCCACCACCGATGCGATCGGTTTCCCCATCGTGATCGACTGGGCAACCTCCGTCATCGCCATGGGCCGTGTCCAGCAGCTCAAGCGCGAGGGCAAGGAATTGCCCCCCGGCTCGGCGGTGGATGAACAGGGCAAGGAAACCACCGACCCTCACCAGGTATTCGCCCTCAAACCCTTCGGTGCCCACAAGGGCTATGGACTCGCCCTGCTCAACGAATTGATCGGTGGATTGATTGGTGGGTCCACCCCCACCCTGCGCAGCAAGCACCTAAACGATGGGGACAAGCACACCACGAATTTTTACTTTCAGGTAATCCACCCGGAAGCCCTCTCCTCGGGCTCCTTTGCTTTTGACCGCTCCCAGGCAGACAACCTCGCCTCCGTCATGAAAGATATTTTTTCCGGGCCCAATGAAAGCTGCATCATCCCCGGGCAACTGGAAGCAGAATTTGCCCAGCGTTCCGAGCAGGCGGGCGGGCTCCTCTTTTCCGAAAAAGAGATCGAGGCATTCAACCACCTCGCCCAGGAGTGCGGGGCCACACCCTGGTCGCTCGATCAATTCTCCCCCGAATCCAAATAATTTTTTACCATGAGCTTATCCATCCGTCCAAAATCCGAATGTAAATATGATCTCATCTCCCTTGGGGAAATCATGCTCCGTCTCGATCCCGGCGAGGGCCGAATACGCACCGCCCGTGAGTTCAAGGCTTGGGAAGGCGGAGGGGAGTACAACGTTGCCCGTGGCCTGCGCCGCTGTTTTGGCCTGACCACCGGGGTGGCCACCGCCTTTGCCGACAATGAGATCGGCCGCTTGATTGAGGACTTTATTTTGCAGGGCGGTGTGGATACCTCCCTCATTAAATGGGCCCCCTACGATGGCCTCGGCCGGGAGGTGCGCAACGGGCTCAACTTTACCGAGCGTGGGTTTGGAATCCGTGGAGCTGTGGGTGTGCCCGACCGTGGGCTCACCGCATCCAGCCAGTTAAAACCAGGAGATTTTGATTGGGATGAAATTTTCGGGAAACAGGGAGTGCGCTGGTTTCATACCGGAGGTATCTTTGCCGCCCTTTCTGAATCCACCGCCGAGGTTACCGCCGAGGCCGTGCAGGCCGCCCAAAAATATGGCACCATTGTATCTTATGATTTGAACTACCGCCCATCCCTGTGGAAGTCCATCGGCGGAATCGAAAAAGCCCAGGAAGTAAACCGGGCGATTGCCAGAAATGTAGATGTCATGATTGGCAATGAGGAAGACTTCACCGCCTGCCTCGGGTTTGAGGTGGAAGGAGTGGATGAAAACATTTCCAATATCGAAGTGGATCAATTTAAGAAAATGATCAACCAGGTCGTGGCCGAGTTCACCAACTTCAAAGCCACTGCCACCACCCTGCGCAGTGTAAAGACAGCAACCATTAACGACTGGGGAGCCATCTGCTGGGAAAAGGGTAATTTTTACGAAGCCACCCACCGCCCGGAACTGGAAATTCTCGACCGTGTGGGCGGGGGAGACAGTTTTGCATCCGGCTTAATCTATGGATTCCTCCAGGGGCACGATGGGGACCAGGCGGTGGAATACGGGGCCGCTCACGGTGCCCTTGCCATGACCACCCCGGGAGATACCTCCATGGCCACCCTCGCAGAGGTGGAAAAATTAATCAGTGGAGGCGGAGCACGGGTCGTACGCTAACCTATGTACCAACCCAATCCTTTTTTATTTTATTATGAGTGAATTTTTGGAAAATCTATTTGGTCTCAAGGGAAAGACCGCGGTCATCATTGGGGGCACCGGCGTGCTCTGTGGGGAAATGGCCCAGGGCCTCGCCCAGGCAGGGGCCGAAGTTGTGCTCGTTGGGCGCAACCCGGAAAAGGCGGAGGATAGACTCGCTCAGATCCGGGAGGTTGGTGGAAGCGGATACTTTCTGTCCTGCGAGGTTGGGAAAAAGGAAAACCTTCAGTCCCTACTCGAGTCTGTGGTCGTGCGGTCCGGCGGGGTCGATATTGTGGTCAATGGAGCGGGGGTCAATTCGCCCACCCCCGTGCTCGATGTCAGCGAGGAGGAGTTTCAGAATATTTTGGATATCAATTTACGGGCGGTCTTTCAGTCCTGCCAGGTATTTGGACAGTACTTTTTGGAGAGCAACCGCTACGGGAGCATCATCAATGTGGGCTCCATCTCCGGTCTCGTCCCCCTCTCCCGTGTCTTTACTTATTCGCTCACCAAAGCAGCGGTGCACAACCTTACCAAAAACCTCGCCCGCGAATGGGCCAAGAGCAAGATCCGGGTAAACACCATCATCCCCGGCTTCTTTCCCGCCGAGCAAAACCGCAAGGTGCTCACCCCCGACCGGGTGGATGCCATCCTTGGGCACACCCCTGCGGGCCGCTTTGGAGAGTCTCACGAATTAATCGGTGCCGTGCTCCTGCTTGCTTCTGAAAAAGCGGGGTCCTTTATCACCGGTCACGAAATGGTGGTGGACGGGGGCTACTCCTCCATGACCATCTAATACCCAGCCTCTTTTTTTGCTCCCTTGAAAGCCAAGTACTACTCCACCACCGAGCTTGCCAAACGGGCGGGCACCTCCCGCCAGGTCATCTCTGCCATCCTCAACAATTCCTGGCAAAGCAAGCGCATCTCCCAAAAAACCTTCGACCGTGTACAAGCCATCATCGAAGAAGTTGGCTATGTGCCCGACCGTGCCGCCACCAGCTTGCGCAAGCAGGGCACCGGCACCATTGGGGTGGTTTACCACGGCCCCTTGCACTCCCATGTTTTGGAAGCCGTGCAACGGTTTAATAATTACTTTCTGGAAAATGGACAGGAAGTGGAAATTGCGGTGAGCTCGGAAAACAAGCTCCACCAGGCACTCACCCACCTGATGGGCCACCGGGTGGAACGCATGCTCATCCTGCTCAGTTCCCTGACCAAGACCTATGGAGAGGAACTGGGCGACCGTGCGATGCTCCGCCTGCTCCAGGCCGTACCCACCGTGGTCTACAATTATCCCTTTGGAATTTTGCCGAAGGAACTGGACAAACAACTGATCGATGCAGGCAACCAATTGGTCGGGTTTTCCCGGTCCTCCGTGTATCTGCAACTTTTCAAAACTTTACAGGCCAAGGGAGCCTCCCGTGTACTGCTCGACCAAAAGATTCACGACATGGTCGTGCCCGACCCCAAGGTGGGCAAGCTCCTCAACAAGTTTTCCCTGGTCGACACCTACCCCAACCCCCAGTTCGACCAGTCCTCCACCAACCCCTACCAATTGGGCGAATCCCTCGGCACCTCCCTCCTTCCCAGAATCAAGCAGGGCAAAGGGTACGACTATTTGATCACCGCATCCGATATGATCGCCCAGGGCTGCGCCGCCCGCTTATCCTCCCAAGATGTCAAGATTCCCAAAGATATTCAAATTGTCGGGTTCGATAAAGTGGATGCCCTTCCCTACTTCCAGCACCCCATCTCCACTATCGAAGTACCGGTCAAACAAATGGTCAGCACCGCGATTGATCTACTGGAGGACTATCCCAAATCAGGTGCCAAGCACTTGGCGAAGGCGAGATATTTGGAAGAGTGAATTAAGAAGAGTGAAGAGTAAGGATTGAAGAGAGAAAATAAGTGGTCAAAGTAACTTCTTAAATTCCTCGATACTTAAGCCCGCATCCCTGACTGAGAAACACCCGAAATTTTAGGCATGTCTGGTTTTAAACCGTAACTTCGATTTCGCGAAATTCTTCTTCGGCGAATGTCTCCCGAACTGCATCCAAATATTCGTTGATCGCAATTTTTATATTAGCGATGGCTTCCTCCGCCGTACTTCCCTGGGACCAGTAACCGGGCAATGCCGGACAACCCACTGCATATCCCTCATCGGAACTTTTAAAAATAACTGGGTAATTTGAAACCATACAATAAATCTAACCCACTAACAAATAAAGTCTAGGAACTGACCACGCATCTTCTGCAAGAGGAAAGAAAATTAAAGAGTGAATGGTGAAGATTGAAGTTTGAAGTAGATGTAACTGAATAACATTTCACACAATCCCTAAGCACCTGTGAAACGCCACAGACAGCCCTCTTGCGATAAAATAATTACGAGCAGAACAAACAATCAAAGTTTATCATTTCACCCTTTACCATTCACTCTTCCTATGCTCTTCACCATTCAGTCTTCACACTTTTTTCCCGTACTTCGCGGAAGGTTCCTCCACTAAGTCGCCCTCGACATATTGATGAATGAGTCCTGAAATGAAGGCTTGGTAAGGTATCCCCTTTTGAGCCGCTTTTCGCTGGATGCCCAGTAAGTCATGACTGCTCAAACGGATATTGATTCTGCGGTCCTTCTTAAATGTCTGCTCGCCAGCCTGTGCCAGCATTTTCAGTAGATCATCTTCCGGAGTTTGCGGATCGAGCAATCCCCGATCATAGGCTTCACTGAGTTCTTTTTCGTACTTATCCATCTTGTTTCCTTTCCATTAAAAATTCCTTGGTTGCCCCTCGGTGCGGAAATGCAGTTTTTAAAAAGATCTTTTCCCCATCCACTACATAGGGAACAAAATATACATACCCATCCACAGGAAGAAGAAAGATCATTTGCTGGGGGTATTTTTTTACATTCGGATGCTTTGCTACTTTCCAAACTTTGCCCTCCGCCAGGAGCAGGGCGATCTCCTCGAAAGAAATTTTCCGGTTTTTCTTTAACCATTCATTCTTTTCTGGATTCCAATCAAAATACATGAGACCCAATAAATGTATGCCGATTAGGCATCCATTTCAAGCTGATTAATTAGGCAAGGAATAGTCAGAGCTCATATTACACTCTTCAATAATCACTCTTCACTCTTTGTATATTTCGCCGAACTTCCCCGGGAGCTTTCCACGGGGTATTTCTTGGCATTCAGAGCAATCTTATCCTTTACGATTTGAGAGACATCGAGCCCGTGTCTACCCGCGAGCATGAGGGCGTAGGCAAAGACATCGGCCAGTTCCTCACGCAAGCGTTGCTTGTCGACTGCTTCGGACTCCGCTTCTTTTTTCCATAAAAAGAGCTCATTGAGCTCCGCTGCCTCGATGGATAGAGCAAGGGCGAGGTTCTTGGAGTCGTGAAACTGGGCCCAGTCCCGCTCGTCCCGAAAAGATTCGAGCAGGTCGATCAGTTCACGAATTTCACTCATCCTAAAGTAACCTGAACCGCAGAACTGGAAGCATTGGCCTTCGCCCGTGCCTGCTCCACATCCTCTCCCCGGGCCAGGGCAACCCCCATCCGGCGACGCCCCTTGACCGCAGGTTTACCAAATAGACGAAGCTGTACATCGGGCTCGGCAAGAGCCGTATCCAAGTTGGAAAAGGTGGGGTTATCCGACTCTCCCTCCACCAAGATGACACTGGAAGCGGAGGGGCCATATTGGCGGATCGCCGGGATGGGCAAGCCAAGGATGGCCCGGGCATGCAAAGCAAACTGGGAGAGATCCTGCGAGATCATGGTGACCATACCGGTATCGTGCGGACGGGGAGACACCTCGCTGAAGATCACCTGGTCCCCCTTGATAAAGAGCTCCACTCCGAATACGCCCCACCCACCGAGCTCGTCGGTAATTTTACGGGCATACTCGCGGGCCTCGGCAATGGCCGAATCGGACATGGGGTGAGGTTGCCAGGACTCCCGGTAATCCCCATCCACCTGGATGTGCCCGATGGGATCGCAAAAGGAAGTGCCCCCGGCATGGCGGATGGTGAGCTGGGTGATTTCATAATCAAAGTCCACAAAGCCTTCGACAATGACTTTGCCCTTCCCTGCCCGTCCGCCCGCCTGAGCATATTCCCAAGCTGGTGAAAGATCGTCCGCAGATTTTACGGTGCTTTGCCCCTTACCGGAGGAACTCATGATGGGCTTGACCACGCAGGGCATGCCAATCTCCTCAATGGCCTGGTCAAATTCCTCCTTGGTCTCCGCAAAGCGATAGGGAGAGGTACGCAGGCCAAGTTCTTCAGCGGCAACCCGGCGGATGCCCTCGCGGTTCATCGTAAGCTGGGTGGCCCGGGCGGTCGGTATGATGGTGGTGGTGCCGCTTTTTTCGAGTTCGGCGAGCACATCGGTGGCGATGGCTTCCACTTCGGGCACAACCAGATCGGGCTGTTCTTTTTCGATGATGGCACGGAGGGCGGGGCCATCGAGCATGGAGACGACATGGGAACGGTCGGCCACCTGCATGGCCGGTGCATTGTCGTAGGCATCAAGCGCGATCACTTCCACACCGTAGCGCTGAAGCTCGATGACCACTTCCTTGCCCAGCTCGCCCGAGCCGCAAAGAAGTACCTTTTTTGCCGAGGGTTTAAAGGGGGTGCCAATGGATACAGACATGGGAAATATCAAGACACCTGCCCGAAGGCAGGGTCGAGCTAAAACAATTCACATTTGTACCTGCAGGTGGGACTTATTCACAGAGCCAAGGAATTATTCACGGAAACCGCTTTTACGTTTCCACATTCCCCAATGCCATCTTTGATGATGGGTGGATGGAGTATCATCAATTTTTTACACAGATCGATTGGCTGGTGGTGGCAGGATACCTTGCCCTGACCACCTGGGTGGGCCATGCCCTCAAGGGCAAGCAGTCCACCATACGTGACTTCTTTCTGGGCGGGCGCACCCTCCCCTGGCCTGCGGTGTCGGGCTCCATCATCGCCACAGAAATCAGCGGGGTAACCTTTATCGGAGTGCCCGGAATGGTCTATGCCGCGACCGGGGATTTTACTTATCTGCAGTGGGGACTGGGCTCCATTGTTGCCCGGGTATTAGTGGGGATTTATTTTGTAAAAGCGTTTTACGAGAAAGAAATCTATAGCCCCTACGACTTCATGGGAAACCGGCTGGGCATTGGGGCAAAGCGACTGGCCACGATTATTTTTCAGATTGGGGGCATACTGGGGCAGAGTGTGCGGGTATTGGTGGCGGCACTGGCTCTCAAGGTGGTTACCCCATTGGAGTTTGAGCATTGTATCTGGATTATCGGGCTATTTGCAGTGGGTTGGACCTGGATGGGCGGGATGCGCACCGTGATCTGGACGGATGTGATGCAGTTTTTCCTCTTTGTGGGTGCGGGACTCTTCTCCCTGTTTTGGATTATCTCCCACCTCGACGGCGGATGGACCCAAATGGTGGATACAGCAGGAGAGGCCGGTAAATTTACCCTGCTCAACCTGACCACTGACCCGGCAGTCGGGTTTACCCTCTGGGTGGCGATTATCGCGGTGCCTTTCCAAAACCTCAGTGCTTTTGGGGTGGACCAGCTCAATGCCCAGCGGATGTTTTGCTGCCGCGATGCGAGCGATGCCCGTAAGGCCATGATTGCCAGCTCCGCCGCCCTCCTCCTGACCACCCTGATGTTTTTTGTGGGCACCGCCCTTTATGCCTACTACGAACCGATGCGTGCAGCGGGTATCGAGCCGGGGATTTTTGCGGAGGATGGAAATTATGTCTACCCGGTATGGATTGTGACCGAACTGCCCGCCGGGCTGCGCGGGTTGATCCTGGCGGGTATCTTTGCAGCAGCGATTTCGAGCCTCGACTCCATCCTCGCGGCTCTTTCCCAAACCACCCTGTCTTTGATCCGTGACCGTAAGAATGGGCAGGATGCCGGGGAGGCAAAAGACCTCTTCCTTTCCCGACTGCTTGTATTGGTGTGGGGAATCTTACTGGCTGCGTTTGCAGTGGAACTGGACGAGTTACGGGGCAAGGTCAATGTGGTGGTGCTTGCCTTTGGCATGATCTCCTACACCACCGGCCCGATGCTGGGTATGTTCCTCGCCTCCCTCCTGACCCCGCGGGCAAGCACCAAAGGACTGAGCCTGGGCTTCGCCCTGTCGTTTGCCCTGGTGGCGTACCTGCGGCCCGACTTCTACCAAATCCTGCTCAACTTCGATCTCATTTCGCTCGATCAGGTGAAAGAATGGAGCGGTTTGAATGTGAATGGAGAAAAGCTGGGCATCACCATCAATACCGCCTGGGCATGGCCAGTAACGGTTTTTCTTACCTGGGGCTGCGGACTGCTCTTCCCCAGAAGAACGCCATGAAGCCCCCCTTTCTGTTTCCCACTCCTCAGCAGGTCACTTTGAGTGGGGAGACTTTTCGCCGACCGGCAAAATTCTCTTTTCAATGCAAAGACGAAAGCCTGGCAAGTGGCCTCGCTCCGTGGATGGATAAAATATCACTTGTGCCCTGCCCGGCCGAACAAAAACCCAACCTGCTCATCCTCACGGAGCACTCCAAACATTCGGGAGGATTCCGGATCGAGGTAACACCGAACCAGGTGGTGATCCACACAGGAAAGCCTGTGGGCTTATTCCGGGCATTGAGCAAGGTTTGGCAAATGATCCATTTCGTAATTCCCGGAGACGAATTACCCTGCCTGGAGATAGCGGACTATCCCGTTTTGAAAAGGCGTGGATTTATGCTCGATATTAGCCGGTGCAAGGTACCGACGATGGAAGAGTTATTCCGGCTGATCGATCTGCTCGCCCTCATTGGATACAATGAATTGCAGCTTTATATCGAGCACACCTTCCGCTTTCAGGACCATGAGACCGTGTGGAAGGATGCCTCCCCCCTATCCGGCGAAGAAATCCGGCAAATAGACAAATACTGTCAGGAGCGGTTCATTGAACTGGTGCCCAACCTCAATTCCTTCGGGCACTTTGAGCGTTGGTTGTGCCATCCCGCCTACAAGCAGATGGCGGAGTGCCCGGATGGATTCGTGCGGGAAAATCCGTACATGAAAAGAGACCACGGAACCACTCTGAAGCCAAACCAGCAAAGCCTCGACTTCATTGATTCTCTCTACGAGGAATACCTGCCCAACTTCAGTTCCAGGGAGTTTAATGTCGGGCTGGATGAACCCTGGGAACTGGGCCAGGGATGGAGCAGGCAGGAGGTGGAGAAAATCGGCAAGGGGAAGGTCTATCTGTGCCATCTGGAAGGCATCCGAAAACTGGTGGAAAAGCATGACAGGCACATGCAGTTTTGGTCCGATGTACTGCTGGAGGATCCAGAGAACGCCAAGCTTTTGGACAAGCATGCATCGCCAATTATCTGGGGCTATGAACCTACCCACCCTTTCGAGGAACAGGCAGCAGCAATCGCCCGTTGCGGACTGGAGTTTTGCCTGGCACCAGGCACCGGCACATGGAAGAGTTTTACCGGGCGCTGGCCCATCGCCCAAAAAAATATCGAGCTTGCCTGTAACCAGGCACAAAAGCACAGAGCGGAAGGTATCCTTCTGACCAGTTGGGGGGATTGTGGAAACCACCAGCCCTGGCCCACGATGTATCCGGGCATGCTCCACGCGGCTCAGTTGAGCTGGAATGGAAAACAGTCCGATGAGTACACACTCGGACAGGCCATAGACTACTGGGTCTTTCGATCCCCCGATGCACAAATTGGAAAAGCTCTCCTGAATGTAGGTAAACTAGATCAGGTGATGGATAGCTACATCCCGAACTCGAGTATGCACTGGACGCTCCTTTTCGGATATCATGAAGAGCGGTTTGAAGAATTTTTTAAAGAGCATGCAACCACTGAAAAACTCAACCGAGGCCTCGAATATTTGGAGCAATTGGAGGGAGGGATGCCTACATCGACCGGGAACCACAGCGTTCAACAAAGCCTGGAGGAAATCAGACTGGGACTGAAAATGACCCGTGTTTCTTTGGAGCGTGGAATGGCTTTACTGCAAGGCAAAGAGTTTATCTTTCCACAACGCGAAGAAATGGTCGGTGAGTTCGAACGATTATGGGGACTTCGTGCCCGGCTGGGTGGTCTGCGGGAAGCGAGCGAACTTTTGCGGGATGCTTTACATTAGCCCTCGGTGAGTTCCGGGAGATCGCAGGCGATGGCATCGCAAAGGATGCGCCCCTGCTTCGTGAGGCTAAAAGCATCTGGGCTCTGTTTTTCCGCCAGTCCTTCCTTACAAAGCTTTTCCAAAAAATGGGCAGATTCCGAAAAGACGCTCATTCCTAGATCAAATTGTTCTGCGATTTTGCCTAGGTCGATGCCCTGGTTCATCCTTAGGCCAAAGAGAACGGCATCCCGGGCAAAATCGATAGAGCCGAGCTTTTCCTGCTCCATAAACTGAGGAGTGCCCCCGGGTAGCAATCCAGCCGCCCATTCTTCGAGATTGGCAATATTCTTCCGACGAACTCCCTGGTACTGGGAACAGGCGGAGGGGCCATACCCGATCCATTCATTCATCGCCCAGGTATTGAGGTTGTGCCGGCAGGCATGACCCGGTTTGGCGTAGTTGGATACCTCGTACTGATCGTAGCCATGGGCGGGCAGGTAGTCCCAGGCGAATTCATAGAACTCGGCCTCGCGTTCAGGGTCGATTTTCACCTTCCCCTCGGCAAGGCGGACATACATCGCGGTGTCCTCCTCAAAGGTAAGGCAGTAGGTGGAAAGGTGATCGGGTTGCAACTCAACCGCCCGGGCGAGGTCGGACTCCCAGTCCGCCAAGCTCTGGCCAGGTGCCCCAAAAAGAAGATCGAGATTGACGGAGGAAAAGCCCGCTTCCCGAATCATATCATAGGCAGAGAGAGTTTTTTCGACTGGGTGCTTTCGCCCAAGTGCTTCCATAAACCTGGGATCAAAGGTTTGTACACCCATGGAGATTCGATTGACCCCATGACTCTGCAAAACCTGAAGTTTTTCGGGCGTGATCTCAGAGGGAGCAAGCTCGATCGACCATTCAGCACCGCTTTCCAGTTCCAAACTATTGACCAGTCCACAAAGTTGATCGAGTTGGTCGGGTTGAAGAAGACCGGGGGTACCCCCACCAAAGAAGATGGTGGAAAGCGGGCGATCCGGCGGAAATCGGCAGATTTCATCCCTTAAGCCAGCAAAATAAGCATCCATCCCTTTTTTGCTTGGTTTTTCCTGGTAGAAGGCGCAAAAATCACAGGTGGTGGAACAAAAGGGAACATGGACATACAATCCGAGCGCTAGATACTTGCGCCCGCCCAATTCCTTGTTTAACACCAAGGTATTCAATTCTTCATCTGCTTGATTCATACGACCATGAAATTCCTCTCCAAATTACTTGTTTTTTCCGCCTTGTCAGCAAGCTTGTGGCTCACCTCTGGGTGCCAACAGCCTAGCTTCATAAATCTGACTTCCAAGAACATCAGCCAAAACCCATCAGGGATCTACACCTTGCAGACTGAACTCGAAGTTCAAGATCGCGGTGTAAAGATTGATACTCTTGAAGTCTATGCAGTCGTGGGTGGTGAAAAATTGGTTATGGTTCAGGATGATCTTAACCCCGCCCTATGGAGTTGTGATTACAAATTGCCTGCGGGTTTTGATGAAGCTACCTACTACTTCGAGGCCAAGTACGCCAGCGTTCTAGACAACGGGAATGTGGCCGATCGCAGAATGACCAGCGACCTGCAAACCTTCCGCCTTGAAAACCGTTATGTCGGTAACCTTGCCTCCTACCGTGGTCCGGTTGGGGCAGAGATTGCTGTGCAAGGACGCGGGTTGACCAAATATGATGTGATCAAAGTGGGCGAGCAGGATGCCACCACCCGCTACCTCTCTGAGAACGAATTACGCTTTGTGATTCCTGCCTTACCCTCTGGATTAGATTATCCAGTGAAGCTTTCAGGTGGAGCCCATGGAGCCCTTGATATCGGAAACTTCCGAATCGATGAAAGCCGTCTGAGCGTTAGTCCAAATTCTCTCGATATCCAAAGTGGAGACACGGCAACCTTGCTCTTTAAGATCGATTATGAAGCTCCTGCTGGCGGACTTGCAATCGATGTGAAAACTAATATCCCTAACTCGGTCATTATGCCAGAGGCCGTGATTGCGGAGGGTGACAAGACCGTTAACATTCCTATCCGTGGCGGAGAAGTTGGTGAAGGTAAACTTGTAATCTCTGCCAACGGGTTTGAAGGCACTGAAGTCTCGGTCAAAGTCTTTTAAGACTTTTTCGCTTTATCCGCTCCCCAGTTGGGGATGAATAATCCATCTTTTGGATGACACTGAAAGTATCGGTTGTCATTCCTGTGTACAACCGCCCAGAACTCCTACAACGGGCGATTTCATCGGTTTCTCGCCAATCTTTTGCTCCATTTGAGATTCTTGTGGTGGATGACGGATCTTACCCAGTTGTCGGATCGTTAAAAGATTTTAATTCGATTCAGGTAAGAATTTTACGAAATGAGAAAAACCAGGGAGTTTCTGCCGCAAGGAATCTTGGGATTCGAGAAGCGAATGGGGATTGGATCGCCCTACTCGACTCGGATGATGAATGGATGGAGGAGAAATTACAAAAACAGGTCCACCATATCGAAAAGCACGAAGGGTTACATGCTGTACACACTGGAGAGAAATGGATACGCAATGGGAATGAAGTAATCCCCCCTGCCTATTTGAACAAGAGTCCTGAAAACCTCTGGGAAAGAAGCCTCCAAAATTGCCTCATCTGCCCATCTTCTGTTTTACTTCACAAATCGATCTTTGAAACCATTGGATTATTCAATGAAAACTTGGCGGTTTGTGAAGATTATGAATTTTGGCTGAGGTTACTTCTCCATGAAGAGATGGGTTTGGTACCAGAAAAACTTGTAATCAAGCATGGAGGGCATCCAGATCAATTATCAACCACCACCTGGGGGATGGATCGTTTTCGGGTGCAAGCTTTAATCAACCTGATTGAATCCAATACCTTGAAAGAGAGACAATATGTCTCGGCAATCTCAGTTCTGGTGCGTAAATCCCTGATTGTGGCAAAGGGTGCAGAGAAGCGGGAAAAGTTCGAAGAAGCAACCAAGTATTTCGAGATCGCTCGTACATACGAAGCCAGGATTTCCGATGCTGCACAAAATCATCATCTCTTAAAATGAATTTCGTAGTCGCATTCCTCGCGGAAGCCCAACCAGTGATTGATTTTTATCGGCTGGTAAAAACAGATGCCCCTTCGGGTTCTATGTTCCAGAATGATCAACATTGCCTACTTATCTCTGGGTTAGGAAAAGATCGTGCGGCTACAGCCACCAAACTTCTCGGTCAATCTAAAGCTAAAAAAAATGAGGGATGGCTGAATCTTGGAATTGCCGGACATGGCAGCCTTGCCAAAGGAGATGCTTTTATTGCTGGTAAAATCGTTGACGATAAAAGTGAAGAAGTGTTTTACCCCCCCCCAATTTCCCATTCTTCTCTACCTGTGTCTTCTCTTTGCACCTCCAGTTCCCCGGTGACTCAATATGAGCCTGGGATGGGATATGATATGGAAGCTCATTCATTCTACAGAGAAGCATCCAGGTTTTCTTTCCGTGAGCTCGTGCAAGTGGTAAAGATTGTTTCCGATACCCCAAGCCAACCAATCGAAAAGATTCGCCCGCGGGAAGCCACAGAGATGATCGCGTGCCATATGAACCAACTGGATCAGGTGGTGAGGCAAATCGACCAACTTGCTTTGGAAGTGCAACCCGATGAACAAATCGAAAAAATGGCCCAAGAAATTCTTTCCTTGCAACACTTCTCGGTTACCAGAACCCATCAACTACGAGAATTACTCAGGCATGCGAAAATGCTGGGAGTTGATCTCGATCAAATTAAAAATTTGGTAAGCCTGTCTCCTGATGCGAAACAGGCACTGGAAAAGATCAAAATACTGATTGAACCACACCGAAAACTGGGATGATTGATACGATCTACATCGAGGAAGGCTCAGAAGAACTGCCAAAGAGCCGCGAGATTCTATCCCGCTTTCCGAAGGCATCGGTTATTCCATGTAAACACTACAAAGAAGTCTTTAACCCATCGAACCAGAGCTTTCGTCTCCAAAAAAAGAACCCCGCCCTGATTCTCGCTCAACAACGGGGTAAGCTCACTCACCCGATTCCCCTGAGTTACGGAGTCGGAGGGAAACATAATTTTTATTTTTCCCATCTCCTAAACTGCCTCTACGACTGCCGGTATTGCTTTCTTCAGGGAATGTACCCATCCGCCCACTACCTGCTCTTCGTAAATTTTGATCACTTTAA
This sequence comes from uncultured Opitutales bacterium, assembly GCA_963978365.1. GTDB lineage: Bacteria > Verrucomicrobiota > Verrucomicrobiia > Opitutales > Seribacteraceae > Chordibacter. The sequence continues at coordinate 33,397 of CAXBQX010000010.1, read as the reverse complement.
GGCAGAAATTAAAAAAATATCCAACTCGCTGGACGACGAATGTTGGTTTTTCTCGGGGTACGACTGTGATAGCCTCGCTCTCGAATCAGTCACTGGGTTTGCTTCGGACTTCTTACCCTTTTTTCGGGAACTGCCAAATGCATGGGTCGAGCTCCGAACTAAAAGCGTGGCCATTCAATCGCTCCAAAAAATAGCTCCACTGGAAAGAGCTGTGGTAGCGTTTAGCTTTACTCCTCAAGAAATTAGCACCCAATTGGAAAAGGGGGTGCCCAGTGTTCAGTCGCGCATCAAAGCCATGACTCAACTGGCCAATCAAGGTTGGAAGGTAGGATTACGGATCGACCCGCTCATAGACTGCAAAAATTTTGCAGTGCGTTATGAGAATTTATTCAATCAAATCTTCAAGCAACTACCAACCGATGCAGTACACTCAGTCAGTTTAGGGGTTTTTCGTATGCCAGCAGGCTTTTTTAAAAAAATCGAAAAACAATACCCAGAAGAGCCTTTATTTGCCGGAGACCTTTTAAAAAATAAGGAAATGATTGGTTACCGGAATGATTTTGAAAAAGAGGCAATACAAATCTGCATAAAATCTCTTAGCCAGTGGATTAGTAGTTCTAAGATATTTTGTTGCGAACAAGTATCCTAGCAATCGTCTAGAAATTAGTATTGTTCAACTATTATTTCTTTAGTCTAAGACTGCCAAGGTCGTATCTACTTGGTTGCTTTTGTTAAGAAAATGATTTGGTGCCCTGAAATTAGCATTTGATTTCATGAATTGGTATTGTTTCCGAAAACTTTCTTTTAGCTTTCGGTCATTCATTTCGTCCCAACTCACTAGATTACTACTACCAATTTGAGCAATTTCCCAGGCTACAGCAAATTCATCTTCTCCAATTTCAGTCTTAGGGGAATGCTTTGCCAACTTGTAATCATGATAAGATTTCCTGAATTTATTTTTTGTTCGAAAGTTGAGTTTATCCCATGATTGAGATTTAGGATTCCCTAGATTTTGAACATTCCAAGCATATTCATACTCCGATTGTGGTATATTCATTCTTCTACCGGAATACATATTAAAATCAGCCTCAATTCTCAGCGATGGATTCTGGAACTTAATATATCTTATGCGGTAAATCTCCTTCTCTTCCTCACTTAGATCATACCATTCACGACCATCCAACATTCCTGTCCTACTATTCCTCCATTTTTCCGCTAAAATATCTTCTTTATCAGCAAGAGTTTGTTCTAAACTATAATATCTAGCAATTTGTCTTTTTTCAGATTTTTGTGCGAGGTAAAGCTTGTGATTGCCATGATCGGCCAAACTCTTCGCTCTATTCATTGCTATCCAGTTGTTTAAGACAGCTTGATCAACTAAAGCCTTCTCTACCTTTTTAGATATATTGTCATCTTTGAAGTTATGCATACTTCGTTGAACACCAAACATGACATCTCTTCCGTTAGAAAATTCCCTCTCCCCGTCTGATCTGTCTGCATAAAATGTCTCCCGAAAAGATTGTCCGCTCAACTGGAGACTGCTAATTCCTATGACAATTCCTAAGATTATTTTCACTAGTTTCATAATAACATACATTTAATATTTATATATACTATTACTATACTTGATGTATTTACAGATTTCCAACTTTTTGGAAAAAATTTTTCAAAACGACATCAATTCTGAGCTTTTTCATAAAATTTTTGGATAAGATTCAATACATAGAAATTAAAAAGTTATTGCACTTGCTCCCAAATGGCTTGGCTTTATTTGACCATTCAAGAGAGCTTTCCTTGGTTGTTTATTATGAAGATTGGTACCTTTATGATTCTCGTTCTGTTAGTGGGATGCTCGAGCGGAACAAAGAACAAATTCAGTGCACAGGCTCCTGCTAAAATAAACGACTTCTATTTTGAAGTTTTGGAGATTAGAACAAACCTTCATGAGTCTATCCTGGAAAAGAAACCGTGGATCGCTCTCCAAAAGGAACCAGCCGAAAATTGGAATCTTGATCAAATTTCTGACTGGCTTCACCTAAGGCATTCCAAGGAAGTGGAAAGAGCCAAGCTTAAGATGCTGCGATCCCACCTCATCACTGCTGACCCCAAACTTGCCTACACCAAAGACATCGAAGAGAGTTGTTGGTCTGAAGTAGAAAGAATTATTCAATCACAGCTCACCAAAACCGCACTTGCGGTCTCGAAGAAAGCCCGCCTCTCCCCTGGGCGATCCATTCAGGAGGTTGTTTACGATTCTATTGCCGTTCATCACCCATAGAAATCTTTTGATTTTATAATTTCCCCACAATCCATTTGATCTTTCGAATTTTTTTTGTACTTTCGATTCTAGGACGCCACCTTAGCTCAGTTGGTAGAGCGCCTCACTTGTAATGAGGATGTCGTCAGTTCGACCCTGACAGGTGGCTCCATTTTAGCCTCAAGCGAAAACCTAAGCCCTCCATTCTTAAAAGGAGAAATTAATGCGAGCAGCTTGTTTTACGGCAAAGTCGATAGTTTCTAATGTGGGCAAGCACAAGCAGAGTTCCGCCCAAAGTAGTAAGAAAAGATTCCCAACCATGCGGGAAGAGAGAAGCAGGTAAGATGGAATGGTGATGGCCATGATGACCGTGGCTAAATCCAATAAAAATCCCACCGATCAGAAAAGAAATTCCAGCAACTGCCAAGAGTAAGGTAAATTTGTCGCGGTGATTACGGCACCCCAAAAACATCGAAGCAGTGGTCAACGGAAGCACCAAGGCAAGCATCCAAAGGTGAAAAGATTCATCTGACCAAAAAGATGTGGCAATTAAAGGTATGCTGACTACCAAAACAGGGGTAAGTAAGCAATGAATCGCACAGACTAGGGCTAAACCCATTCCTAACCGATCCAACCAACCCCAATGGTGGTGGTGTGAAGCTAACTGTGTATCAGACATCGCACCTACTATGTAAAATTCCTCAGCTTCTTGCAAGATCATTGCAAAACTGCCCGCAAAAATATAATAAAAGCTAAATATTAATAATACTTATTAAGTTTATTAAATTCATTTAAAATATTTTTTGACTTTTATTAGGTTTGGGGTGCAAGTTTCCAGTACAAGTTAAGGTTCCCGCTTACTAACGGGATCATCAGTTCAAAAAGGCTCCTCCTTCGGGTTAGGCTTCGGTCACCGAAGGAGGTTTTTATTTTATGAAACTTTCAGCCTGTCTCAGAAAAGCTTTAAAATCAGGTCGATCCGGAACGAGATTAACTAAGTGACGCAAATGGGGAACTGATTCAACCCACATTCCATTTTGTGCATAGAGCTCGCTTATTCTTTGCCTGAACTCTGGATTATCAGGGGACAATTGGATGGAATGAACAAAAGAGCGGACGGCATCCCCCACCCTCTGTGACTGCCAGTAAGCAATGCCCAGGTTATAAGTAACCCGAGGATTTTCTGGCATAAATCCGGCGGCTCGCTCCAATGAACGAATCGCCTCGGAAAGCCTTGCCCTATCTTCGGCAAGTAGCAAACCGAGAGAATAATGAATCTGCCCCCAGGTCGGCTGAAGGCGAACAGATTCCCTAAGAAATTCTTCCGCCTCACCATTCCTGCCCTGCCCGCTCAACAAAGTTGCCAGATTCAGGCGTGCAGGGACAAAAAGCTCATCCCTCACCATCGCATTTCGATAATGTTTTTCGGCCTCATGTGGTTCGCCCAAATTTTCACAAAGAATACCAAGGGAAAGATGAGACTCCGGACGATCAAGGTTCGATGTGTAGCGTTCCTTAAGTTCTTCCAGCACAACTTCTAAACGACCTTGCACCGAAGCATTCAAAGAATCTTTGGACACAGAACTGAGTACACGGGCAGCTTCTGTACGCACCGCCCGCACCGGATCATCGAGTAAAGGAATGATATGCTTTGATTTTAACGAGCTCGGCAAGGAATCAAACTTCGCAACTGCTGCGACTCTTACAACTGAATGATTGGAATCAAGCTGCCGAACCGCTTCAGCGGTCGATGCTTCACTAATGAAAGAACCCAGGGCCAGAAGAGCACCCGATTGGGTAAAGGCAGGAGCCTTATCATCGGCACTGGCTTTGACGAGCAGTTCTTCCGCACCTGGCAGATCGTTTCGATAAGCATGAAAAGCGGCTGGGTGTCGGGCTTCTTTCGGGCGGACCGGACCTTTCATTCGATCGATCGCTTCTGCAGCCCACTCAAATGACTTATCTGAATGACAATTATTGCATGCATTGGGCTGTCCAAACTGGACCGATAAATCAGGCCTGGGAATGCGAATACTGTGATCCCTACGGTCATCAATCACCATGTAGTTTTTATGAGGCATATGACACTCCACACAACTGGCTCCTGCCGTACCCATTTCATGAAAATGGTGCCCTGGGTTATCAAATCCAGCCGGATATTTTTCATTGGGGACATGGCAACGGGTACAAAGCTGGTTATCGTAATGATGTAATTTGGTGGTATGAGGATCATGACAATCCGTGCATTTTACCCCCTCATGAAACATCTTACTTTGAATGTAGGAGCCATACACATACACCTCGTCATCAATCTGCCCATCCACATGGTAGGTGGGAACTTGCATTTGCGGGGACCAAGGTTGGACCACCTCAGGCAAGAAATGATCAATAAACCTCTGACCAGCATGATGATAAGGGTGAACCACAGACCTGCGGGCATGACATTTAGCACAGGACTCGATTTGGGCCACATTGGAGGAGTTGACATCAACGAGAGCATACTCAGACAACCCTTCCCAGCCTAAACCTGACTTTGCACGCTCCACATGCTCCCGCCCTGGACCATGACAAGCTTCACAGGCCACATTGATTTCCGAGTAATGGGTAGAGAACTTTTGAGATGAGAAATCAAATTCTTTGCGCAGATTGGTTGAATGACAATCTGCACACATGTGATCCCAATTCTGTAAAGGACGGGTCCAAAAAAGGGGATCTTCGGGTGCGATCCTCTCCTCACCATAAAGATGATACCATTCTTGTTTCTCAACATCCCAGCAGGTTGGCAAAACCTGCAGGCGACCGTCTGGAAATTTAACGAGGTATTGCTGCAAAGGCTCCCACCCAAAAGTGTAAGCTACCTCAAAGGTCTCAATTTCACCTTTTTGATTTTCAGTATCTACCAAGTATTTATCGCCAATCATATGGAATCTTGAAACTTTTCCATGATGCATAAAGGTACTGTTATTAAAGTCCGCCCTTACGGTTTGCCGACTAGGCAATTCCATCGCATGGTAGTGATGAGAATCCTCCCACTTTTTATGGGCTTCCTGATGGCATTCAGCACAAGTTTCCGCACCGACATATTCACCAGATCGAGCAGAATCATCAAAAGTCACCTCGCCCGAGGAACGCTTATGATGATTACTGTTCTCAGAGCATGAAATGAATGCACAGAATGATATTGAAATCATGATCTGCCATTGGAATCGTAAAACTGTAAGGAATAGATTAAACACTTGCACCAAATCATGCGAATTAATCGAACAAGAGGCAATCAGCTTAGGCTAGTTTTTTTATTTAGATTTTATAATTTACCCCCCTTTGATTACCAAATGGGGCAATTCTCCCGGATGTCAGATTCTTTAGTCATTAATTAATTTCGGCAAATATTCTTTTTCAGTGAAGTATTTTGGGTGAAATGAATAGCAAAGTATTATTAGTTTTCTTCCAAATTTCAGCTCTTTTTAGTTGCAAAATCAGGTCTATCAGAATGAATTTAAGTCCTATGAAGAATACGATCGTTAAACTTGTGGTTTTATTGGCTAGTGCCGCGACAACACTTGCGATCACAGACCGGGAATTCCGTTCCCAAAATGGTCAGGTAATCAAAGGTTCAGTTATTAAGTATTTTGAAGATGGAGATGTGCTAATGAAGCGCACAAGCGATCTTCAGCTTTTTCGCATAAGTTTAGACATTTTCACTGAAGACGATCAGGCATTCGTTAAAAATAATTTCCCGCCCAACCACGATGCCCTTCCAAAGTTCAAGAAACCTTTGGACTCCAGGACCCTAGCAACTTTTTCAACCTCGATTGACCAAAAAATAGAGCGTCGACTTAAATCTTACGGTCAACGCCCCAATAAAGAAATTACCGACGAAGCATTTTTAAGACGAGCCTACCTTAAAATCATTGGCCGAATTCCAACGGTGGAGGAAACAGAGGAGTTTATGTCCAACCGCAATTCTTCTGCACGGGGAAAACTGATCGATAAACTTCTCGCCTCGGAAGGATATGTTCACAACTGGTTCATTTACTGGGCCGACATCCTTCGTGCCACTGGCAGCGTGGATGGGGGAAACGACGGGGTTCCTTTTATTAATTACATTAAAAGTTCTTTAGCCGAGAATAAACCTTACGATATGTTTGTCCATGACATGCTGGCCGCCACAGGACCCTTATGGAAAAGAGGGAACGGTCAAGTCGGTTATTTCTACCGAGATATGGGCATGGGCTTGGACAGCATGGCCAATACTGTGCGTGTTTTTCTGGGAACCAGCCTTGAATGCGCCCAATGCCATGACCACCCCTTTGACCGCTGGACCCAGAAGCAGTTCTATGAGATGGCTGCCTATACCTACGGTGCCCACCAACCTAGAAACAATGAATCCACTGAATTTGGCAAGTACTCAGGTCTAGTTCGCGAATGGGGAAGAGAAGAAATGTCTAAGATCAACAACGATTCGACTCTCTCCGACGATGAAAAAGCGAGAAGGCGTGCCGCTCTTGGAGCTCGGCAAAGAAATGCCACCAGAAGCTTAGGAGATCTGTTAAATAGAGGAATGGATGATATGGGTAAGGGAAAAATCAACCTCCCCAACGATTACCAGTACGACAATGCACAACCTGGAGAGGAACTTCAGGCCAATACCATTTTTGGTTTAGCTGTCGAATTGGATGAAAACTTGCAACAAAAAGGTTCCCGAGCTTCTTACGCAAGTTGGTTGGCATCTCCTGACAATCCCCGTTTCACTATCGTAATCGCCAACAGGTTATGGAAGGCAGTTTTTGGTATTGGTCTGATCGAACCGGTCGACAACATGTTTGATGACACCTTGGCCACCGACCCTGAACTCATGCTTCACTTGGAGAAGATTATGGTGGCCCTCGATTACGATACCAAAGAATTTTTACGAATTTTGTACAACACCAAAGCCTTCCAAAGAGAAGCACCCCAAAGAGAAATCACGGCTAGAGATGACAAAGACGAAACTATGCCAATGGAAGTTAAACATGTCATTGCCGGCCCCTATGCAGATAACCCCAAAAGAGATGCAGTTCCTTATTTTTACCAGGGGCCTGTGGTGGAACGATTATCTGGCGAACAATTATGGGACTCCCTTGTAGCTTTGAACTATCCTGATATTGATAATCGTATCAACTCAAGGTTCCCTGATAATGACTACGACGATTACCAAAAATTTATAAATATGACAGCTGAAGAGCTTTTCATGGCACAGCTAGGATTCGCCCCTCCGGGTGCAAGTCCCGAAATGGCTAAGGCCATGGAAAATCAGCCAAAACCAATTAACGATAATTGCCCGATTCGTCCCGGACGGACTGCTGATCCTTCGATTACCGCAAAAAATGAAAAGGGTGAGCTCGTAGCTTTCTGTTGTAATAATTGTAAAAACCAATTTATCGCAAATCTCCCACAAATGGATGAAATGATGATGGAAGACAAAATGATGGCGGATGGGTCTGATGCCTCGTCTTCCGAATCGTACGCCAGGAAAGGTACCCCTAGCCGAGATACCGATTCCCTTCGTGCTTCTGAAGTTGGCCACCCTGCCCCTGCTGGTCATTTCATACGCCAATTTGGAGGTTCCCCAAGAGACCAGATCCAGGTATCTCATAAACAGGCTGCTGTGGATCAGGTACTTGCCATCATGAACGGCTATGTGGAGCAAAACATCATTAGCAATCAAAACTCAGCCTTCATGAAAACGCTGGCCGCTCAGCCATCGATGATCGATCAAATCAACTACGCATTCAAAGCGATTTTACAACGAAAGCCCACTTCCCGTGAAATGAGCGACTTTACCGAGACCTTGAAAAAAATAGGGTCCAAAGACACCCACAAAGACATCGCTTGGGTTCTTTTAAACAGCCACGAATTTCTATTTATCCGTTAATATTTACAACACACCGAACCTATAAAATCATGAAATCAGATCTCAAGAAATTAGATGAGTTAAGCCGTAGAGAATTTGTGGCCAGTGCAGCCAAAGCCTGCCTTGGCGTAGGCTTATTACCGATGGCAGGTTCTTATGTTCATACCCCTGCACAGGCATTCCAACCCGGTACACGACCAGCTAAAGCCAGGCACCTGATCTATTTATACATGTCGGCGGGTATGTCCCACATGGATACTTTTGCTCCCAACACAGATGCCGACAAGGATAGTTACCAAGGCCCGGTTAAGCCGATTTCAACAAGTGCGGATGGAGTATTCCTCTCTGAAAATCTTCCCGAAACTGCTAAGCATATGCACAACGCTGCCATCATTCGCACCATGATGACCAGCCAAGGAGCACATGCTCAGGGCACTTACTTGATGCATACGAGCTACCAAATGCGTGGAACGATTTCCCACCCGACTTTTGGTAGCTGGATTGCCAAAATGTCCGGGCCCATCAATTCCACCATTCCGATGAATATCGCCATCAATGGGCGTATCGGAAGCTCTGGCTTTTTAGAGTCCAAGTTTGGCCCCCTTCCGATCGGTAACCCAAATGCCGGATTAGCTAATAGTAAGGCTGCAGATTATCTCGATCAGACACGGTTTGATGGAAGACTCGCTATGGCCCAAAAGATGAATGCAAGCTTCCTCGGATCTTATGACCAGAAACAGGTCCGTGCCTACACCGATCTTTACAATGATGCGGTCAAACTGATGCGTAGTGAAGATTTGAAAGCATTTGATGTGGCTTCTGAACCAGATGCGATGAAAGACCTTTACGGAAGGACTCCATTTGGCCAGGGTTGTTTACTCGCTCGTCGTCTCGTAGAGAACAAAGTGCGTTACATTGAAGTAAATCGTGGGGGTTGGGATACGCACTCCAACAATTTTGAGGCAGTTGCCAATAATTGTGCAGATTTAGACAAGGGACTCAGTGCCCTACTTCTAGATTTGGAAATGCGTGGCTTGCTCGAAGATACCATGATCGTGTTGGTTTCGGAATTTGGCCGTACTCCAAGAATTAACGGTGGAAATGGCCGAGACCATTGGCCCTATGGATTCTCTGCTTTCCTTGCCGGAGGTGGGGTCAAAGGTGGAACCGTTTATGGTAAGATGGACAAAGTAGGTCGAAATCCTGTGGAAGGAAAGTTTGTTGACCCAGCCTCCCTCAATGCAACCATTGGTTACAATATGGGACTTCCCCTTAATGATGTTCAGTACTCTCCCTCAGGTCGTCCTTTCAAAGTTGCTCATGACGGTGAGCCTTTATTGGATGTATTAAACACCTAATCGACGAAGTTCAGGATATAGGATGGGAGTGGGCAGGTACATAGCCCTGTTCTTATCGCTAATTTTAGGGCAAGTACTCTTTGCAGAGGAAAGCTTTAGGACATTCACTGCGGTTGGCGGACAGTCATTTACAGCAAGGGTGCTAAGTTATGAAGGTCAAACCTTTTACCTCGAAGGAAAAGATAAAAAGCTCTACCCCGTCCCCTATAACCAACTATCCACTTCTGATCAATCTTACCTCAGGCAATTATCACAGGAAGGCAAACTCCCTATTGGAGATCCTCGAAAACTAGCGAGTCAAGAGAGTCCAAAAGAACAAGAGTCTGAAGCTTCCTCTTCGAATGAAGATATGGCTGAGCCTGCAGTTGATGTTCAAGATGGTCCGCGCCTCAAAGCACCTCCCAAGAAAAAGCCTGAGTTGCGAAAAGGATCCTTTTTTTCTTACAAAACTGTAAATTTGGGCCAAGACCCCAATCTGGCCTTAGAGGCGAAAGGAGGAGGTATGCCTAAAGAAGGCGAGCCTATTGACTTTACTAAGCATGTATTACCTATCCTGGAAGACCGTTGCTTTAGTTGCCACCAGGAGCCTTACGATAAAAACGGACGAACCATTCAACCCAAAGCGGGGCTCGCTTTGAATACCTACGAATTGGTCATGAAGGGGAATCTGGATAACACGGTTGTCACGGCAGGAAATGTAGCCGATAGCTACCTCCATGAAGTGCTGACTTTGGACGAAGGTGACGACATGTTTATGCCCCCAAAGGGCGGACCACTCACACCAGAACAAATTGATATTATCAAGCGCTGGATCGAAGAAGGTGCAAAACCAAAAGCTGGTGGTGGAGGTTCGGCTGACACCAGCGGAGGAATAAGCTTCCATGATCATATATTCCCGATTCTTGAAGAACGCTGTCTCGATTGTCACGGCGAGCCCTATGTTAAAAATGGTAGAACGATTCATCCCAAAGCTGGACTGGCGCTTGACACCTACGAAGCCGTTTTAAAAGGAAACCTGGATGGTGCTATTATCGATCGTGGAGACCATGAAGAAAGCACTCTCTATGTGGTGATCACTTTGGACCCGGATGATTCTGAAATTATGCCTCCCAAAGGGGATCCTTTGTCTCCTGAAGAGATTGAACTTTTTAAGAAATGGATCGACGAAGGAGCCAAGGAATACCCATCCGATGTATTTGAAAAACCAAAAGAAGAAAAAGTGGCTGTCGCCCTTACTTCTACTGCAGAAACCAAGATACCCCTAGTCGACCTACTCGCTAAACGTCTCTCCAAACCATCCAATACCCAATTAGAGGTTGCATCGAAAACTGGAGCCCTGGTGACTCCGCTATCCATGAAGCACAGTATGATCCGAGCAGAATTCTCCTCTGGTCCATCCTTGATTGATGATCGTGCAGTGGGTGCATTGTCAGGGATTCAAAACAATATTTCTCACTTGGATTTATCCCGGACCAAAATTACTAATTCCGCGATTGGTACGGTTACCAAAATGAAACACCTGACTTGGCTTGGCTTGAGGAATACAGAAGTCAATGACCAGGCGGTCAAACAACTTAAAAACCTCCAATTCCTTCGCTACCTAAACCTCTCAGGGACGAAAGTAAGCGATGGTGCAATCAAAGACCTTTCCCTGATGAAGGATTTGGAGGAGATATACCTTTGGAATTCGGAAGTAACTGAAAACGGAGTGGAATCTCTTAGAAGTGCTCTTCCCAATGCTAAAATTGTTTTTTAGGGAATCTCCACTCTTCTAGTCAGTTCGTTAAGAGTATCCCTGAAAGGCAAAACTGTCATTTCTTACATTGGCACATGATGTACTCATCGATAGGATAAAATTTGCATGTCTGATAGAAAACTTTTTGATCCAGTTACAATACGGAAGGATTTCCCCATCCTCTCACGTAAAAACCGTGGAAAACCGCTGGTTTATTTGGATAATGCAGCGACTACACAAAAGCCTCAATCTGTCATTGATGCAATATCTAGCTACTACTCCCAAAATAATTCAAATGTGCACCGGGGAGTATACGAATTGGCAGAAGATGCAGAAAATCTCTATCGTTCTGCCAGAAAAACGATTGCAGACTGGCTCCATGTAAGCCCAGAGGAACTCATCTTCACACGGGGAGCAACCGAAGGAATTAACCTTATTTCAAGATCCTTCGCCCAACCGATGCTCAAACATGGTGACGAAATCATCCTTACTGAGATGGAACACCACGCCAATATTGTTCCCTGGCAAATGGTTGCTAAAGAAACGGCTGCTGAGATTAAAGTGGTTCCCCTACTTGAAGATGGCTCTCTGGACTTACATAAACTGAGCGAATACCTTGCCTCACCCAAATCAGTTCTGCTTTCGTTATGCCATGTCTCGAATGTACTCGGTACGGTTAATCCGATTGAAAAGATTATTGAGGAAGCTCACCAAAACGATGTCAAAGTGGTCGTTGATGGAGCCCAGTCTGTTCCACACTTACAACTCGACCTACGAGCCCTCGGGTGCGACTTTTTTGTTTTTTCCGGACACAAACTCTTCGCTCCTATGGGAATTGGTGTGGTTTATGCCAAAAGTTCAAATCTGGAAAAAATGTCCCCCTACCAAGGCGGGGGCGATATGATCGACCAGGTAAGTTTTGATGGAACCACCTATACTACTGGTGTGCAGAGGCTCGAAGCTGGTACGCCGAATGTAGCTGGAGCGATTGGACTGGCAGAAGCGATCAAGTACCTCGAAAAAATTGATTTTCCCAGTGCCCATCCCCATGAACAAAATCTACTCTCCCTAACCAGGGAGCATGTTCGTGAGATTCCAGGACTGGTAGAGCATGGAACGACTCCTGATAAAGCGGGTGTTTTCTGCTTTAGTATAGATGGGGTGCACCCCCATGATCTGGCCACCCTTTTGGATGCAGAAGGAATTGCAACCCGAACCGGGCACCATTGTTGCCAGCCTCTGATGAAGAGACTTGGACACGAAGCCACTGCCCGAGCCTCTTTTTCGATCTATAATACGGATGAAGATGTTGTTCGTTTTACATCGGCACTTAAGCGGGCCGTATCCATTCTAGCCTAAAAAGTTCCAGGGAGCTTTTCACTTCGTACTCATTCCTTCTTGGATAAGTGGGAAAATTTCATCCATTTCCGCTTATCTAGTTTCCTTGGCATGGATTATGCCAATTGTAGGAAAATGGATAAAATTTTTTACAGAAAATGCGAAGGATCTTCCTAAAATCGAAACATTAAGATATTATATTTCATTCAAACTTTAAAAACTGGCGGAAACTCAATGACTAAAACAAACAATTCATCAAACACCTCTAATATTTTCAGAAGAATCAGAAAAAAATTCGGAGAATCGAAATCTGAAAAGCTTTCCTCCTCGGACAGGGATTTATTAATCGATTCAGAGCAGCTAAACCCTCAACACCAAACCCCTTATTACTCACCAGACATTACCAATGTCTTATTTCTGAGCAAACGGGGACTTTCTCGGGCACCTTTGGCTCGGGAAATCATGAGGACACTCCTGCACTTTTCGGATCTTTTCGGCGGCGTTCGTCCATCTGCACGGGGAATTTCTGATGCATATGAGTATTGCCCCTTTGATAAACGCATGGTTTTATCTGCCAAAAAATTTGGCTACGAAATTTCTGGATCATCCAGGAGAGTCAACATGGGTGAACTTTCCTCAGCCAATTTAATTGTTCCACTGGACCGGGAAAGCGAGGAATACACCAAATCTCGAAAATTTTACATCCGTGGACAGGTAAGACCCGTGAGTATGTTTCTACCCACCCATCACTCCCCCTATCTTCCAGATCCTTTTGAGCGCGACGAATTAAGTGATAACCAAATTAACTACGAAGAGATCATCCGTTCGACTGAGCTTGCTTGTGGAAAACTGATGAATTATCTACCCTCCTTGGTTTAACCGCTGCGGGTGCTATCCCGCATAATTTTAGTACACCACTCATTTTAATTGGTCCTGATCGGTAACTCTCGTATTGGATTTATTCTCATTTTGTCTATGTGTTTTGGATGCAGTCCATCTGTTACAAACTAAGCAGGAGCAATTTTTTTAACCAGTTTATCATCGGTACCATCTTATTGGCCGGTATTGTGGTCGGTGCACAGACCTATAAAGAATTCGCGGAAGAAAACGCAGCGGTTCTCCATTTTCTCGATCAGATCATCCTGGGGATTTTTACAGTTGAAGCACTGATCAAGATCCTAGCTGAGGGCAACCGCCCCCTCAATTATTTTAAAAACCCATGGAATGTTTTTGACTTCGCCATAGTCGCCACCTGCCTGCTTGAACCTTTTCTGCACATGGGTGGTGCTTTTTTGCCCGTTCTGCGTCTCCTGCGAATTTTGCGTGTGCTTCGCTTAATTACTGCGATCCCCAAGCTACAACTTCTGGTTACCTGCCTACTGAAAAGCCTGCCTTCGATGTTTTATGTGAGCATTCTGCTGTTTCTCCTGTTTTATGTCTATGGAGCGATGGCGGTTTTTCTGTTTGGAGAAAACGACCCCATTCACTTTCGCAACCTGCAAACTTCCATCCTCTCTCTCTTCCGGGTCGTCACTCTGGAGGACTGGACTGATGTGATGTACATCAACATGTACGGATCCAATGCTTATGGGTATTCCGCGGATGACCTAGCCAAGTGGAACCCAGCAAGCTCCCAGTCTCCCCTGGGAGCCGCAATCTTTTTTGTCAGCTTTGTACTGATTGGCACCATGATTGTGCTTAACCTAGTAATCGGGGTAATCATGAATAGCATGGACGAATCCAACGAGGAAATTTCAATCAAGCAGGAGATCGAAAGGCGGAAAAACAAGCCCGAACCAGTACGCGATGGGTTGCATGACCTCCACAATCGGATGGAGGAACTTTCCTCAGAGATAAAGATCATCAAGAAAATGATCGAGGATCAGGCCCATTCTCCTAAATAACCTTTCTCACTCCCTCCGCCCAAATCCCTTGTGGGTTTGCTTTTGCCAAACCCTTGAGAATGCTTCATTTTGGAGCGTCTTATTTGATAGATATGGCTGACGACGAACAGATATACGACTTTTCCACCATTGAAAAAAAATGGCAGGAATTTTGGGAACGCGAAAAAACTTTCCGGGCGGATGACCATTCGGACAAGCCCAAGTACTATGCCTTGGATATGTTCCCCTACCCATCCGGAGCTGGCTTGCATATTGGCCACCCCGAAGGCTATGTCGCTTCCGATATTCTCGCCCGCTATAAAAAGGCCTGTGGATATAATGTGCTCCACCCCATGGGTTGGGATGCTTTTGGGCTGCCGGCCGAGCAATATGCGATTAAGACCGGAACCCATCCGTCCGTCACCACCCAGGCCAATGTAGACAACTTCCGCAGGCAGATCAAAAGCATAGGCTTTGCCATCGACTGGGAGCGAGAGATCAACACCACCGATCCAGGCTACTACCAGTGGACCCAGTGGATCTTCCTAAAGCTTTTTCAGCGGGGGCTTGCTTATGTCGACGAAAAACCAGTCTGGTGGTGCCCCAACCTGCGGGCAGTTCTTGCCAATGAAGAGGTGGTTGACGGAAAATCCGAAGTGGGCAACCACCCGGTCGAACGCCGGAACCTTCGCCAGGTTGTGCTGCGCATCACCGCCTATGCAGAAAAACTTTTGGCAGGATTAGATGACCTGGACTGGCCCGACTCCACCAAGCGCCAGCAAAAGGCATGGATCGGCCGCTCCCAGGGAGCGGAGGTACAGTTTCAAATCGAAGGGAGTGAAGAAAAACTCACCGTCTACACCACCCGCCCAGACACTCTCTTTGGGGCCACTTACATGGTGGTGGCACCGGAACACCCCCTGCTCGACCAACTGGTGGTCGCGGAGAAGAAGGACGAGGTAAAAGCCTATGTGGAAGCCGCCGCCAAAAAGAGCGACCTCGACCGCACCGACCTCGCCAAGGATAAATCAGGCGTCTTTACCGGCAGTTTCTGCCTCAACCCGGTCAATGGGGAAAAAGTACCCGTATGGGTGGCCGACTATGTGTTAATCAGCTACGGAACCGGTGCGATCATGGCAGTCCCTGCTCATGATGAACGGGACCACGAATTTGCCGAGAAGTACCAAATCGAGATTCGGCGGGTTATTGCTCACCCGGATGGCGATGAGGAGAAGGGCAAACTACCCTACTCCGGCCCCGGGCAGATGGTCAACTCCGGAGAATATGGCGGAATGGAGGCTCTTGCCTGCAAATCCAAAATCATTGCCGACCTCGAAGCAAAAGGTGTGGGCAAGGGAGCGGTCAACTACAAGTTACGCGACTGGATATTCTCGCGCCAGCGCTACTGGGGAGAACCTATTCCTTTGGTCTGGGTCAGCCTGGGAGACTTCGAAAAAGCCCAATCCACCGCAGGCGTGCTTCAAGACCTTTTGCCCTCAGAAGCCGTCACCTCGGATAAGGACGGGCAAACCCTGTACGCACTCCCCCTCCCCGCATCCGAATTACCTTTAAAACTTCCCGAAGTGGAAAACTACCAGCCTGCCGGAACCGGAGAGAGCCCGCTGGCCACGATTACCGATTGGCTGGATATCTGGTTTAATCTGAAAACCGGGCAATCCGTTTCCCGCAAGGAATCTAAACCGGATGGTGATCACTGGGTATCCGCCACCCGCGAGACCAACACCATGCCCCAGTGGGCCGGTTCCTGCTGGTATCATTTGCGCTACCTGGACCCATCCAACTCCGAACACCTTGTCGCCCCCGAAAAAGAAGCTTACTGGGGAAGCCCAGATTTCTACATCGGTGGCGCAGAACACGCGGTCCTTCACTTACTCTATGCACGGTTTTGGCACCGCTTTTTATATGATGAAGGAGTGTTGAAAAACCCCGAGCCTTACAAGAAGCTCTTCCACCAGGGCCTCATCCTCGGCGAGGACGGGAACAAGATGTCCAAGAGCGTGGGCAATGTGGTCAGCCCGGATGTGGTGATTGATGCATACGGGGCGGACTCCCTCCGGCTTTTCGAAATGTTCCTTGGACCCCTGGAAGCGGTCAAACCGTGGAGTGAAAAAGGGATCGAGGGCGTTCACCGATTTTTGCGCAAGGTCCACCGTGAATGCCTGCGGACCGAGAAGCATTTATCCGGGGACGAGAGCAATAAGGACACCCTCAAGGTTCTTCACGAGACCATCCTCAAAGTGACCGAGGCGATCGAGGATTTGCGCTTCAATGTGGCCATCTCCCAGATGATGATTCTGATCAACCAGTTGCAGAAAGCTGAGAGTTATTCGCAGGATAGCCTGAAGGCTTTGCTTCAGCTCCTCGCCCCCTTTGCCCCTCACCTTGCAGAGGAAATGTGGGAATCGCTTGGCGGGCGGCCCTCTATCGTCCACCAACCCTGGCCGCAGGCCCGCAAGGAATTATTGGTGGCAGAAGAGATCACTATTGTCTTTCAGGTAAATGGAAAGCTTCGTGGGCAGGGCCAGTTCCCCACCGATGCAGATAAAGATACGATCCTTTCCGCAGCCAAGGCAGACGCCAAGGTGCAGTCCTTTTTAGAAGGCAAAGAAATTGTTAAAGAAATTTATGTACCAGGAAAACTGGTCAACCTTGCAGTCAAAGGCTAGCTCTACTGGTCATGTCCCGCTTTCTGCCCGAAAATTTTGATGCGACCCGCCCGCTCGCACTGATTGCCGGTCAGGGCCAATACCCCGTCTTGCTCGCTGAAAGAGCCAGGCAGGCGGGCATCTCCGTTCGCCTGATCGAATTGGGCGGGGAAACTTCACCGGAGTTGGTCGATTCCTTTATTAAGGAGGAGCGTTCCGCAGTTAAGGTCGGTCAGGTGGGCAAACTGCTCAAGGAACTAAAGCGACTGGGAGCGGGCTACGCAGTGATGGCAGGCCAGGTCACCCCGGGGAAATTATTTAAAGGACTGCACCCCGACCTCAAAGCGATTCGCATGCTTGCCGGATTGGAGCGGAAAAACGCCGAAACCATCTTTGGGGCGATTGGCGACGAAATTGAAAAAGCAGGCGTGCATCTGCTCGATGCCCGGGTCTTTATGGACGAGGACCTGGCGAATGAGGGCATCATGGTGAAAGGAAATGAAAAGATCGACCCCGAACATTTGGCCCACGGGATTGAAATAGCCCGGGAAAATGCCCGCCTCGATGTCGGTCAGGGAGTAGTCGTCAGTCGCGGAACCGTACTTGCGGTGGAAGCTTTTGAAGGAACCAATGCCATGCTCGAACGAGCAGGTAAATTCGGGGCAAAAAATTGCCTCTTCGTTAAACTGGGCAAACCCAAGCAGGACACCCGATTTGATGTGCCCGTATTTGGATTACAAACCCTAGAGGCAATGAAAGATGCAGGTATAGGCACGGCAGCTTTGGAAAGCGGCACCGTTCTATTGCTAGACCGGGATCATGTAATCCGGGAAGCAGGTAACCAAAAGATTACCCTGATTGGTATCCCCAAATAAAGTGGTGACTTCCACGTTCGCCGTCCATCGCATTCATAAGTTATATGACCTTCTAGGTCCAGGTGGGTACCCTCGCATTGACCTTAGTCTTCCGATTTACGGCCTGACTGCAGACAACTAGTGATAGGTTCCCTAATAATTAGGAGTAAGGAAAAGAACGAATGAAACTTCTCGAACGATGCAGAAGTCGAAATTTCCACGCTATTCAATTTTTGAGTTTGGTCAACTTAAGAGCTTTCCTTTAAGGCATATCGAAGAACTGCTTTTGGTCGGGTGTATAAAGCATCAAAAGCACATTGATCGGTGCATCCCAAATCGAGAAGATGTTCCTTGAGTGCCGGTTCGGAGATGCACACATCCCGAAGGAGAAGGTATTTGCTTGAATAATCTTCCAAGATACCACTTTCCGAAAAGATTGCGCCCTCTATCTCGCGTTCGATTGCGACTCGCTGACCAAGGTACTTTTCCAAAATCGGTTCCCACGCATTTGGTACCATTTCGGTCAGGTTAGACTGCATTTCCTGAAATCTTTTTTCAGAATCCTTTGCTTTACCCAAACGGGTATCCTTACTCATCGTACCAATGATTGCCCGAAAGGCTTGACCGAAAGAATCCCGAAGCATGTTAAACGAATTTAAAACCGAACGTTTCACCCGATCTCGTAAAGGTGGGTGAAGCAGGCGTTCTCTTTCTTTTTTCCATAGGACCCCCAAACGGGTATCGGGATCGGGTGCCTGCCTAATGAAAAATGGAATTTTATCCACTTCACATGTATGAAGAATTCGCGAACTTATCTTTAATTCATTGATCACAGAATCCCCTATACTTTGAAGTTCTACGCCCTGGGCAAAAACTTCGAGTTTTCCGCATATCCACTCGCTATCCTGGAAAGGAAATAAAACTTTTTGTCCGTTGAACTTTTTTAAACAATGATCGCAGGAGCGCCTTTTGATCACCGCACCGAGTAATGCGGAAAGGAAAAGTAAAATTAGGGGCAACCAAAAAGCCAGTGTGTCCATAAGATCTAGATTGAAAGACCGAATATAGATTCTGTTTTATTCGAACTTGCAAGAAGAAGATTACCTTGTTTGCATAGAAAGTCCTACCCTTTATTCTGCCCTTTCATGAGTTTTCTTACATTCATCCGCCTGATACCCATCGTATTGATCCCATTGTTTTACTTCGCTTGTTCAGATGAAAAACCTGAACCCAAGCAAGAAACACAGCTTCCACCCACCGTGGAGAAGAAAAAGCCGACTGCTCAAACCCCTTCTGCTGATAAGCCCGTTGTGTATATTGAAGAGCTGGATCAATTCCAGGAATATTTCAAAGAGCAACACGAAACCAGTTTCAGCCATGTCACCAAGAAGAACTGGACCAGTTACACGGCCGGAAAAGATGGCATCCTTACCAAGATCCTGCTCTTCGGAAAACCCAACTATACCATTTCCGAGCACTACGGTTCGAGTATGAGTGGATTTGTGCGGGCTGATAATCCTGACACAGGGCCCAAGTACGGAGAATGGAGCATAACCCGTGAAGAAATTGTCAATCAACTTGCCCTTCAGGGATTAACTGAAATTGACCGCGGGTGGATAACTTTGCAAATGAGGGGAGAAATTCCCCAACAAGCCGGAAGAATGTATTTTATCGTTTGTGATCAAATTTCCGATAAGCGGGCATGGTTTGGAGCCTTTGCTTTTGCAGAAGGAAATTCTTACAAAAATGGGAGGTTTTGGCTTCACCCCGAACATGATTTGGTTTTTCGTACCTATGTAGGCAAAACAGCAGACCAACTCGAACGTGAACAGCGTGGTCAACCGCTATTTGACTCCGATACCGCTTCCTTGGTTCCTGCCCAAGATATTCCTGCGGCTCCAAAACCGATGATCGAAATGTCGAGAAATTTTGAGC
This sequence comes from uncultured Opitutales bacterium, assembly GCA_963978365.1. GTDB lineage: Bacteria > Verrucomicrobiota > Verrucomicrobiia > Opitutales > Seribacteraceae > Chordibacter. Next base: position 13,478 of record CAXBQX010000010.1, on the reverse strand, counting down.
CATCTCCTGAACAGCCTGCTAAGCCAAATGAGCTAGAGCAAACCGAACCAGTTTCCGAAGAACCTCTCTACCAACCAGCCACAGAGGCTCCTAAGGTTGTAATTCCAGAGGAAATCCTTGAGGAAACTGAAAATATTGAAGCTGAAGAAATTCTTCCTGCCCCTCTATTGAATGAGAGTGCTTCCCCTTCGAATGAAGGGAACAACTCGCAGCTTCCACAGAGAAGTCTTTTTGAGAGGTTCTTTAAGAACCAAACCGAGTAAACCCACTTAGAATAAAGTGGTACCAGGGGGCGGACTTGAACCGCCGACCTTCGGGTTATGAGTCCGACGCTCTAACCACCTGAGCTACCCTGGCATCGATGGAATACTATGAACTTCTGTAGCTTACCCGTCAACGCTAACAACTGTTTGAGTTAAATTATACTCTTTGGGCTTTACCCCTTTTTGGTTTGCGGGAATAAACAGGTTTTAGAACTTATCGTGACCAAGCAAAATTGTACTATTCTAATAATTGATGACGACGCGGAGATTCGCTACTCCCTGGACCGTGTATTAGCACCCGATGGCCACTCGATCCTTACGGCAGATTCGGGAGAAAACGGGGTTGAGATGGCTGAGAAACATAAGCCTGACCTGATCTTTTTGGATAATCGGATGGGAGGAATTTCGGGGATTGAAACTTTGCAGCATTTAAGAACTTCGGCCCCCTCCTCCCTGGTTATCCTAATGACTGCGTACGGAACCACGCAAACTGCCATCCAGGCCATGAAGCATGGTGCATTTGATTATGTGCTCAAGCCCTTTGATCTCAAAAAGCTCAGGGAAATGGTCGCCAAAGCACTGAAAGCTAGTGTCGATGCAGATAGTTCCGAAAGCGTGACCAAACGACTCCTCAACCAAGAAGATTTCGAGGAAGGCATTGTTGGCAGTGGAGAAAAAATGCAACAGGTGCTTAAACAGGTTGGTCAAGTTGCGGCTTCTGAAGCCACGGTTATGATAACTGGTGAAAGTGGAACAGGTAAGGAACTGGTGGCTCGTTGCATCCACAGACACAGCCACCGCTCGAGCAGCCCATTTCATGCGGTCAATTGTGGTGCCATACCGGAAAACCTGATCGAAAGTGAACTTTTTGGACACGAAAAAGGTGCCTTCACTGGAGCAACCGAGGCCAAAGCCGGTCAATTTGAAGTATGCCACGGCGGCACCCTGTTCCTCGATGAGATTGGAGACATGGGGCTCCCTACCCAGACCAAAATTCTTCGTGCCATTCAGGAGGGGGAAATCCAAAGAGTGGGCAGTACTAAAATCAAGAAAGTCGATGTGCGTCTCATTGCGGCCACCCATAAGAACCTGGAAACGATGGTGCAGGAAAAGAGTTTCCGCGAAGATCTATACTACCGTTTAAATGTGGTCCGCATTGAAACACCGGCCCTTCGGGACCGAATGGAGGATCTGCCTGAACTGGTTGATTTCATGCTCGTTCGCTTGGATAAAAAGTTTGCCACCGGAATTAAAGAAATCTCCACCGAGGCGATGGAGATTCTGAAGAGCTATCCCTGGCCCGGTAATGTAAGGGAGCTCGAAAACGCCCTTCATTCCGCCTCCGTGATTGCTAAAAGTAAGCGCATTCTTGCCAAGGACCTACCCAAAAGTGTGTCTTCGAACAATCCGGTTCTTGCACCAGGCACTCCTGATCAGGAAGTACAGAGTGAGGAACTTCCCTCCGCCTCAAAACAGCAGCCCGATGAACCAAAGAGTTCCACAACAAAGCAAGTGCCTAAGGTTTTTGGGGATGCATCCAGCACATCAGCAAATCAAAGCTCGGAAACTAAACCCCAAAGCGGGCCTCCACCTTCCTCCATTTCAATCGATGAAAGTTTTGATATTTCCTATGCTCACCTCCGGGCTCAAAATGATAAAAACTTATTGGAGTGCATGGAAAAAGAAATCATCCGCCGGGCTTTACAGGAATGCGAAGGAAATCAGGTAAAAGCCTCTGCCCTTTTGGGGATCACCCGTGCCACCCTGCGTAAGAGAATAGATTGTTTTCAGATTAGATATTGATCACGAATTTTCCTTTTGGTTGCTTGCCAAAAGAAACCTCATCGTTCATTTCTTAAAAATACTCGAGTCACATGAATCAACTTCCAAGAATTGTACTTACGGGAATCGGCCTGACCTGCCCATTGGGAAATGATTTACCCACCTATCGTGCTGCCCTCCTCGAAGGGAAAAGTGGAGTTTCTTTATTCCCTGTGCGAAACATGGGTGAGCAACCTGCAGGTGTTTGTGATTTTGAACAAACGAAGTACCAAAAACGAAAGGAAATCCGGGTAGGCACACGGGCAGGAAGCATTGCAATCTACTGTGCGAATGAAGCCATCAACAATGCAGGACTCGATCTTGAAAACATAGACTCCTCCCGTATTGGCATCTACCTCGGAATTACCGAACATGGGAATGTTGAGACCGAGACAGAAGTTTGCTCCCTATTTGATCACTACGATGAGGATGTAAAGTACTGGACGCATCATCATAACCCCCGAACAGTTGCCAACAATCCTGCGGGTGAAATTACTGTAAACCTTGGTTTAACTGGTCCACATTACACAATTGGTGCGGCCTGTGCTGCCGGCAATGCTGGAATTATTCAAGGGGTTCAACAACTACGCTTAGGAGAATGCGACTTTGCCTTGGCAGGTGGTGTCAGCGAAAGCATCCGTGCTTACGGAATCTTTGCCGGATTTAAAAGTCAGGGTGCCTTGGCTTCCCATTCCGACCCCACCCGAGCCAGCCGTCCATTTGATCAGGACCGAAATGGAATTGTGGTGAGCGAGGGCGGTTGTATCTATGTTCTTGAGCGCTTGGAAGATGCCCAGAAAAGAGGAGCTCACATTATTGCTGAGATCGCCGGTTATCGAATCAATTCAGATGGCACAGACTATGTCTTACCCAATCCGGAAAGGCAGGAGGAATGTATGAGGCAAGCCCTTGCCAATGCAAATATGCAACCTGAGGACATTGACTTGGTCAGCACCCATGCCACCTCGACTCCTCAGGGAGATGAGCAGGAATGCAAAGCCATCCGCAATTTATTTGGGGAAAGCACATCCACCCTGGTAAATAATACCAAAAGCTTTATTGGACACTCCATGGGAGCAGCAGGTGCGATTGAGCTCGCTGGAAACCTTCCTTCTTTTGAGGATGGCATCGCCCATGCAACCATCAATGTGGATAATCTTGATCCCTCCTGTGCCTTACCTGGCCTGGTGAAGGATAAGCCGGTAGAAAAGCCTGGCGGCATAAATGTCATCCTTAATAATTCTTTTGGAATGCTTGGAATCAATTCAGTTCTTATCTTGAAAAAGTTTGAAGCGTAAGGTAGATATCTTCTTACAGCTCAAATGGATAAAGAAAAAGTCAAACAAATCGTACTCGATATAATTTCGGAAATCGCTCCTGATGAAGACCTTAACGATGTTAAGTCTGACATCCGACTCAGGGATCAACTCGATTTAGATTCCATGGATTTTCTGGATATTGTTATGGAACTTCGTAAGCAACACGGTATTGATGTGCCCGAAGCAGAGTATCGTGAGTTGGAATCTTTGGATAGCTGTGCCAACTACCTACTCCCTAAATTCGAAGCTGGAGCAGCTGCCTAATTTAACGAGCCGCCTTTTCAACGGGCATTCATTCCGATAGCGACTTCCGATCACGCCCTCTCATCTTCGACGGATGTACTAATTATAGGGGCTGGTCTTGCCGGCTTGGCTGCCGCCGCCAGGCTAGCTATGTTTGGCAAAAAAGTGGTTTTGCTCGAAAAGCATTATGTGGTGGGAGGCTTGAACAGCTTTTATGCCCGGCAAGGTAAAAAGTTTGATGTCGGTCTGCATGCACTAACCAACTACCCATCCTCCATCTCCGGAAAAAAATCTCCCTTACTTAAGCTTCTCAGGCAGTTACGAATTTCCCTGGACGATCTCGATCTCCTTCCCCAAAGCCGCTCTCGTATTACTTTTGGAGACTGCTCCTTATCGTTCACGAACGAGTTTGAATATTTTTATAATCAGGTGGCCGAAAAATTTCCGTCATCGATCCATGCATTTTCTAGTCTTTTACAAAAGATGGAAGATTTCCCGGCCTATCAAGTGGATGCCCCGGATCTTTCAACCCGAAGCATTCTCGCAGAATCCCAAATCGATCCCCTGCTGGCAGAAATGCTTCTCTGCCCGACCTGCTACTATGGCTCCGCCCTGCCCAATGATATTGATTTTGCCACCTTTGTGATGCTTTTTGATGCCATCTTCAGGCAGGGCTTATGCCGCCCAAAATTTGGCATTAGAGCACTCCTCGATCCTTTGGTGAAAAAGCTCAAAGAGCTGGGGGTTGATCGAAGAATGAACTGCGCGGTTCATTCGATCCAATCGACTGAAGATCAGGTTACTGAGGTTATTTTAGAAAATGGGGAGTGTATTCGGGCCCAACAAATCATTTCGACCTGCGGAGTAGTAGAGACTGCAGAACTCCTTAATCAACCTGTAATTGAGCCAGAAAAGGCCCGTACCGGTGAATTTAGTGTGATCGAATCCATCCGAGTGTTTACAGGACAACCCCAAGATTTTGGATGGGATGAAACCATTGTGTTCTTCAATGAATCGGATCAATTTAATTACAACTGCCCGGAGGGGTTGGTTGATCTGAGGTCGGGTGTCATTTGCATGCCAGATAATTATGGTCCTGCCTCCGATAGCCCAGACTCCAAAATAAGAGTCACCCACCCGGCAAACTTCTCAAAATGGACAAACCTGTCAGAACTTGAATACTCCGAACAAAAAATTCAATGGGAACGCACCCTCCTTGAAAATGCGTTACAATACCTACCCAATGGAAAAGAGTTATCTGGGAAACTGAATGAGCAAACTATACTCCTGGATACCTTTACCCCAAAAACCATCAAAAGATTTACCAGTCATGTAAACGGCACCTTATATGGCTCTCCAACCAAGCGAAGAGATGGATCCACTAAATTCAAAAACTTGTACCTTGCTGGAACCGACCAGGGATATGTCGGTATTGTAGGTGCCATGCTTGGGGGAATCGCTGTCGCTAACAACCAGATTCTGCGTGCAAGCTAATGCGGACAAGCCCGCGATCTCTACCTAATTTCCTGAATCAAGCCCTCCTGGATCTCGGCTAAAACAAGGTAAGTTAGATAAAAAGGCTGTACCTCGCTCGATTTTTGGGAAAAAGAAACCTCCCCGGTTTCGAGTTCCACATCTGTAAGAGCCCCCAAATATTGTTCCCTGACATGCATTCGTATTTCCGTAATCGCCCGCAGTACCAGTTCCGCATCCTCCTCATCTAGCTCCACATAACCATGGGCAAATTTAGCACTGTTTAGCAGGCGGGCCAGGGCCTGGCGATCTTGAGCAAAATCCTCACCCAAGCTGGATTCCCAAGAATCAACCAAATCACCGTCCTTCTCATCGAGATACGGGAAAGCAGGTAAAGATCGGTTCCTACACTCGGAAAAGCACTTTACGATCAAAGGTGCGAGTCCTCGGGTAATTCGGGAGTCTACCCTTAATCGAAACTCAATCATCCTTTTCCAAAATGGTTTGCAGGTGCCAATGCTGTAACTGGTAAGCAAAATTTTCTGCTTTTTCACGGTTCCCGGACCAGACGATCGAACGCCCCAGTTCATGAACCTCCCTCATGTGTTTGGTTGCCTTAGTTTCGTTAAAACCAAGAACCTTTTTAAAAACCATCACCACATAACTCATCAGGTTTACAGGATCATTAAGCACAACCACCCGCCAGGGAATATCCAGGGAGGTATCCTCTTTGGTCTCGGTTTTAGTGATGGTTTCTAAGCTCATACAGGTCGTAAACCTGTACTCTATTGGAAATTGTCTGATAAACGAGAGGATTTTTAAACTTTACGGGCTTGCTTGTTTCCCGAAAGCAAGTTTCCTAGAGAGATGCTTAAAATACCATCCTTTATCTTAGGAGGAATCCTTATCCTAACTGGCTTGATCAGTTATCTCGTTCAAGACCCCAGCCTTTCCATTAAGCTGACTGGCCCATGGGCAAGTGATGCGGAGTTTGTACTCTCAGACGGGGATCAGGAAGTCATGCTCGACTTTATGCCCTGCGATGACTCAGCAGGTGAAAATGTCTGGTGGATTGTACATAAATTAAACGAAAGACATGCCAGAGAGACCAATGAAAAGAATAACGCCCGCAAGGGTGGAAGACTGGATGGCGACCTCCAATCTTTTTGGTATGCCAGTTCCACTGGAGAAACCCTCGGTGGACTGCTCCAGGAATCAGAAAATTACAGCAATGCCGGCACGGAAAATTATGAACCAATTGAATGGCCAGAGATTGATGTCGAACAAGCCAAGTTACGCTTTATTTACAACAACCTGGGTGGTGCAGATGGCCCCGTCACCCTGAGCTCTACTAATTGGGAAAATGTACTCAACGCACCTGAAAATGGAGAATCCCTTGAATTTGGTAAGAGTTGGACTGCGTTTATTCCGGGAATTATTGGTCTGCTCTTAATTTTATTGGCAATCGCTGCGGATAAGGCACCCAATGCCAAAAAGCACATCATGCATGTTGCTGTGCTCATTGCCCTACTCGGTTTTCTGTCCATAGCCAAAATGGTATTTGGAGCCTTTGCTGAAATGAGCTGGTGGAGAGGCGAGCCTTACCTCATTTATGATGCGTCCAGCTTAAAGCCAACCAGCATGCTTCTTTCTGCGGGTCTCCTTCTCATTTATGTGATCCTGTGCGTAGTTTCCTTCATCACCGCACGCAAGGAAATGGCGGCCCAGGCTGCCCGGGATGCAGCCAAAAAAGCAGCCGTGCTCAAGAAGGCTTCCAAGCGTGACTCTATCGATGATGAAGCCAAACCGAAGGATGAAAAGCCTCCTGTTTCCAAAGAATCCCAAGCAGGCACTGAATCCAAGAAAGATACCGATGGCAAAGCCACTCCCAGTGCTGACACCAAGGCACCTGCTGGCACGCCTAAGGACTCTGGCCAACCCCAGAAAGCACCCTCATCTTCAGAACCCGCCAAGCCATCCGCTCGCCCAACCTCCCACTCTGAAGAGAAGAAAGAGCAAGCTCCTGCACCTTCTGCTGAAAAGGCAGAACCCGCAGAGCCATCGGTCGAGCAGACAAAGACACCTGCTGAAAACAAGGAAGGTTCTGATAAGCCAGCAAGTTCACCGGAAAAAACTCCGGAGAATTCGTAATCTTATTACCCAGGCCTGCCCTAGGCAGGTCATCTAAGGGTTTAGAAATGAAAGGTATTCGCCTTAAAAGCTTACCTCAAGTCCCAGAGCTGCTCCCGATCCCTTAACCGCAGGATTGGCGTCTTCGTATCCATTATAACGATATTCCAATGCAAGGGACAAATGATTGGTCATTTTGTAGGTTAGCTGTGGCTCGATCACCCAGCGATCCTTGCCGTTTTCAATAAAGTTGATATCGGCAAACCCTCCGAGCGAGAGTTTGGAAGTAAAGGGTACAAAATAACTCGTGCTGATCTGCCACCCTTCCCCATCCGTTTCATAAGGATAAATACGGGTTTGCCACCATCCTTCTTTCTCCCAGGGCAAGGAATAACCCAACTTATGATAGACGCCAAACCGGGCGAGGTTATTATCGGGACCATTCATATCATTGTATTCGGCAATGAGACCCAGTCCGTCGATTCCCATAGTCCATTCGGGATCCAAACCTTTGAGCAAGCGATATTCCATGAAATATCGGGTAAAATCTGTGGGTCCACTATCACTTTGATGATCCCCATGAAAATCGGTGAACCCCCAAAAGAACAAATCCATGGGCAAACCCTTAGCACTGGTTAGTATATTTAAGGTACCGAACTCCCGACTGTCGTAGTAGTAGGTAAAAGCTGTATTTGTATCCCACTGAGCCTCCTCCCTCGAAGTTGCTTGTTCCTTGGAAAACACTTGGGAAGAGGCGGCAAGGATGGCGAATATGTATAAAGCAGATCGTTTCATTCCATAATGAAATCATAGATACCGCCCTTTTCTGCAAACTAAAAGATCGGATCGCAAAATAAGAGCGAGCTTAGGGAACCGACCGACTAGGCAATCGACCTAGATGGCGATCGTGAGTTTTGGCAAGGGCGAGCAAGCAAAGGATTGAGCCAAGGCAGGCAAAGGCCATGTCCGACTGCGTATCCCATGCGTACCCCTGGGTACCAAGGAAAGCATCGGCATCCTCTCCGAGCAACTCGGCCGCCCACCACTCGACCAACTCGTAAAAGGCGCTAAAAGCGAGGCAGACGGAGACAATTAGAAAATCTCTCCAAAGACCAATGTTTACCACCCGCTTGCGAATGAAAATTTCCCGGGTTATCAAGGCAGGAACAAAACCTTGCATAAAATGTCCTAACTTGTCGTAGTGGTTGCGCTGCCATCCAAGACTTGTGGCGAGTTGATCAAAAATGGGAACCTCGGCATAGGTGTATTTAGCGCCAATCATCAAGACGATGCAGTGCAGCAGGATCCAAAAGTAAAGAATCGAGGTTAGGGGGAAGCATTTTCGAGTCACCCCAAGAGCAACCAAGCAGATTATTGCAGGGCCCGCTTCCAATACCCAGGTCAAACGGTCCTTGGGATCAAAACCAGACCATAGAAGTACGGCAATGAAAACAGTAAGCCACAGGGTTTGCTTGTTGCGAAACATCAAAAACTCACCTTGGAACATCGATGCCTTTAAGTAAAGTTGGAAAAGGGAGAGTGGCACACCCGGAGAGAGTCGAACTCCCAACCTCCTGATCCGTAGTCAGGCGCTCTATCCAATTGAGCTACGGGTGCAAAAAGCCAAAGATTAAGAAAATACTTATCTGAATGGGATGAGCAAGCGAATTTAAGGCACCTGCTCAAAAGCCTGCTCAAATTTTACGAAAAATAAGAGAAGCGTTGTGACCACCAAACCCGGAATTATTGCTCATAGCAACGGATACCGAAGCTTCGCGTGCTTCATTGGGCACATAATCCAAATCGCAATCTGGATCGGGCTCTTCATAATTGATGGTGGGTGGAACCACTCCCTCATCAATGGCCTTACAACAGGCAGCTGCTTCAATCGCACCGGCTGCACCAAGCAAGTGACCAGTCATCGATTTGGTGGAACTTACCATCAATCCATTTTTGGCGTAGTCCGAAAATACATTTTTGAGAGCTGTGGTCTCCGAGCGGTCATTGTAAGGAGTGGATGTACCATGGGCATTCACATAATGGACCGCGTTTCTCTCAATCTTGGCCTGATCCAGGGCCAGATTCATACACTCGGTAAGAGCCTCGCTTGAGGTATCTGGAGTGGTCACATGAAATGCATCACAGGTAGCGGCGTAACCGATAATTTCAGCATAAATTCTCGCACCGCGAGCCTGAGCATTTTCCAAAGTCTCTAATACCAACACACCTGCACCTTCACCCATAACGAAGCCATCCCGGTTCTTATCAAACGGACGGGACGCACGGCTGGGGTCGTCATTAAAATTGGTGCTCATCGCTTTCATCGAGGAAAATCCAGCGAATCCAATACGGGTAACAGCAGCTTCGCTCCCACCGGCAAAAATCACATCCGCAGCACCCCGCTTGATCATTTCAAAGGCTTCTCCAATGGCATGGGAACCGGAAGCACAGGCACTGACCACAGAAAAGTTTGGTCCTTTGGCACCAAGATCAATTGCAATGATTCCACCCGCGATGTTGGCAATCAAGGAGGGGATCATAAAGGGAGAAACCCTTCTTGGTCCCCGTTCGATCAAAGCAGTCATCTGCTTCTCGATGGTATCCATTCCGCCAATTCCTGAGCCTACCAAAACACCAGTACGTTTAGGAACGAGTTGCTCCCTGGTGAGGTTGGCATCCTTGAGCGCACCATGGGTAGCGGCTAAGGCAAGCTGGGCATACCGGTCATTTCTCCTCGCCTCCTTTGGATCCATAAAATCCTCGGGATTAAAGTTTGTGATTTCCGAAGCCACTTTGCTGGCAATATCGGAACTATCGAAACTGGTGACGGAGGTAATTCCAGACTTACCTGCTTTGAGGCTCGCCCAGTAACTATCCACATCACTACCAATGGAGGTAACTACCCCCATCCCGGTAACTACTACACGAGTCATGAAAACAAGCTAGGTATGCAGAAACTGCCCGAAAGGAACGATGTTCGGCGAAGGTAAAAGATGTTAAGAAAGATTTTTCTCAACATATTCGATCACCGAACCGACGGTCTGAAGCTTTTCGGCTTCTTCTTCGGGGATTTCGGTACCGAATTCTTCTTCCAATGCCATCACCAATTCTACTTGGTCAAGCGAATCAGCTCCAAGGTCGTCGATGAAGCTAGCCTCTGGAGTGACTTGCTCTTCGCTGACATTCAGCTGGCTTACGATAATTTTCTTTACGCGATCGGAGTTATTCTCGGACATAATGATTAAGTATGGTTAGGTTATAATTAAAGTCTCTTCTTCACATCACCATCCCGCCGTCAACCGTAAAAACTTGTCCGGTGACATAGGAAGCTTTGTCAGAACATAAATATGCAGCCATTTCAGCAATGTCTGCGACAGTACCAAAACGCTTTAATGGAATCGCACCGAGGGCTCCTTCTTTAACCCGCTCATCCAGTTCGGAAGTCATATCCGTATCGATGAACCCCGGGGCAATCGCATTGACCGTAACGGAACGGGCAGAAAATTCTCTGGCTAAACTCTTGGTCAACCCAATCATTCCAGCCTTGGCTGCCGAGTAATTGGCTTGGCCAGCATTTCCGGTCAGGCCGACCACAGAAGCTACATTCACAATTCTGCCCCATCTTTTACGGGTCATCGGACGGCCCAATGCTTTGATCCAGTGGAAGCAACTGGTAAGGTTGGTGTTGATGACATCGTTCCAGTCATCTTCCTCCATCCGAAAGAGAAGATTATCACGGGTAATGCCCGCATTATTTACAAGAATGTCTACACATTCGTGCTTTTCGAGGAGGGCTTCACAGGCGTTGCGAATCTGTTCACCCGAGGAGACATCCACCGCGAGGGCATCTGCACTGCCACCTTGTTCGCGGATTGAATCGGCCGCAGCACCACAGGAAGACTCAGACTTACTCACGCAAATAACATGGGCCCCGTCTTTGGCTAAAGCCTCGGCGATTCCCCGCCCGATTCCGCGACCCGCTCCGGTAACAACCGCAACCCTCTTCTTTACTGTATCCTCATTCATGAAAAATTTTCAAGGTTCCCATCCCTGTTATTGACTGTTTCCGATAAATGATGGATTCCTGATCAATACGCAACCTCAAGTTTTGCACATGTCCAAGAACTCATCCAAATCCACACCCTCCACCCAGGCATTACCCAAGCTGCAAAAGTTTCTGGCAGATTCAGGAATTTGCTCCCGCCGAGCAGGCGAAGAATTAATTCAGGACGGACAGGTAACCGTCAATGGGGAGCCTGCCATCTTGGGCATGCGGGTAAACCCGGAGCGGGATGTGATTAAAGTTGGGCAGAAAAGAATACAGTCTAAATTTTCCAAGCCACTTATTTTTGTAGTCAATAAACCAAAAGGTTTTACCTGCTCCAATGATGACCCCCATGCCCAAAGACTGATATTCGAGCTCCTCGAAGCAAGGCACCGAAACACCAGATTATTTTGTGCGGGCAGGCTTGATAGAGACAGTGAAGGACTGGTCATTTTAACCAACGATGGAAATCTTGCCCATAAATTGACCCATCCTTCGCAACAGGTGAGAAAAAAATATCAGGTCGAGATCCATGAGCCTCTGGAATACGAGGATATGCGCTCGATGCTGGCAGGAATCGAGGACGAAGGTGAATTCCTGCAACTCGATGAGATTCGGGCCAAGTCAGGAAACCCGGTGGGATCAACTAAACTGGAAATTACCATGGGGCACGGGAAAAAAAGGGAGATTCGCAGATGCTTTCAGCGTTTTCGGTATAAAGTGAAAAAACTGCGCAGAGTCGCAATTGGAGGAATCCGATTGGGTAAACTTCCTCTCGGCACCTACAGAGACTTAAAAGATTCAGAAATTGATTTGCTCTTCCCCAAGCAAATTTCCTAAATTTCAAACCATGGGAATTTTAAATCAAAAATTTTTTACTCAAGTGAAGGGCGTGGTGGCTCTTCTCGTGATCATTAGCTTCGCTCACGCCCAACCATCCACCGACACGGGTCCATCTCTGGGTGAAGCATTTAATGCCGGTGCCCCCGAGATCGAACCAGTGGTTGTAGGGAGGGAAAAATGGAATGAAAAACCGCAGGCTTTACCCAAAACTGAAACCCTTTCTTCCCCCTCTGAAGATGAGGCGGTTACCAACGGAAGAATCAGCGAATTGGATCCTTTGGAGACTCAGCAGGTCCAACCCGACCCGAGCGAATTACCTTTGGATCCCCCAAAAAACAAGCCTGCCACGAGCATCGTTCGAAATTTTGAGGGCACCTTGGTTTTTAAACCCAGAATCCTCGGTTTTGAGTCCAAACTTCCATACCAATTGGAAAACTCCAAAGGAAAAAGACTGGCTTACATAGATGTCGACAACATCAAGGGGTTGGATCCTCAACAATTTGTCGATCAGTCCATCAATGTGATGGGTAAACTTGAGCCGATTGAAGAAGGTTCGGACGACCTCGTTATCCGGGCACGGGTGATGCGCCCAACCAACTAACGAAACCTCAACTTCCAGTTTCATGAATTTGATTGATGGAAATCAAATTGCCGCTCAGGTATTGGATGAATTGCGTGTGCGGATATCTTCTCTGGAGAACGGGAAGCCCAGCGTGGTTTTTGTCCGAGTTGGAAATGATCCCGCATCCATTTCCTATGTCAAAAAAAAGCAGAAGACGGCAGAGTCCATTGGGATTGATGCGGGTCTCAAAGTTTTTGATGAATCAATCTCAGAAGATCAATTGATTGCTGAGATTGATTCCCTGAATGCAGACTGCTCGATCCATGGCATTTTAGTGCAGGCCCCCCTGCCCTCGCACATCAACGAGGTGCGCGTTTTCAACCATGTTTCCCCGACTAAAGATGTAGATGGGTTTAATGCGGTTAACCTTGGAAAACTTTGTCAGGAACAAGCCCATGCATTCCGTTCCTGTACCCCGGCTGGGATTGTGGAGCTGATCAGGCGCTCAAATATAGAGACCGCAGGTAAGCGGGTGGTTGTTCTGGGGCGCAGCCTGATTGTGGGTAAACCCATCGGTATGCTACTGCTCAACCGGGCCATCCCAGGGAATGCCACCGTAACTTTTTGTCACTCCCGCACTCACGACCTTCCCTCCATCACCCGGGAGGCCGATATCCTGATTGCTGCCATTGGTAAGCCTCACTTCGTTACTGCAGAGATGATCAAACCTGGTTGTGCAGTGATTGATGTCGGAATCAACCGGATCCCTGACAGCAGTA